>CAZMQY010000103.1:0-11246 GCA_964568335.1 uncultured Clostridium sp.
AGCTAACCCCTCAGGAATATTATGAAGTGTAATTGCAAGAACTAAGAGAACGCTTCTTTGCCAGCTTGTTTTAATACCCTCAGCTTCCTCCTTTGGAAAGCCAATATGGAGGTGGGGTAGAACTTTATCTATTAATCTAAGAAATATACCTCCTGCCATAAAGCCCGTAACTGCAGGGATCCAAGGGAGAGTTCCAGAACCTTCGGCCATATCTATGGCAGGAGCAAGCAGTGACCAAAAGCTTGCTGCAATCATTACACCAGCTGCAAAGCCCATCATAACATCTAATACCTTTTTACTCACATTCTTAAAGAAAAAAACTAAGGATGCACCTACGGCAGTTACTCCCCAAGTAAAGAATGTTGCGAGGAGAGCTTGAACTATGTGATTTAAACCTGAAAACCACTCAAACATTAATGATTTTTTACCTCCTGATATGATTGATCAAATTTACTGCAAATAAATAAGAATTACCTTGATTTATGCTCGCTATGCTATTATATTCAAAGCTGTTTGTCCGAGGTTACTAAAAAGTAACATTGGAGTTCTAACTCCTTTATGATAGAATAAAAATGATACAGATGATATGAACTGTTTCAAATTAAAATGCCTAGGAAATACAGCTAAAAACTGAAAATTATTTCAATAAGATTTTAACTGTATTATATGGTATAATTATTCTGTTCAATAGAAAATTCAGGAGGGATAGGGATGTTTAGCGCAGAAATTGAAAATGTGGTTCATTATGCTGAAAAGAAAGCAAAGGTGTTAAATAATGATAAGGCAGGATATATTACAGCTGCTGCATTGGCAGGTATGTATGTAGGAATATCCTATATATTTATATTTACTGTTGGTGCTTATCTGCACGCTGCAAACTCACCAGCATATAAGATAGTTATGGGAGCTGCTTTTCCAGTAGCACTGAGTCTCGTTATGGTAGCGGGCTCTGAGCTTTTTACAGGCACAAATATGGTCATGACCATAGGTGCATTAGAAAAGAAAACGACCTGGATGGATGCCTTAAAGGTATGGGCAGCCAGCTGGATAGGCAACTTTATTGGATCAATAGTGACAATTGCGTTGTTTTTAGCCACTGGTTTAGCTACAGGTAATGTAGGAAAGTTTATTATTGAGGGTGCTTATGGAAAAGTAAGCCCTAGCTCACTTCAGATTTTTGCAAGAGGGATACTATGCAATATAATGGTTTGCTTGGCAGTTTGGTGTTTTTATAAATTAAAGGATGATACTGCAAAACTGATAATGATATTTTGGTGTATTTTTGTATTTATTACAACAGGCTTCGAGCACAGCGTTGCAAATATGACGCTTCTGCCAATGGCGGCAATTCTTTCACATGGTGCTCAGGTAACAGCAGGAGCAGTAGTTCATAACCTTATATTTGCTACGCTAGGAAATATAGTTGGTGGTGCGCTATTTGTAGCAGTACCTTATTGGTTTATATCAAAGCAAAAAAAGAGTGAAGTAATGAGCAAGAACAATTCAAAAATTGCATAGCGTAGAAAAATAAGTAAGCACTGTATATATGATGCGAAGTTAGAGAAACCTAATATTGTAGGTTTCTCTAATTATTTTGTACATAATATAATGTGAAATATAGTATATATTAACTTGTAAAGTGAAGGTTTTATAAGTATAATTATGGAATAAGAATATTAAATAGGAGTTGATATTGTGGCGGCCTCAATTAAGGATGTTGCGAAAGAAGCAGGTGTATCTATTGCTACTGTTTCCAGAGTTTTAAATGATGTAGATGTAGTTAATGAAGAGACTAAGAAAAAAGTACAAGACGCTATTAAAAAGCTTGGCTATAGACCAAATATTGTTGCAAGAAGCTTAAAGACACAAAAGAGCAGGACTATTGGTATTATAATTCCAGACATATCAAATCAGTTTTATCCTGAAATAGTTAGAGGAGCAGAGGATGTAGCTAACATATATAACTATAACATAATGCTATGCAACACTGACTTGGATCCGGATAAGGAAATGGAATACCTAAGAGTGCTTAAGGAAAAGATGGTGGATGGAGTTATTTACATGAGTAATTCCTTAGAGCCAGCTATAATAGAGCTTGTTAAAAGTTTAGAGATGCCAGTAGTACTGGTTGAAACTACAGATAAGGAAAATACTTTTCCAAGCGTAACCATAGATAATGAAAAGGGAGCCTTAGATGCTACTGAATTCCTTGTGAAAAATGGCAATAAGAAAATAGCCTATGTAGGAGCTCATGAGGATGCAGTTAATGCTGCGGCCTTTAGATTCAACGGTTATAAGGCTGCACTTGAAAAGAATAATATTGCTTTGGATAAAAAACTATGCTATTTTGGCGGATTAAAAGCTAATGACGGCTATGAAGGTATAAAGGCAATACTTAAAAATAGTGATGTGGATGCAGTATTCTGTGCAAGTGACGAGCTTGCAATGGGAGTAATAAATGCACTTAGAGAAGAAGGAAAGAGAGTACCAGAGGACATAGATGTTACAGGCTTTAATGATATCTACAGTGCTTCAATTTTCTATCCAAAATTGACTACTGTTGTACAGCCTATGTACGATATGGGTTCAGTTGGAATGAGAATGCTCATAAAGATTATAAATGGGGCTGAGCTAGTTCAGCATCATTTTGTGTTACCTCATGAAATTGTAAAGAGAGACTCATGTAAGAAATAAAGGATAGTGCCACCCACGTGGCAAGTGGCAAGTTGAGTTAAAATAGCTTAACTTGCCACTTGCCATGTGGGTGGCACTTATTTTAGTTTAAAAATTTAATAAGACTGCCGTCTGAGCTTACTCGTATTATAGCAAGCTTTCCGTTTGTGTTTACGAGACAAAAAATATTATCATCAATTATATTTATACTGGTAATTGATCCTATTACATTATCACTGCCATAAACTGGCATGCCAGTGTTGTTAGTAAGGTTAATTTTTTTGCCTCCATCAATATTCATTTTATATAAGTTTGCGAAATCGTTGAGAGGTACATAATATAGAGCAGCTACAGAAATATTATAAGCGATAATTGCTGCGTCTAATACCTTGGCTCTACTTGTGCCATCTTTTTTAATTTTATAAAGTGTGCTGTTGTCAGAACCATTTATATAATATATCCAATTTTCTTGAACTGTAATATTTGTGCACAGGTCATATGAAATCAAGCTTCTGTTTGTACCATCTGTATTGATTTTAAATAAAGCAGTTTTAAGCTCCTTATTATTTGATAAATCAACATCGTAATATATTGTATTGTCTTGTACGAGAAGGGTACTCAAGGGCCTTTCGCTGGTTATTAATTCCCTGCTGCTTCCATCTGTTTTTGTCTTAAATATGCCATTAAAAATAGTAGTATAGTAAATATAATCCTCTACTACAACAAGATTAGTAACTTGGTCATTAATAATAAGCTTTTTTTCTGTACCGTCTGTTTTTATTCTATAAGCATGCTCATCACTTTTATTTATATAATATATCCACTCACCTACAACATTTATATATGACATGGGCTGACTTTCTGTTAAGGTTTTTATACCTGTTTCACCATCCAGCATAGCTCTAAATAAAGGATAGGGATACCTTGTATCGGGAATGGTGTAAAACATCCATTTTCCCTGCTGTGCTGCAAAACCTATGTTTTGAAGGTTTCCAGAGCTGTTTCCAACCTTGTTGGGTATAGTGTCAATCATAGTTACATCTGTTTTTTTAGGCTTATTCTCATTCTCGAGCTGGTCGGTGCTGGTATTAGCTGGGCCTTCTGTGTTAGTTTGAGGTTTCTCAGTATTTTGTGCTTGTGCATTAATTGGAACATCCGTTGGACTTTCTTTTTTATCCTTAAAAAGCAAATAGCAGCCAGCTGCAATAATACAAAGAGTGATTAGAATATATTTTTTATATTTCACAATATGACCTCCATTTAGAACAATATGGATTAAATTACATTATATATCAATTTACTAATCATTACTATTTTAAAATATAGCCTAATAATAAAAAGCAGCTAGATAACAAGTTAACTAGTTATCTAGCTGCTTTTTATTATTAACCCTTTGCTTGCTGTCCAGACTGAGTATTGCTATCAGTGGGTGCAGCAGGTTTTTCTTTATCTGAAGGCTCAGATGCTGGTTTCTCTGGTTCCGGGTTAGGCTTTGGATCTGGAGTTGGCTTCACTGGGTCAGGTTCAGGCTTCGGCTCTGGTGTTGGTGTTACCGGTGGAGCTACAGGTGGCTGCTGAGGCTTAGGGGCTTCTTCTTCAGCAGGCTTAGGCTCAGGTTCAGGCTTTGGCGCTTTGGCAATTTTGTCGCCAGGCAATACCTGGGGAGTTTGATCATCATAAATAAACGTATGAATGTGCTTAGCCGTTGCGGTTAAGTCTGCCCAAAGGTACCATATGTTATTTATTCTAGTTCCCTGAGAAGCTTTATCTAGAGGAAACCTCTGCTGTTCAAGATTTGTCATTCCAGCAGCAAAGATTTGCGCTCCAAGCTTAAGCATAGTGGATTTATCCATACTAGTCTCAGTATATGGCAGCAAGGAAGCCATTATGGCTGGATATTTTAAAGGCCCTTCTGTTTTTATTTTTTCAAAAATAGCACTTAAAACTCTTCTTTGCCTTTCAGTTCTTTCATAGTCACCATTTCCGGTATGTCTTATTCTTGCGTAAGAAACTGCCTGCATGCCGTTTAAAAGCTGAGGACCGGACTTTGTAAAGAGTGGTGCGGAAACATGTTCAATATCTGCAACCTCTTGAACAAAAGTGTTTAAGTCCTTAAGTTCTTCCTCCTTCACATCCATGGTAACTCCACCAAGAGTATCAATTATTTTTTCCAAACTGAAGAAATCCACCAACACATAATCTCTTATATCCATTTTAAAGTTTTCGTTTAAGGTTCTTATTGTTAATTGCGGTCCTCCAAAGAAATAGGCATGAGTGATTTTATCCTTGCCTACGCCTTTTATGTTTACGTAGGTGTCTCTCATAACAGAGGATAGTTTAATTTTTTTATGCTTTTTATCAATAGTTGCAATAATTATGGCATCAGAACGGCCCTTTTCATCCTTGCTTCTTCTATCGTTTCCAAGAAGGGCAATATTGACAATATCCTCATCCATTTCAACCTTTGGCATGTCAGGTTCTTCATCAATAACTTCAAAATTAATTCCTAAATCTTCATCGGTTTTGGAAATATTTGTGGTGGTTACTTGATTTAGCTGATAATATCCTAAGGCGAAAATTGAACCCATTGCAAATAAAATAAAACAGAACACAGATATGATAATAATTCTTACTTTTTTATTTTTTGTAAAGGACATCCTATTCTTTATAAAATCCATTGCTTTATTAATAAATCTCATTATAGACACTTCTTTCTTATAAATTAGATCTCAAGAATATATACGCTTAGCTTGAATAAAAGTTACTGGTTACATTTACAAATTTAATTATATACACTGTATAGAGTTTTATGAATAGTGTTTGGAAAAAATTTATAAAAAAGTAACATATTCTATTAATGAGTAACGCTCTATATAATAGCTGTAACGTTTTTTAGTGGGTAACATATTATACACTAGGACAAGGGTCCGTTAATATAACTTGATATTTAGAAAGGAGGAAACAGAGGATGGATGGTTTCTTAGTGGAATTATTAAGCAACATTGGACAAACAGTTACAATATTTACTGCAAGTGGAGGAGAATCAGGAATAGGCTTCACAGGTGTTCTTTCTATGGTTAATCACAGCTTTGTAAGACTAGTTACACAGATAGGCCCAGCTCCAGGATGTGCTCTTGGAAATTGCTGTGAAGAATCAAATCAAATGAAAATTGCTGAAGGGGCAGAATTAGGTGGACATAGAATGTTAATGTGCCGGCCAAATGGTCTAGGCTCAATCGTGGATATTCCTGTAGATAAAATAGTCGCATTAGTACACAATGCTGTGGGAAGCAACTAATAAAATATTATCAAGGTATGTGTAGCACAATTCATAGGACTGTCATAGTATATAGCAGGACAAGAGGTCCACACATATCTTCATAATAAGAAAGGAGGACACACAGGATGGCAAACGGAAATTTCGTATCAAATTTAGCAAGGCTCATTGGCCAAACAGTTACAGTTTTTACAACTAGCGGGGGAGAATCAGGAAGAGGTTTTACAGGGGTGTTAGCTATGGTAAACCCAAGCTTTATAAGACTTATTACACAGATAGGTCCAGCACCAGGTTGTGCACTTGGAAATTGCTGTGAAGAAGAAAGAGAAAGACCTGAAATCGTTGGTCCAGTTGAGGAAGACGTGTGCGCAGATGTAATGGGAAATTTCTCAAATAATATTCAAGGTCAAAGATTCAATCCGGAAAGAGAAGAAAACGAAAGAAGACGAAGAATAAATTGTAATGCAAACCGCGGTCTTGGCTCAGTAGTAGATATTCCAGTGGATAAAATAGCATCCTTTGTCCATAATGCAGTTGGCGGTGGCTGGTAAATAAAGTATAGGATATAAAAATAAGGCATCATCTTTCTGATGATGCCTTTTAAAGGCTAGGGGATTTTTTAGTATCTTCACTAAACACTTGATTTATCTTTGCTCAGTGAAAATCCTTACAAATTTTATTGAATAAATATCACAAAGCAATTCTGAGCCCTCTGGTTCCCTGAGAATAATATAGCTTATGCCTACTCTCTCTAAAACTCCTGTTCTGTCCTGATAAGTGTTGGTTCCTATTAAAAAGCTTACAAGCATTCTCCTGCCAATTTGTGTTCTTAAAAATCCTTGTGTATAATTTACATCCTGTATTACTGGTGCACCTGGTGCCATTTCAAAACCTGCAGTTTCCATACCTTGTAGTGCTTGGGGTGTTGGAAATGGAGGTACTGCAGTAGTTCCGCCTGGCTCTAAAGAAGGCATACCAGCTGGTGTTCCAGTTGGAAATTGTCTAAACATTGGCTGACCTTGCGTATTTACCGGTATGTAGCCCGGTATCATTGGAACACCTTGCATTTGGTTAAAAGGACAATCATCATAATACTCAGTTATCATTAAAAATCCTCCCTTATATATAAATTAATTAGGTTTCAAAATATAGTGCTGTTGGGTTATAGAAGCAGTGTTGAACTACCCTTACTTGAAAACTGCCAGAGCCATTATATGGAAAACTGTAAGGACATGTAGGAATAAAAGGATTAAAATACCAAAGTGAAGATCCCACAGTAAACAACCTATTTCCAGAAAGTGCCCAATCTGCTATTGCATAATGTACTTCATCCGGAGGATTAGACCATATTGTCTGCGGATTAGGTTGCCCTCCTAGTACGGAGCGTACACAATCAAACTGACCCTTCTGATAAATTACTTTCCTTAAATCTCCCTGACCTATTCTTTGATACTCGCCACCAGAAGCATTAACTCTATTCATAATTACAGAAGCAACTGCTTTCATACCGTTTTCGCCTTCTCCGCCAGCCTCGCATCTAAGTATTCTAGCTAATAATTCTCTGTTACTATATGCCAATTAAAGTCACCTCGTTAATTCAACTCATACTACTATTCTATTCACAGGGTATGAAAAGAGTTCTTTGTTTTTTAATTTTTAAATCATTTATTTACATATATAATTCAGTGCCATTAAATCGTGCTTTTGCATATTATGAAATAGCAATTTATATTAAGGGGTTAGGTATAGATGGCAAGACGAACGGTGAATATATTCAACATAAATACTAAAAAAAAGAAAAGAGTGTATGTAAATTCAAGCAATAACTCTGAAATTAGAGAAAATATTAAGGGGACTAAGATATATTTAGCTGATGATACTTTTATACAAAGTCTAATAAAATTTATTGGTCAAACCATAACTATATATACTGTCAGTGGAGGAGAGGCGGGTTCTGGCTTTACAGGAGTACTTCTTGATGTTAAAAAGGATTACATAAAGATACTATCTAGAATTGCTTCACCACCAGAATGTGGGCTTGGAAGCTGTTGCGAAGATACCAACGTCTTAAAGGATAACAGTGGTGCTAATCTTGGTGCAATAACAAATATTCCTATAAGCAAGATAGCGGCTTTTGTTCACAACACAATTTAAGAAATTTTTTATTAGTAAGAACCAATTTTGCACATCAACATACTATATAGTAGGACAAAGGTCCTGACAATCTTAATTATAAGAAAGGAGGATACACAGGATGGCAAACGGATTTAGCTTAGTAGGAGACTTAGCAAGACACATCGGCCAAACAGTTACTATTTTTACAACAAGCGGAGGACAGTCTGGAAGAGGATTTACAGGAGTTTTGGCCAGCGTAAACTGTAACTTTGTAAGACTGATAACTCAGATAGGGCCAGCTCCAGGCTGCGCACTTGGAAATTGCTGTGAGAGAGAACATGATCATGATGACAGGCGCGAAGAAGAGAGAACATTGCCTAGTGGAATAAGCTGTAATGCTAATCGTGGCTTTGGTTCAATCGTTGATATTCCAGTGGATAGAATAGCAGCATTCGTTCATAACGCAGTAGGCAGCGGCTGGTAAGAACTTAAGATACTGTATATAAACTTATAAATAAGAGCCCTCATCCTTTGGATGAGGGCTTGCTGATTTATATATATTCTATATCTACCTCTTTGCCTAGCTTTTTCATAGCTTGTGCAAGGGTTTCTACAACTCGTACCTTTATACTTAGGTCAATAGGAAAATCAGGATTTTGATGAGCCGGATTTATTGCTCTTCCTACTATAAGCTTTAGATGAGTGCAGTTTTCTATTAAAAGCCGAGCCAGCCTTGAGGCTCCATCCCTGCCTTCTAAGTTTAGAGAAATTTTATCCTCTAGAGAGCTGTTTAGGTAAGTGTGTATTTTTTCATAGGCTTTGCTTAAAGTAAGAACTCCTTCTGTAACTAAGTCAATGCCTTTTATAGAGGCGGTAGGGGGAACGGAAGGATCGTAATATTCCATATCTACAACTATATTCTCATTAAGCTCTCTTGCGGCTATATTTGCAGCAGTGCCACCACTGATTACCTTTTTGCCAGTACTTTTTATAAGCTTCTCAATGACCAGGCTGTCCTTTTCGAGCTTAGTAGGAGGACCTGTGAAAAGTGTTACCAGCTCAGGCTGTCTTAAAGTAGCTGTAACAGCAGTAGTATCATCTCCAGGCTTCCCAGCATAAAGCTTTTGGCAGGTTTGAATAAGATCCTTTGAAATATTAGCAGCACAGTATTCAGTTGAAACTAGAGCTTCTAAATAATCTGCAACATTATTCCACTGCCAGCCAAGATTTAGTGTGGCGCCAACTCCAGCATGGATTGCACCATCGCTGACTATGGTAAGCACATCGTTAATATCCAATTTAAAATAGCTTTCTTTTATAATTTTATCCTTTATTAAAAGGTCTTTCTTAGGAGGTATGGTTATAAAATCATCCTTTATTAATAAATAAGCTGGGTTATCATATTCTAAAGCGTGAACATTTCCATCATTTAAAATTTTAATTATGGTAAAGGTAGAATAAGCAAGCTGTCTAACATTGCAAACAGGAAGAGTGTTGACTATTGTATCAACAGTTTCATGAAGGCTTAAACCTTCCTTAAGCATAGTTCCTGCTATTTTGCAGGTTAAGGTAGCTAAAATATTTGCCTTAACTCCACTGCCTAGGCCATCGGCCATAACTATGATTACTCCTTCAGGAATTTTAACTATTTCCACCTTATCTCCGCAAAGCTCCTCACCGTTCTTGTTTATACTGTTGTAAGCAACATCTATGAAATAATTCATTTATTTCCACCTGCTTCTCCAAGTGCTATTGCTTTAAGCTTTGTCAAGATAACCTTTGTTTCAGCTGTGGTTTCTCCTAAAAGGCTGGCAATTTCCTGTGCAACTCTCATTTGCTTTTCAATAACAGCTTGAGCGGCATCAAGGGTTTTTTCTTTTACTACAGCTAGTTCACCTTTACTTTTCTCCTGCATGGTTATGTCATTAATAATAACGAGAAACATACCATGATGCTCAAGATAAATAATATTTTCAAGAACTACTAAGTCTAAAGCAGTTAAGAATACTCTATTTCCAATAATGTTTTCCTTAGTTTCCTTTACCCTATAAAAGCTGCTGTCGTCCATTATCATGCAGACGGGCCTATTTTTAATATTTTCATACTTTATATTAAACATTTTTTCTGAAGCCTGATTAAAATCCTTAATAAGAAGATCTTCGTCTAAGGTGAATATGGCATTAGGGGAGGTTTCAAATACCACATTTGTGATGCTTTCTGCTTTGTTTCTAATATAATGGATGCACATGTTTAGCTCTGCCATGCCTTCAAGTACAGCTTTAGCCTTTTCTCTGCATGTATTATAGCCGCATACTCCACAATTAAGCTCATCAGAATGAGTATATTTACCTAGTTTTCTTAATATATGAGTTATTTCATCTTCTTCTATGGCTGCTTGCTTAAGGCTTCTGTCTTTAAAATATTTTGAGAAATCAATAGTTTTAATGTTACTGGTGCATATAGAACCAGTGTTATGAGAATTTTCCTTTATATATCTATTTATGCTTCGTTTCCTTGTAAAGAAATCAATATCGTCCTTGGGCATAGCCGGTCCGTTTATACAGCCGCCTCTACAGGCTAGCGCTTCTACAATAACATTACCAAGGCTTCCTTTTTCCATAGCCATAAAAAGCTGCATGCACCTGTCCATACCATCCACAGTTATATTTTCATAGGAGCTTAAGACTCCATCTTCAAATTCTGAGCCTAGCTTGCCGGGCACAGGGAAAAGACGGCCTGTTAGGGTTCCATTTTCGTCAAAGGGTGAAGGCTCTAATTCATTCAATTGAATTGATTTTTCCTCAAACAGCTTGGACAGTTCATCGAAGGTTAAAACTGCATCAATAATACCGAAATTGTCTGCATCCACACTCTCAAACTTTTTAGCAGTGCAGGGACCTATGAAAGTAACAAAACAATTGTCATAAGTATTTTTTAGTATTTTTCCGTGAGCAAGCATAGGGGAAGCTACAGGTATTAAATTATCAATTAGTGAAGGATAATAAGTCTCTACTAAATAATTTACAGAAGGACAGCTTGTAGTTATATAATTTTGCTTTTCTCCCTTGCTCATGTATTCCTTATAAAGATTTGTAACTACCTGAGCCCCTAAGGCTACTTCTTCAACTCTTTGAAACCCTAGCTTTTTAAGCGCAGCAACAAGCTGGCCGGGAAGCTCCAT
>CAZMQY010000104.1:0-8876 GCA_964568335.1 uncultured Clostridium sp.
TCTGTTTAATTTTCAAAGACCAATTTGTTATCGCCGTCATCTGACAGCTTTTATATCTTATCACTTGATTTTCACCTTGTCAACAACTTTTTTATTGCTGTTTGAAAATCTTGTTTAAGTTTGTGTCGCATCAGCGACGAATAATATAATATCATAATTAATTCACTGTATTATTACGAAAATCCTGAAATATAGAGATTAGGTTCTTTTTCCTTTATATTATAGCATATACCTTTAAATTACATATATTGATACACCAGGCATAGTATATTTTGTTAGCAATTAAAAATTAACAATGAACAATTAAGAATGTTTATAAGGAAAGCCCCAACTGTATAGATTTTATGCACATTTGATTTAAAAATCCATAAGAATTTTCTTCATTCAATTGTTCATTATTCATTGTTAATTGTTAATTCCTCTATTAAACACTATGTTCTAAAAAAACTTTAACCATGTCGTCTTTACTCTTAAACCCTAAGTGTTCAAGAGCCTTCTGCAGTCCAAACAAAGTATAGCTTATCTTATCTATTCTAGCATTCTCTCCCATGTGTCCTATTCTAATAACTTTGCCGCCAAGATATCCAAAAGAGCCTGCTATAAAAACTCCATAATTATTCAGCATATAATCTCTTAGTGACCTATCATTAACTCCTTCAGGCAACTCAACTACTGTTACGGTATTTGCATATCCTTCTTTAATATACAAACTTAATCCAGCAGTTTCAATTGCTGCTCTAGTTGCTGAAGCAATTTTATGATGTCTTATTATTATACTATCCTTGCCCTCTACTAATATATTATCAACAGCAGCTCTAAGTCCTAATATATCGCTTATTGGTTGAGTATATGGGAACCACTTTTTTTCATAATAGTCCTTCCAGACTAATAGATTACAGTAGAAGGAACCAATTGGCTCTTTTCTCTTTTCCATAGCTATAAAAGCATCATCACTAATACTTAAAAATGTTAATCCTGGAGGAGCTGATACTGCCTTTTGTGATCCGCCAAGAGCAATATCTATCTTCCAATCATCCACTCTAAACTCTTCTCCACCCATAGCGGCAACACTATCAACTACTGTAAGTATCCCCCTAGCTTTAAGCATAGGACATATTTTATCTACTTCATTTAGTACTCCAGATGGAGTATCGCAGTGAACTACTGTAGCATACTTAAAATTGCTGTCCCTATCTAAAAACTTTTTAAGCTCTTCAACATCTATCCTTCTTTGTCTGTCCCCTTTAAAGAATACTGGCTCTCCCCCATACATTGTAACAAAGTCAGCAAAGCCTTCGCCAAAGATACCATTGTCTATGACTAGAACTCTATCTCCCTTTTCAGTTAAGGAGGCACAGGCAGCTTCAAGCCCAAGTATACCTTCCCCGCTTAATATTCTAACTTCATTCTTAGTATTTAAAAAATCTCCAATCTTCTCACAAGTTTCTTTATAAAATTCATAAAACTGCATATCTAAGTCAGGGTTTGTAGTTTCTAGTGCCCTGGCAAGTCTTACATTCTCTCTCACTTGAGTTGGCCCTGGTGTCATTACAAATGGAACCTTCATCATAATTTCTCCTTTCAAAACCATATAACCATTTAGCCATTTGACCATTTAGCTGTACAGCAAAGTTCTTATTGAAAATTATACTATTACTTTTATATAGATCAAACTGTATGGATACATTTTAAACCAAAATAAAAGCTCAAGGATTTTTAGCCCTTGAGCTTCTTTATTTTTTCTTATATTGATAGTATTAATAGTTTTGTTTTATTTGCTCTCGGCTAATTCCATGAGTCTAGGAAATAGTATATTGTTTTCTAAATGTATGTGCTGGAAGGTGTCATTCTCTAATTCTTCAAGCTTGGAGTAAGTTAATCTGTAAGTGTTGCAGCCATCTGCTGGAACTGAATAATCCTTAGTAACCTTCCTTAACTCCTTTAGAATATCTCCTGCTCCTGTATGCTCATCCTCTAGCTCCTTATTTACCTTCACTGCCTTATCTAGAGCTTCTTTAGTCTTGCTTTTCTCATATTCTTTTATTGCAGGATATTGGATAGTTTCTTCTTTTATTAAATGAGCTTCTAATTCCATCTTAAGGCTATGGAATAGCTTATGCACCTTAGAAAGCTCCGGATGATGTTCCCCGTGCACTCTTAATATTTTAGTAGTTAGTTCACTTAGTCGTGGAAGTTCTGCCCAAAGATAAGCATGATGAGTGTTAACAATATGATCAACAAGCTCTCCAAAAGGAGCCTCTACCCAATTTTTATCTTCAGAACTAGCATTCTTGATTTCTTCATATAAATTGTTTATTTTATCTAATACCTCAGCCTCATTAAGCCCCTGCTCCTTAATTGCTGTTAGCAATGGTCTGTCTCCACCACAGCAAAAATCTATTCTATATTCCTTTAATATATCTGCCGACTTTGGAAACTTAGTTACTATCTCTCCTATTTTTTGTGAGCTATGAAATGCACCCATGTATAAAACCTCCTAAATTTTAGTTTTTTATTATCTTAATTATAACTTTAAGCCTGTTTATAGTATGTGATTACAATCAATTTTAAAATTGATTACAATCATAGTTTATCCAGATAAAAGATTTTATAATTAGGCTATCAAATGTTGAGTGACAGACCTGAAGCTCATGTCACATCTATAATAATAAAAATAACAAATAAAAGGAGAGATTGAATATGTTAAACAAAATAGAAGTTGCTAAAAATGCTTACTGCGTAGGTAAAGTTGATGATAGAGATGTTCCTTTCCATAGATTAATGCTTACAAAGGGGACCACTTACAATTCCTATTTATTAGACTCAGAAAAACCAACCTTAATAGATACAGTAGATATATCCTTTGGCATGGATTTCGTAAAGCACTTGGAAACAATAATGGATTTGCAAAAGCTTCAATATGTAGTAATCAACCACGTAGAACCAGACCATGCAGGGGCTCTTGGTGCCCTCATGAACAAGGCTAAAAATGCAGTAGTTGTTACAACAGAATTAGGAAAGAAATTTTTAATAGGAATGTTTAAAATAAAAGCTGAACGCTTCCACGTTATAAAGGATGGAGAAACGCTAGATATTGGTGGAAAGACTCTTAAGTTCTTTGAAACCCCTTTTCTTCATACAGAGGAAACTATGATCACTTACTGCGTAGAAGACAAAATTCTTTATCCATGCGATATTTTCAGTACTCATATAGCAAATTATGAATTATTTAATGATTTAGCTAAGGAAGATATAACAGAGGATTTCAAAGTTTACTACAAATTGATCATGCACCCTCACAGACCATATGTACGAAATATGATAAGCAAGATAAGTAACCTGGATATAAATATGATTTGCCCATCTCACGGATATGTTCTAAGAGATAATGTAAAAAAATATATAAGCTTGTACGATGAAATGAGCCAAGTTGAATTATCTACAGATAAGAAAGCTCTTGTTTTATTCAGCTCCATGACAGGTAACACCTCAAAGATTGCTCAAAGTATAAAGGAAGGTTTACTTGAAGTGGGCGTTGATACTAATGCTTTAAATATTAAAAATGCGGAGTTAAGCACTATTTTAGATTTAGTCAAAGAAGCTTCAGCCATTATCATAGGAAGTTCTACAAGATATGGTGATATGATTGGAAGTATCGAAGATGTGGTTAAGGAGATAGTTAAGCTTGACCTATCTGGTAAATTTGTTGCTGCCTTCGGTTCCTTTGGCTGGAGTGGTGAAGCAATCGAAATTATAAACGACTATCTAAGAAATAGTAATGCCACTCTCCTGGATACCTCCTATATGATTAAAGCAACCGGTGATGACCATATCAAGCTTCCACTAAGAGTAAACTTTGCCCCAGAAGAAGAAATGAAGGCTCAGTGTGTTGAAACTGGAGTTGCCATAGGAGAACAACTGCTAAAGCAGAATTAACAATTTAAAATTAACAATTAACAATTGTTGAAGAAAATCCCCTAATGGGGATTTTTTAATATATGACACTTTTCTTATTCTAATCAAAATTCCCCATCAGGGGAATTTTTTCACTCATTGTTAATTGTTAATTATTAATTGTTAATTCATCTTAAGACATTTCTTCCAAGGTCTCAAAGTCTTTAATAATTACTTTCTTATTTCCTACCAGCTCGATAACCCCTTCCTCCTCCATCGCAGTTAACTTTCTGCTCATAGTTTCACGGGTTACACCTATATAGTTTGCCATTTCCTCACGGCTTAAAGGAAGATCAATAACTATACCTTCACGTTCTTCTCTGCCAAAATCCTTGGCAAAGCCTCTAAGAAGAGCGGCTATTCTAGCCTCTATATCCTTAGTGCTTAAAGTTTGAACTAAATTCTCAAGGCTTACAAGCCTGTCATGAAGGTTTTCAAGAATTCTAAGGCTAATCTCAGGAGTCTTTTTAACTATCTTATCAAAATCATCCTTTGTTAGTATACAAACACTGACGTCTTCTAATGCTTCTGCGTTAAAATCCACCTTACTCTTTTTAAGGAGATTTAAATATCCTATAAAATCTCCTTCTGAAAGAATATATAATATTTGTTCCTTGCCCTCTTTAGTATACTTAAATATTTTTATTTTGCCCCTATTAATAATATAAAACTTATCAGATACATCTCCTTCAAAAAATATAATCTGACCTTTTTTATATCTTCTTCTTATAATCATGCTCATTACGTCTGAGAGCTGCTTACTATCTAACACTGAAAAAATTGGTGCTTTTCTTGCACAATATTTGCCCGTACACTGCTCACAAGAAAAATGATCTGTATCTTTCATTCTTGCCTCCTTTACTAAGACGCCATCTTCAAATATTTCTTACACATTTCTATATCATTTTGCTCTAAATATAGCAAAGCTAATTTATTATATAATTTAATAACTTCTTCTTTATAATTGTCTTTATTTTTTATTATGTCTATAAGCTTAATATAATTACTCTTAAGGCTGCTAAAATCTCCTAAGTTGGTGTATATTTCAATTAATTTATTATAAGAATTAATTACCGTAGGCAAGTTATTTAATTCAACTGCAAGCTTTAAACCTTTATTAGAAAAGCTTAAGGCCTCATCAAATAAACCCTTTTTAATAAATACTGTTGCCTTTTGTAAATATGTACTTGGTAGGTTCTTCATGCAGCTTGACTTTGCTATTCTCTCTGACTTGTCAAAGCATTCCATGCTTTTTTCCAAGCTACCTTCATATAAATATATCAATCCGATATTGTTATACACATACCATCCTAATTCGCTATTCTCATCAGGAATCTCATTCATAATATCCTTAAGAATACAAAGCGCTTTATCATTGTTGTTCTTATATTTATAGCAGCTTGCCTTTATAACATTGGCATGCACGTAATCTTCAAATTCTTCTTTTTTGTCGCAAAGCTCCACATACTTTTTTATATATTCTAAAGCTTCATCAAATTTTTTAAGCTTGTTTAAAGTTCTTGCGGTGTTGTAAGCTGCATGCCTTTCTATCCTACAATCCTCATAAAGCAAAGCATAATAATTAGCTCTGTCAAAAAAGAATCTTGCTTCTGTATATTCAAGCTGATTATACTTGCAACCTCCAAGCTTATTATACAAGTAAGCTATAACGCTCTTCTCAGCAGTATCCTTGAAAAGACCTAGAGATACCATATAATTTATAAAGGCTCTGCTGTAATTCTCCCCTTCAAAGTCATAATCCCCTAAAATTCTATATGCCTGAGCTTCAACCTTAGTTAATCTATGCTCCTTCACTATTTCAATAATAACATCAATTTCATCCAGTGAAGGAGAATTGTTCAACTTTTGGAGGCAGTAAACTTCTGCATCTTCGGCTGGAGTTCTCATAAGATAGCCTTCATCAATATTTAAAGGCATTCCTAAACTCTCTGCCTTTTTATTTATTTTTTCAGCAATCTGCCTTGCAGTTTCCTTGCTAAGTCCTCTCTTACCAGTCTCAATCATACTAATAAACGCTCTAGTTATGTTTTTATCCTCTAACTCCTGTTGCCTCATGTTAAACTTTTTTCTTAAGCTTCTTATCTTCTCCCCCGTAGTTAAAAAAATCATTACATATTCCCCCAAATTTTAAATATTATTAATATTGCTTAACTAATATGCTGATTTTTATGATATTATCTATGATATAATTTTCATATATAACTACTGTAAATTCAAGACCTAAAGTATATTTTATTTAATCTTTGTAAATAAATGCTTATATAGGTGTTTGTCTTTACTAATAAATAGGAGGATTTATAGTGTTTAGAGTAAGTAGTTGGCCCTTTTGGCTTTTTGCTATATATGCGACTGTTTCAATTGTAATAATTGTACTTGAAAGAAAACGTCCCGAAAAGACTATAGCTTGGCTCCTGGTTTTTGTACTTCTTCCTCCACTGGCTCTGATTTTATATATTTTTTTAGGCCGCAACTGGAAGAAGCACAAGCTTATCGAGGATTTTTCGCCCTATGTTAGAGATTTAGTTTACAGGGTTATAAATAAAATAGAAAACCCAGACTACATACCTCTTATAGAGCTTTTAGCAAAAAACAGCGATTCCCCCCTTTTCATTGATAATGATATTACACTTTTTAAAAATGGCAGTGAAAAATTTAAATGTTTGAAAGAAGAAATCAAGAAAGCTAAGCACCACATACATCTTGAATATTACATAGTTAAAAGTGATCAAATAGGAACTGAGATAAAGGACTTGCTCGTTGAAAAAGCTAAAGAAGGCGTCAGGGTAAAGTTTATTATCGATAGAGTTGGCTCCATAAAGATGAAAAGAAAAGATATTCAGGAGCTTAGAGCTGCTGGAGTAGATGTAGTACAATATTCTTATTTTCTTGCTCCTCTTTTAAGGTTAATAAATACACAAATTAACTATAGAAATCACAGGAAGATTGTAGTTATCGATGGTGGAGTTGGATTTGTAGGAGGAATAAATATTGGTGACGAATATCTAGGTAAGGGTAAGCTTGGCTATTGGAGAGATACTCATATAATGGTAAAGGGCGATTTTGTGCTGGGCTTACAAGCAGTTTTCTTGGATGATTATTTCACAATAAAGAGAATATCGGGCAATTATTTTTTAAATAAAGAAGAGTTCGCTAATTACTTTCCGGAACCTATTAAATCTGGTAAACAAATAATGCAGCTTGTAAAAAGCGGCCCTGACTCTGAATTTCCTGCTATTATGCAAGGCGTTTTGAAAATGATAACTATGGCCAAAAAGAATATCTATATAACTACTCCGTATTTTGTTCCAACAGAAAGTGTTATGGAGGCTCTGAAGATGGCTGTATTAAGCGGAGTTGACGTTAGAATTCTTTTTCCAGGAAGATATGATCATGCTTTAGTTTACCTTGCTTCAAAAACTTATCTTTCAGAGCTTGTTCACTGCGGTGCTAAAGCTTACTTTTACAGCAAGGATTCTTTTATTCATTCAAAGGTTATGACTATAGATGGTAAAATTGCTACCATTGGCACTGCAAATATGGATATAAGAAGTTATGAGCTTAATTATGAGATAAACGCTGTAATCTATGATGATATTAAAACTAAAGAATTTGACATTCAGTTCTTTAAAGATATGGAAAAAAGCACAGAGATGTCTATCGAAGACTTTGACGGTATATCTCGATTTCACAAAATTCTTGAAGCAACAGCAAGAGTTTTCTCTTCACTATTATAACGCTTAATTCAAAAGCAGCTAAATGTATTTAGAATTAAAATACATTTAGCTGCTTTTTGTTATGAATTATCTCTTCTCTCCTAAGAAGAACAGAGCTAAAACCCCAGGGCCTGTATGTGAACCTATGGTTGGTCCAATTCCGCTTATAATAACTTCCTTGACCTTATGCTTTTCTAATATTAGCTTTTCTAAATACTTAGCATCTTCAAGACAAGCACCTTGACTAATAATAACAACCTGATTTTCTGGATTTACTATTCTCTTATCCAGTTCCTCAGCTAGTGCCCTTATAGATTTTTTTCTTCCTTTTACCTTTGTAACAGGATTTAGCTTTCCTTCATTATCCACATTAAGTATTGGTTTAATATCTAAAAGTGTTCCCATTAAAGCAGCGGTACTTGATACTCTGCCTCCTCTTTTTAAATGATTAAGATCATCAACTGTAAACCAATGATTTATTTTCAGCCTATTTTCCTCCAGCCAATTAACTATTTCCTGCTTGGATGCTCCGTTCTTTAGCATTTCTATTGCATAGTAGTTAAGAAGCCCTTCTCCACCAGAGGCTGCCTTGCTGTCTATAATAGTAATATCAGCATCCTTGAATTCTTCTAAAATAGTTTCTCTAGCTATACAAGCACTATTATAGGATCCGCTTAAGCCGGATGAAAGTGTAGTACATATTATAGCCTTTCCTTCATTAACATACTTTCTAAATTTCTCACTATACTCATACACATTTATCTGAGCAGTAGAAGGCATCTCCCCTGCCTTAATATAATCATAAAATTGTTCACTAGAAAGGTAACTACCAAAATCGTCATTATATTCCTTACCTTTAAAAATAACAGTAAGTGGTAAATAGTCTACTTTATTTTGTTCTATATACTCTTTAGGAAGATCACATGCTGAATCAATAATTATTACTGTTTCCATTTTATCTTCTCCTTTATTCATTTTTGGATAAATATAGTATAATATTACCATTGGTTTTATATTCTATCAAGTCTATTGTGGCTTTGTTTATCCGCTAATAATTGTATATGTTTTTTGGCATACTAAAAATTAATAAATCTTGTATAATGGATGTGAATAATAGTGGCAACTATAGAAGATATAAAAAATAAAATAAGAACTATAGCTGAAAATTATAAAGATGAACCTATTAGC
>CAZMQY010000104.1:8888-11023 GCA_964568335.1 uncultured Clostridium sp.
ACCTGCTGACATTTTATTTGTTGGTGAGGCTCCAGGCAAAACAGAGGTTAAAGAAGGCAAGCCTTTTGTTGGCATGGCTGGCAAAACCTTTGAAAAATATTTAAATACCATAGGCTTAACAAGAGATAAAGTAAGAATAACAAACACCTGCTTTTTTAGAACTATAACTATAAAAGAAGGCAAGAATGGCAGAAGCTCTGTAAGCAATAGAACTCCTAAGCAGTCAGAAATAGAGTTGTTTAGAGAGATTTTAAATGAGGAAATAGACTTAGTCAATCCTAAGGTTATTGTGACTATGGGAAACACACCGCTAAAAAGATTTACTGAATTTAATGCTATAGGTGAATGTCATGGAAAGCTCTATTATAACGAGAAACTTAAAAGGCATGTATTTCCTATGTATCATCCATCAGCTTTAACCTATAATCGAAGCGAAAGCTTTCTTCAAACCTATGAAGAAGATTGGCAAAAGCTAAAAGAGGCTCTAAAGTCGATTAAGTCATAAAGTAAAGCATATTTAAAAAGCTAATTGCAGGCTATGCAATTAGCTTTCTTTTTGACTTTCTTAAATTTTTAAAACAAATTATTAAGAGCCCAAGTAATGCTCCTGAAGTATCAATCATTACATCCCTGAAGGCAGGACCTCTTCCCGGTACAAAGCTTTGATGAAATTCATCAGAGCAAGCATATAAAAATGCTGCTAAAAGTGACAGCCATAGGGCTTTCTTAAAATTGAAGCTTTCTATTAATGCATTATAAAGGAACATATACAATATAAGATACACTGTAAAATGAGCACATTTTCTAACTACAAAGTCTGCTAAAGTACCAAAAAAGCTGTGCAAGTCTAAACCAAGTAGATTAAATAGATAAATAACAAATTTACTTGTTTCCTCAGAGGCATCTCCGGGTTGACTTGAAAAAATAAATATTACCGCCATCCATACTATAACTAATAGCCATTTAACTTTTTTGTCTTTCATGCTTTAAACCTTTCTCGCTTTAATTATTACATGTCTTTATTATATCAAAGCTTTTAAAAGTTCTACAGCTTTTTCTATATCTTCAGAGCAAACCATTTCTGAAATAGAATGATTATATCTGCAAGGCACAGAAACTACTCCTGTCTTTACACCTGACTTTTCTTTATGAATAGCTCCGCCATCAGTAATTCTGCTAACCGATGCATATTGAACAGCAATATTTTTTTCCTTAGCCGCTGTTTCCAACCTTTCCTTAATTTCATGATGCATAATAAGGCTTCTGTCCATAACAGTCAGTATTGGTCCGCTTCCAAGCTTAATATTTCCCTTTCCTCCAATACAATCTCCTGCTTCTTCTAAATCTACAACTATACAAGAGTCTGGCTCAACTGCAAAGGAAGCAGCTCTTGCACCTCTTCCTCCAAGCTCAGCTTGAGAAGAAAATACAAAATATAACTCTTTGTCAGTTTCCTTAAGCTCTTTTATTAATCTTAGAAGGATATAACAGCCCACTCTATTATCCAAACCTGGGCTTATTATATATTCTCCAAGCTGGACAGCATCTCCTAAAAAGCATGCCACATCCCCTTCTCTTACCTTTTTCAACGCAGCTTCCCTGCTTGAAGTTCCAATATCTATATACAAGTCTCCTATTTCAGGGTTAGACTTAGCTGCAGCTACCTTTCCTATAGTTCCATTTTCAAATTTTACGAGATTATGAATTACCTCGGCTGTATTAAAATCCCCTATGCTGCCAACTCTAATAAATCCATTATCCTCTATAAAAGTTGCGATAAGACCTATCTCATCCATATGAGCACAAAGCATAAGCTTCTCTGAGCCTTCACCTATTTTAACAATAAGATTTCCCATTTTGTCTTCTTTTAGTTCACATTTTACATCCTTTAATTCATCTATTATAACCTTTCTAACCTCTTCTTCATGACCACTTGCTCCAAAGCTAGAAAGAAGTCTGTTTAACATATTATCCATAATTAACCTCCCTATTTTATAGTCTTTAAATATTCCACAAGCAGATTTACAGTATTTTCAAAATCAGACTTGCTTGCTACAGAAACAGAGGAATGAATATATCTGCAAGGTACTGATATGGTTGCTATTTTAGCCCCTTCCCCTGAAGCATGAATAGCA
>CAZMQY010000105.1:0-10923 GCA_964568335.1 uncultured Clostridium sp.
TGCAAGCGCCACCTAAGGATAAGGATATGTATGATGACTTGGAATTGGTTTTGGAAATGTACGAGAGAGGTATTAAATTCCTGCCTATTGATTTGTATAAATCCAATGCTACAAAGTTTCTGGTAGAAGAAGACGGCTTGAGGCCTCCTATAAACAGTATAGCCGGTATGGGAAATGTGGCAGCAGAAGGTATTTACAATGCAGCGCAGCAAGAGCCTTTCAACTCGATAGAAGAGGTAAGGAAACGTTCCAAGATTGGGAATGCCACCATAGATTTACTTAAAAAGTTTGGCTGCTTAAAAGGTCTTCCTGAAAGCGATCAAATGAGCTTTTTTGATGTAATATAATTACTGAAAGTCCATAATTTCAAATGCATATACAGCAAGTCACTTTTGCGCAGCTGCAATAAACAAGTCAGCCCTGGGAATAATCCCGGGGCTTCATTTTTAAGGGAAAATATTCATACGCTCTTTAAAAACATACAAAGTCATTTTTTTAGGAATAGACGAACCTTATCTCAGAATTATAAAGCCGTTCATATAACTTATACTCTTCTACTATTTTTCTTCTATTTATAAAAATTTCAGTAAAAAACTCCCACAAGAAAACCCAACCGCCGATAAAAATTCCTTCATGCAGTACTTTAAGAAAAACATGCTGATCTTCTTTAAAGAAAAAGTAACCTACTGTTAAAAAAAGCAAGGCGAGAAAGAAGTACATGGCTATTTTGCGGTATAATTTTGATAGCTCCTTATTAAGTCTTTCCAAAGCATAGCCGTAATAATTTTGATAGGCAAATTTTAAAGCGGTTTCCTTATTTTCATCTTTTTTAGAATGAGACAAATGAAGCATAATGGATATTTTATATTTCAAGGGGATATCCTCGGAGGAGTTAACTACAAAATCATTAAATTCCTCCTTTATATCTCTTTTTCTAAAGGGGGATGGATCCCAATCATCATATACATCGTTGTAACTATCAAGTGAGACGTCTATAAGATAAGAATCACTCGCTTTATCAAATTTGTAGAGACTTTTGAAATAGTTTTTTTTCCTCATAATATCACCTTTAATATTCTGTGTAAGAACATGTGCATCAATACATGATTTTTAATTAGTGCCACCCACGTGGCAAGTGGCAAGTTAAAATAGATACATGGGGGAAATATAGAAATTAGCATATAAAAATTGGATAGCAGCTACTTATTACTTCTAAACAAGCAGTTTTAATTTTGATTATTTTTATCAAAAGAGTTATACTGAATATATTAAAAGGGATGGGCTGGTCTTATCCTGTTATTTTTTTTGACAATAATAAAAACAAACTAGATTATTAGAAGGGAGACGTATAATTGACTGAAAAGAAAACTAATAAATTGGGACAAGAAAGCATAGGTAAACTGTTATTTAGTCTTTCGGTTCCGGCTATTACAGCTCAGATTGTTAATATGCTTTATAATATTGTAGACCGAATCTACATAGGGCATATTCCGAATGGCAGCTGTATTTGGAATGGGAGCACAATTTGCATGTCAAAGAACCTTCGTAGCAATTGGACAAGCTAAAACCTCACTATTTCTTGCACTATTGCGCAAAATTATTCTTCTGATTCCATTAATTTATATTTTGCCAAACTTTTTTTCAGATAAAATTTTTGCATTATTCTTAGCTGAGCCTATATCAGATTTTATAGCAATATCAGTTACTGTAATCACATTTTTAGTTCAATTAAGAAGAATATTGCCAGATGCAATATAATATACTTTAAAAAAAAATGTTATGGAGCTGACTTAAAAGCAGCTCCTTGCTTTATAATAAGTTTAATTATCTATACTGATAAAGGAGAGTTCACCATGAAAAAATACAAAGTTTTATTTCATATTAATGAATCAAATAAATGGAGTGCTTTGTTAGCAAATGTAAACAATCTTATTAAAGATTTGGGAAAGGACAATATTATTGTTGAAGTAGTTGCAAATGGATTGGCAGCTGCAGACTATGTATCAAATAGTGAGGAAATAAATATGATAAGTAAAACTTCAAAACTAGGGGTCAGCTTTATAGCTTGTAGAAACTCACTAATTGGTAACAAAATTGAGGAAAGACTGCTTCCTGATTTTATTGAAATAGTACCCGCAGGAGTTACCGAGATTATTAAAAAGCAGGCAGAGGGATATGCATATATAAAACCATGATAAAATAGATTTTATAAATTAGCTGTTGTATAAGCTTTGACAAGTTAAAATTCAACCTTGCAAGTATAAATAAAGGCTTTTAGTGTAATATAATTGGTGAAACATTATATGCTCTAGGAGGAAGAAAAAATGAATGTTATAGTGTATACAACACAAACCTGACCATGGTGCAAGGTGGTAAAGGATTACCTAAAATCGAAAAATATTTTATTTAGTGAGAAAGATGTTTCTAAGGATGCAAATGCAGCTATGGAGATGATTAGAAAATCAGGCCAGCGTGGTGTACCCGTAGTTGACATTAATGGAGATATAGTTGTAGGTTTTGATCAGGAAAGCATTGATAGAATACTAGGATTATAGAATAGTATATGTAATAGCATGAATAAAGGAAGGCTAATATATGCCTTCCTTTATGTTGCAGAAGGATCAGCATCCTTAGGGATAAGAAAATAAAATTCAGTTCCATGTTCCTTGGAGCTTGCTGCTCCATATTCAAAACCATGCATTTTTAAAATCTCTTTGCAGATTGGAAGGCCTAGACCCATGCCGCCGCTTTGAGCATTTTTGTAGTACTTATCCCAAATATCTTTTAGCAAAGGGGGTTCTATGCCTATGCCGTAATCTTTAACGGACAACTTTATAAAGTCAGACTCAGTGCTAGTCATAATTTCTATTTTACTGTTATTTTCACTGAATTTAACAGCGTTATCTATAAAGTTATATAAAACTCTTTGAAGATATTTTCTATCCCCATATATTTCTATAGGTTCTATAGAGCTTACAATTGATATATTCTTGTTAATAAGTATTGGCTTAAATAAACCTTTGCATTCATCTACAAAGGAAGGAAGATTAATAAATTCCCTATTTAGAGAATAGGCGCCATCCTGCAGCTTTGAAAGCTGGAGCATGTCCATAACTAAAGCATTTAACCTATCTACCTCTTTAATTATTTCAGTTGAGTATTTTCCTAGGTTTTTCTCATCTATCAGGCCGTCACTAATGGCTTCACTATAACTTCTAATAACGCTTAAGGGAGTTTTAAAATCATGTGAAACATTTGCTATAAAATCTCTTTGAAGCTGATACTTCTTTTTTAAGGCAGCAGCCATGAGGTTAAGGCTATCAGATAAAACCTCTATTTCATCATTAGTTTTAATATTGCAGTCCACATCAAAATTGCCATTAGAAATGGAAGATGCAACTTTTTGCAGCTTTAGCACAGGTCGTGTAAATTTCTTGCCTACATAAGCTATTAAAGGAATAGATATCACAAGTGCGGCTATGAAAATAAAAAATAAAATAATATAAACTACCTTCAAATAATCAGCTGAATACTTATTGTTTTCAAAAACCACAATATCGCCTACGTCTGTCTGAAGTTTATAATATAGAAATTCTGAGCCCATGCCATTTTTAAATATTCCTTTGGTTTTAAAGTTATTGTTATTTATAGAACGCATAAATGGCATCATACCCATTTTGCCCTGAGTTAAGGGCGTAATATTGTCATTTGTTATAAGTATTGCGCTGACACTTGTATGGTTAATAGGCTCATTGCTGCTTATTGAGCTATATATTTCCTTGGCTGAAGACTGCAGGCTGTTATACTGCTCATTAAGATAGAATTTAGATAGAAATATGCTGCTGGCTATGAGGCATATTCCAATGATTAAAGCAATGATGAACATAAAGTATTTTATAAGCTTAAGTGTTATTTTATCCATAAGATCTCCTCTTTCACAACTCTCCGTCAGGTTAACGTACTAATTTATAGCCTACACCCCATACAGTTGCAAGATGTTCTTCACAAAACCTTAGCTTTTCTCGTAGATTTTTTATATGAGTATCTATTGTTCTTGAATCACCAATGAAGTCATAGCCCCAAACTGCACTTAATAGCTGTTCTCTGTTAAAAACCTGCCCTAGGTTTTGACTCAAAAACAGGAGAAGGTCAAATTCCTTAGGAGTTAATGTCATTAAGCATTCATTTTCATATACTTCACGGCTTTCTTCTAGAATAGTTAAATTGTCAAGAGTTATGGTTTTTATTTGGCTTTGCCTGCTGGTAATTCTGAGCTTTACACGAAGCACTAATTCTCTCATGCTGATAGGTTTGACCATATAATCATCAGCTCCTAGCTCTAAGCCAAAGATTCTATCATCTTCTTCACCTCTAGCAGTTGTAAGTATAACAGGGGTGTTTCCTAAAGCTTTGATTTTTCTAAGCAAGGCCCAGCCGTCTTTACCAGGAAGCATAATGTCAAGAATTATTAAATCAAAGGTCTCATTAGTTATTATTTCTTCTGCAGCTTTTCCCTCTGCAGCACATACCACATCATAGTTTTCTTTTTTTAAGTATAAAGTCATTACTTCTGACAACTTAGTTTCATCTTCAACTATAAGTATTTTTTTATTCATAGTAGAACCTGCCTTATAATTTATTCAAATAGATAGGAAAGTAAATTATATAATTAATAACATTATAATTATATTTTATATATTTGACTAATTATTGTTTTAATTGTTGAAATTACCTTGTTATGAACTCTTTTTTATTTCACTAATTTTGCAATTTCATCACAATTGTATCATTTTTTAATCAAAATTTTTAGCTATTATATAAATGTGCCACAGAGATGGCAGTCAAAATAAAACATGGAGGAATTGAATATGAAAAAAAGAACTATTATTTCTACTTTAGCACTTACTATGGCAATAGGGATAGGTGCAACTGCATACGCAGCATCTGCAGACAACGCTACTGCAGGTGCACCAGGTCAAAGATTGGGGCTAGGAAGAATAACTTCTATGAGAGGATATGAATATGTAACTAATATCCTAAAAACTAAACTGGGATTATCTGATGAAGCTATTACAAATGCAGTAAGCTCAGGGAAAACTCCTTACAATCTTGCCGCTGAAAAAGGAATGAGCCAAGATCAGTTAAAGACAGCATTGCTTGAAGAGAAATCAAAGGCAATAGATGCTGCTGTAGAAAAAGGCACAATCACAAAGGAAGAAGGGGAAAAAATAAAGGCGAATCTAAATACTAATATGCAAAACTGTACCGGAAACTTTGACCAAAGACAAGGTTTAGGCCAGGGACAAGGTAGAGGTCAAGGACGCGGAATGATGGGAAACGGTCAGGGAAGAGGATGCGTTTTTACAGAAAGTAAATAACGAAATTAGTAGATAATAAGAGGATGGTAAGTTAAGCCATCCTCTTATTACTACATAAATAACCTTAATATTGTTGGATAATATATTATAAGTATTGAAGCTGCTGCTGAAATCCAAAATATAATTTTTGTTTTTTTATTTGAGTTGTTCTTTTCAATTATACTATAAGACCAATAAAGCATTGCTGCGGTTAATATAACAAATATTGGCTTATATTTTGTTAATGTTGAGAAGTAGGCTGTACCTATTGTCCCTAGACCTAGGGAAGCTAATATTAGCCCGCCTCCTCAACAAAAGGCTGCAAACGCAGCTGGTATAACTGAAAGCATACTTAGGAGTTTTTCTTTCATTTAGCTGTAGTCTCCTTATTATTTTATTTATATAGCTTTTGATTGCTGCTGATAATATAGGTCCAATTGTTATAAGTAATATGGCATTACTTATAACTTAATATATTATGAGTAATGCATTTTTAATTATATAATTAATATAAGCACTATTATATCATAGCTCTTATATTGTAATATCACGATATAAGAATATAATTATATACTACAATAAATTTAAACTAATAAAAAGACTTTTAGTGTTAAAATTTTGTGAATAGATTCCTAAGAAAATATATCTTCATGAACTCTTGACAGAATAATAAAAACTAATATAATATTCTATGTACCCTATGGGGGTATATAGAGAGCTGGAGGGATGGGCATGAAAAAATTATTTGATCTATGGAGGAAGTATTCATATGTACTTTTGCTAACATTTATTATTATAAGTCTTTTCGATTTTAGAATAGGCATAGTTGCTATTATCTGTATGATTGCACCTGTAATTGTAGCTGTATTTAAGGGACGATTCTGGTGCGGCAATTTTTGTCCTAGAGGAAATTTTTATGACAATCTTATATCAAGGTTTAGTAATAATAAACCAGTTCCAAAATTTTTGAAGTCAACATATTTTAGAATTTTTGTAGTTTTATTTATGTTTACAATGTTTGGCCTAGGAATCAAAAAGAACTGGGGTAATTCCGCTGGAATTGGCATGGCGTTTTATAGAATTATAGTATTCACTACTTTAATTGGCGTAGCTTTATCATTTTTCTATAATAGCAGGACTTGGTGCAACTTCTGTCCTATGGGAAGCATATCAGCATTTGTGGCTTACTTTAGAAGAGACAAGAAAGTTCTTGAGGTTTCTAATACTTGTGTAAGTTGTAAAATCTGTGCTAAAAAGTGTCCAATGGGAATATCGCCTTTTGAATATAGGGGAGATGTGATTAGTAATCCAGATTGTATTCAATGTGCTAAATGCGTAATAGCTTGCCCTAAAAAGTCTATTGGTTATGATAAAATATAAAAAAGTTAAATGGATTTGCAATTTATGTAATTCCATTAGGTATAACATCATTTAAGTTCTTCATTTATTAGGTCGCCAAGATTCAGCGACCTTTTTTTATTTCTATATTAACACAAAATGTAAATATGTGGTAATATATGAAAGAGAAGTGAAACACTTTCAATATAAAAGAAATTAGGTTTTGGGTTGGGGGACGGTTCTAAATAACTCATACCGCTCTGAATCATCGAATTAGGGAAAAGGGAGAAGGAATTTATGAATGGTAAAATAGTGATAGTCACCGGTGCAAACTCAGGAATAGGCAGGGCAGCAGCAATAAGATTTGCAGAAGAAGGATACAAGGTTATAATGGCTTGCCGTTGCCTTGAGAAAAGTAAAAAGGTACAACAGGAAATAATTGAACTGACAAAAAATAAGGACATAGATTTACTTAAACTTGATATATCTTCCTTTAAATCAATTGAAGATTTTTGTTCTGAGTTCAAAGGGAAGTACAAAAGGCTGGATATATTAATTCATAACGCTGGACATTTCAATCATGGTGAAAAAAATATCAGCTTAGTCCAGATAAAATAGAATTATCATTTGCTACTAATACCTTTGGGCCATTTATAATGACTCAATTGCTTTCAGATATGCTTAAGGAATCAGAGGATGCGAGAGTTCTCAATGCTTGTACTACTAATATCAGACACTTCTTTGAACCAAAAAGGAAAATAGACTTTGAGAATTTGCAGGGAGAATTTATGGACAGCAAGCCCTATAATATATACAAAATGTATGGCGATTCTAAGATGGCATTATTAATGCTAACATTCAAAATGGCAGATGAATTTATGAAAGATGATATTAAAGTAAATGCAGTTCAGATACCAGCAATAAAAATGTCAAAAGAAACCATGAGAAAATTTAAATCAATATGGAGAATTGCTGCAGTGGTTCAAAATATTTTTACTTCCTCACCAGAGTCCATGGCAGATACTTATTTTCATATATGCACTTCTGATGAATATAAACATATCACAGGTAAGCTTATAAACGATAAAATTAAAATTATGAAATCATCACATTATGGAAGCGGAGTAATACAAGAAGTAAAGCAGCTTTTTGATAAGGGTGTTTATCCTAAGTATGCTGATAATATGGAGAGTATTGAAAGTGTGTGGAATTTAGCTATTAAACTGACTAAAAATAGATGAAGATGTATGATTAACATTTAAGAAAGTTTACCTTTATTAAATTCAAAGCCCGCAGCTGTGTTCACAAGAGTATGCTGTCATATGTTTGTATATCCTTGCTTTAATATTTAGCCTGAATACTTAGGGAACCTCACAAATGAAGGTTCCTTTTAAATTTATTAAAATATCAATATATTTTTAAACAGCATAAATACATACAAAGTTACAACTAAAAAATTAAGAATAATGCTCATACTTTATTGACAAAATAGTTGAGTTTCACGTATAATAAATACATGAACAGTTATTCATATGTTCATGTAAGAGGTGAATAACTATGGAAGAAAAATTAAGTATTGATAATTGCAGTTGTGTTATTATACATGAAGATGTAGTTAATAAGGTTAAAGCTTGTATACCACAGGTAGAAACACTTTATCATCTGGCAGATTTATTTAAAATACTTGGAGATTCAACAAGGATAAAAATATTATGTGCATTGTTTCAAGCAGAAATGTGTGTATGTGATATAGCTGCATTATTAGAAATGACTCAATCAGCAATTTCACATCAACTTAGGGTTTTGAAACAAGCAAATCTTGTAAAGTTCCGAAAAGAAGGAAAGGTAGTCTACTACTCATTAGAAGATGATCATGTTGAGAGTATTTTTGATCAAGGCTTAATACATATAACAGAAAAAAATAAATCATTTTTGGGGGGAGAAAATAATGGACGAGGTAATAAAAAAATCTAATACTAAAAGCCAAATTAAATTATCAGAAAGCAATAAAATTTCACAAGGTATTGTTAAGAAAGAGGTTATTTTAGATGGGCTTTGCTGTGCTAACTGTGCTGGAAAAATTGAAAGAGAGTCAAACAATATAGATGGTGTGAAATCGGCTGTTGTGGATTTTGTTTCAACCAAGCTAATTATGGAGATAGAAAATCCAGCGAAACAAAGTTCTATTCTAGAAAAGGTCAAAGAAATTGTAAAAAGAATTGAACCTGATGTTAATGTTATTGAAATAGAAAATAAAAGAAAATCAGCCAAACATGAAACTCATGACCATGAAGATGAACATGACCATGATCATGGTCATACACATGGAGAAAGCAATAAAGGTGAAATAATAAAACTAGCAGCTGGTGCAGCAATCTTTGGAGTAGCAACTGCTTTTAAATTCTCAAATAGTATGGAATTGGCATTGTATATAATAAGCTATGTGCTTGTAGGTGGAGAAGTAATTCTAGGAGCATTAAAAAACATTAGAAGAGGTCAAGTCTTTGATGAAAACTTTCTTATGGGTATAGCCACCATTGGAGCCTTTGCTATTGGCGAGTACCCAGAAGGTGTAGCGGTTATGCTTTTCTATCAGATAGGAGAAATATTTCAAGATATAGCTGTTAATCGTTCAAGAAAATCTATTACAGCTCTTATGGACATAAGACCTGATTTTGCCAACTTAAAGACAGGCGATGAACTTAGGAAAGTATCGCCGGAAGATGTTAGTGTAGGTGATATTATTGTTGTAAAACCAGGAGAAAAGGTTCCACTAGACGGTAAAGTGATTGAAGGAAATTCAATGATAGATACTTCTGCTTTAACAGGTGAATCAGTGCCTAGAGAAGTAGGTTCAGGAGATAATATCTTAGGTGGCGTTATTAATAAAAACGGGCTTTTAACCATTGAAGTGGAAAAAGAATTTGGAGATTCTACCGTTGCTAAAATACTGGAACTAGTTGAAAATGCCAGCAGTAAGAAAGCTCCAACTGAGAAGTTTATTACAAAGTTTGCTAGATACTATACCCCTGCAGTTGTTTTTTCAGCATTAGCTTTAGCTGTAATACCACCACTTGTTATAGATGGAGCAATGTTTTCAGATTGGATATACAGAGCATTATCCTTCTTAGTTGTATCTTGTCCTTGTGCCTTAGTTATATCCATACCTCTTGGATTCTTTGGAGGAATAGGCGGGGCTTCAAAGAATGGAATACTTGTCAAGGGCGGTAACTACCTTGAGGCTTTAAACAATGTTGAAATTGTTGTATTTGATAAAACAGGAACACTTACAAAGGGTGTATTTAAAGTTACAGAAATAAAACCTAAAAATAATGTGTCAATGGATGAGCTTCTAGCTTATGCAGCCTATGCAGAAAGCTTCTCTAATCATCCAATAGCTACTTCTATTTTAAAAGCCTATGATAAGGAAATATTTAAGGATGTTGTAGAAAATTATGAAGAAGTATCAGGTCATGGTGTTAAGGTTGTAGTTGAAGGAAGGGAAGTATTAGCTGGCAATCACAAACTAATGAGTAAAGAAAATATAGCCTATGAACAAGCTGAAACAATTGGTACAGTAGTTCATGTTGCTGTAGATAAGATAAATGCTGGATATATAGTAATATCCGATGAAGTTAAGGAGGATTCAGCAGAAGCAATTAAAGCTTTAAAAGCTTTAGGTGTTAGAAAAACAGTAATGCTTACTGGTGATAATAAAACTGTTGGCACTAAAGTTGCTAACCAGTTAGGCCTAGATGAAGTTCATGCTGAGCTATTACCAGACCAAAAGGTTGAAAAGGTAGAATTACTTGATAAAGAAAAATCATCAAAAGGTAAGTTAATATTTGTAGGTGATGGAATAAATGATGCTCCAGTTTTAGCAAGAGCTGATATAGGTATTGCAATGGGTGGAGTTGGGTCTGATGCAGCGATTGAAGCAGCTGACGTTGTAATTATGACAGATGAACCTTCAAAAATTGCTGCAGCAATAAAGATAGCAAAGAAGACAAGAAGCATAGTAATGCAAAATATAATCCTTGCTCTAGGTGTAAAAGGTATAATATTAATTCTAGTAGCCCTAGGCATGGGAACTATGTGGGAAGCGGTATTTGGCGATGTTGGAGTTGCGCTTTTGGCAGTTTTAAATGCCATGAGAGCTATGAAAACAGAAAACATATAGTGATATTCAGCTTGAGTGCAGCCATAAGTAATATGGCTGCACATTTTT
>CAZMQY010000106.1:0-4663 GCA_964568335.1 uncultured Clostridium sp.
TTGCTTAGATTCGCTAAAGCATCCTTTTCTGAGCTTAGCTGCCCCTCTAAAAGTATGAGCATATATTTATATTTCTCTTCTGTTGTCATTTTAGTTAAAGCATCCAGCTTAATCATATGTTCCGCCCTCTTTCTCCCTATAAATAATCTTTATTCTACCACTTTAGTGGCAGTAATTTCAATCTCTTTATTTTCTGGATTCGCTTTAATTACGATATTTCCATGCATGTCAGTCCTAAAAATAGCTGCTTTAGCCGACTCATATTTTTTAATCACTTCAGCACTTGGACTTTCGCTTCCATCACAGGTTGCCACTGCAATTTTTGCATTTATAGTTTTAACCAAGCTTTCAGTAGAGCTGGTATCTAGAGCATGATGCGGTACCTTAATAACATCACAGCCTAATAGCTCTCTACTCTTAACAAGCAGCTCTTCTCTTCCCTTTTCAACATCTGCCATAAAGGCATATTTTATATTATCTATATGTCCAATTAAAACTGCACTATTATTGTTTTCAATAAACATATCCTCTTTTTTCGGAAGCAGCACTTTTAAGTCTATGCTATTATCCTTTATGGCAAAATCTTCTGTTATGTATTCTACCTTAATATTTTTATTCTTTATATAAGAAAAAATAAAATCTCTATATCTAGGCTGATGCCTTGGCAATATTATCTTATTGATTGCTACATCCTTTACAAGCCTTTCTAGCCCTCCATAATGATCATCATGGTAATGGGTTATTATAACTTCCTCAAGCTTGTTCACACCATGAGAACTTAAATATGCTAATACACTGTCGCTAGTTTCCAAAAAGCCGGTATCAATCAAATAATTTTTATCTTTTCCCTTAATTAAAATGCAATCACTCTGCTTAGTATTAATAAAGTGCACTTCATAATTATTGCCTTGAGCATTTACCTTCCCTCCAAACAACAATATAGACATAAAGATTATGAATGGTATCCACCTTTTCATAACTTCTCTCTCCTTTACTTGCTTTACAAGTATTTTCTGCTGTATATAAGTAATTATGCAAAATATACACTTCCCTGCACTGTCTATTGGTATTACAATATTACGAGTAAAAAATCACGCAAGGAAAACCCTGCGTGATTCTAAATAAATTTTATTTAGTTGTTTTCATATTTAAATCTGTTATAGCGGCTAGTGTCTGCCCCTTCAATAATATATTTCAATACATTACAGGAATAAAATCATTGATAGAACAAACATAAATATAACTCCGCCAATCATTGGAACTGAAGTTCTTTTTACGATTTCTAAAGCTGGCTTCTTTGTAGTACCTGCTACTATTACCACAACCGCTGCAACCGGAGAAACTGCTCTCATAAGGTTACCAGCCAATCCCATTGGAACTGAAATTGCAATTGGACTAATTCCAGCTGCTTCAGCTAGTGGAACCATTAGTGGAACCATTGCATAGAATAAAGCTGTTCCACTTCCAGAAAGAAGTACAATTACTAAAGATAATACTACTAATATAAGTGGAAGAACTATTCCCATGCCTGTACCTTTTGTAGAAGTCATTGCTGCTTGTAAAGTTTTTATTAATCCTATGGATTGTAATCCCTGTACAAACACACTTGCTGCTACTAATAAAGCAACTATTGATATTCCATTTGCCATTCCCTTAAAGAAACTCTCTGTATCATCTAAAACCTTTTTATTTCCTTTGTATCTAATTAACTCACAGATAACAGCAACTATAAAGCTTACTATTGATGCTACTTCTACAGATAATACTACCTTTGATTTTGTAAGGTACATAACTATAAGAAGTAATATTGGTAGTAAAGGAAGTAAAGCATAAACTGTCTTAAATAATGCAGAACCTTTAATTTCTTCTATATTCTTAACTTCAATTTCTTCATCTGCTGCTGAATTTAAAGCTTTCTTATCCATGTACTTTTGCCAGAAGTAGTGTAAAGCTGCCATTACTAATAAAGTAGGAATGGATACTAAACCATGATAGTTTATTACATAATCAGTTACTGACATGCCTGAAAATGCAGAAAACTTCGCAAGTTCCTTAGCTACAGCAACGTTATCCGCTCCAAGAGGTGTTGGCATTACAGTTGCTGTTGTTGCTATAACTGCCGCAGCTGTTAATGTGCTCATTCCTGATTTCTTTAATACAGGGTATAAAGTAGCTAATAATATAATTGCTAAGTTAGATGCACTAGGAACAACTAATGAAAGCATGTTTCCTATTAAAAATACAATTGGAACTAAAACATATGCTGATTTAATCTTAGATATAGGTTTAGTTAACACACTAACTGTTACATCATTGGCTCCAATTTTGCTCATGTAGGCAGCATATCCACCTAATATTAATATTACGAAACCTGCTCCATTTAGGGTTGATTTAAAAATATCTGCTGCAACCTTTAAAGGATCAAGTATCCAGGATTTTGTTGAAGCAAAATCTTTAATTCCTAGGCCGTTACCCATTGCAATGGCAATATAAAGAAGTATTATTCCTGTAGCAAATAAGCTAATCTTTATGTCCATCTTCTTTATTAGCATGTAAACTACTAATACAACAGCAATAATTGCAGCTGAATACATAATAAAATTATTCATAATACTATTTCCCCCTCATCTTTTATATACATTTCTTAATTGAACTTAAAAACCACTCTTTAAAAATTTCCGGATTTATTTCAGTACATACCTTTGCATTAGGTTCCATTTTTAAATATCCTTTTAAATCTACTATGGTACATCCAAGTGTTAAAGGACTTTGAGTTTCTACATCTATATATGTGTCTGTTAGTTCATACATTTCAGGACAAAGCAAATATGCTATAGCACAGCTGTCATACATCTTTAATCCAGTTTTAAAGCTTCCACCCCTATATTTTTGGAATAAGGAGTACATCATATCGCCAGTTTTTCCAAAGGTTTTAATCTTTTCGCTGTCCTCTGGATAAACCAATGCCTTAAGCCCCATATCCAATCCTGCCATTACAAGCTTTACTCCACTGGTGAATACAATTTTAGCTGCCTCGGGATCAGTAGCTATATTGAATTCTCCCATAACTGTTTTGTTTCCTCTTGTTATAGAACCACCCATGAACACAATCTCATCAATGTTTTCTTTAACTTCTGGATACATTTTTAGTAATAGCGCAATGTTTGTCAGCGGTCCAATAGCTGCAATTGTTACAGGAGCATCGCTTTCAAGAATAGTGCTTCTCATTGCATTTACAGCATGTTCCTTAAGCAGATTGCTGCGGTTTGGTTCTCCAAAATCATAGCCATCCATCCCTGATGCCCCATGAACATTTTTAGCATCATCAAACTTTTGAATTAGAGGTTCGTTTGCTCCCTTTGCCACAGGTATGTTCTTGCCGAAGAAGGTTAATAACTTTAATGTATTATCAGTAACTAAATCCACGCTAACATTTCCGGCAACTGTAGTTAATAACCTCACATCCAGCTCATCGGAAAAAAGAGCAATTGCTATAGCAATAGCATCATCAATTCCTGGATCGGTATCAATAATTAGTTTTCTTTTATTTTCCATCATTTATCCTCCTTTATATTACTTAAAAAATTCATTTACTTCTTCACTAGTTGGAATAGATATTTGGGCACCTTTTCTTGTAACTGTTATGGCTGAAACCTTTGTAGCATACTCTAAGGCCTCTCTTAAGGAATTTCCAAAGGACAGCTTAGCTGCCATTGCACCTATAAAAGAATCTCCAGCTGCAGTAGAATCAACAGCTTCAACTTTGTACGCCTCTACTTTGATTATTTCATTTGGCGTTATTGATATGCTTCCCTGTTCTCCCAATGTAATAACAACATTTTCTACGCCTTTGTTTCTAAGAACTTTTCCTGCACTTTCACATTGTTCTATGGTTTTAGGATAAATATTTGTTAATAATTCACATTCACTCTGATTTAGAACAAGTATATCAATATATTTATAGAAAGAATCTAAAAAAACTTTAGCTGGCGCTGGATTTAAAATAGTCTTCATACCAATATTTTTGGCATACTCAAGCAATTTAAGAGTTGTCTCTAAATCATTTTCAAATTGGGTTACAAATAAATCCCCTTCCTGTGCAAGTGCGCATAGTCTTTCTTTTGCAAAATTAAAATCTAAAGTGTAATTTGCTCCTGGATTTAAAATAATTCGATTGTCATTATTATGTCGAATTATCATTGCTAACCCTGTAGATTCCTTTTCTTGAACTTGAATAGAATCAGTATTAATACCATTGCTTTTTAAAGATTCTACTATCTTATTGCCAAATGCATCCCCCCCTACACTTCCTATTAATAATGTTTTTGCTCCAGCTCTTACAGCAGCAACTGCTTGATTAGCTCCTTTACCACCCTCATTTAACAAAAACTCATAACCATGAATAGTTTCACCTTCACTTGGAATCTTATCCACCTTAATTGCCATATCCATATTAAGACTTCCTGCTACAATTACTTTTTTCATGTTATCCATCACTTCTTTCTCTCCAAACATATCATTCCTGAACCAAATAACTCATTTGGTCTTGTAATAAAACCAAAATTCTTATAAAAATTCTCTGTATTAGGCATTGCCATTAGTCCAATATATGGATGTTTGCAACCACATAATTCTATATAATCTAATAGGTTATTAATAACCA
>CAZMQY010000106.1:4673-10810 GCA_964568335.1 uncultured Clostridium sp.
ATGCTTCCTATATGCTTATTTCTATAGTTTGGATGTACTACAACATCTTTTATAAAGAATGTAATTCTTCCATCTCCAACTACCCTTCCAATAGCTATCGGGTTTTCATTTTCATAAATTACAACACTATGAAGTGTATTCTTTAAGGCTGCAATTATATCGTCTTTTTCATATTGCTGCATATTTGCATACTTTCTCATAGAATCATAGATATCCCATGTTAATCCATTTTCCACAATATGCATACCATCACCCCTTTGCTAAAACGTTTTATCATTACGATGAAATAATATCATCTTCAGTAACCGTTGTCAATATATTTAAAGCATTTAATAAAACGTTTTATCAATCCAATTGTTGGATTTAATTTTGATAAAAACTATGTTATAATTAACAGGGTGATTAAAATGGGTTATAAGTTAAAAGATATTGCAAAAGAAGCCAATGTATCTATAAGTGCAGTTTCCCTGGTTTTAAATGATAAGCCTTGCAGGATTTCTGACGAAAAAAAAGATTTAATTAAGCAAATTGCAAAAGATAATAATTATACTCCTAATATCAATGCTAGAAGTTTGATTACTAAAGAAACTAAAACCTTAGGTCTTATTATTCCTGATATTGAAAACATATTTTTCTCAAGACTTACAAAAACCATGGAAAGCTATTGCCGGCAATTTGGATATGCTTTGCTTATTGTGAATTCCAATGATGAGTATAAACAAGATCTTCATTTAATAGATCTATTATTGGCCAGAGGTATTGATGGTTTATTTATTGCTATCTCTAATTCTGCTTATAATCATCAAGGAGAGATATGTTCCAAGCTAAAAAGACTGACAATACCATATATAATGGTGGATAGAATCTTAGATAACTTTAACAGTAATCAAGTATATTTTGATAACGTAAAAGGTGCTTATCTTGCAACAAAGCACTTAATTGAGAATGGACATAAAAAAATTTCATGTATTTTACATTATATTAATTCAAAAAATTCTATATCTCGTTTTGAAGGTTATAAAAAAGCTATGCTTGAGCACGGATTAACAATAAATGAAAATTACATAATCAAAGGTGATTATCATGTAGACAGTGGGTACAGTGCAGGAAATCTAATAATTAAGAATAATACAACCGCTGTATTTGTAACAAATGATATGATGACACTTGGGTTGCTTAAGCGATTAAAGGAAGAAAAAATAAAAGTTCCAGAGGATTTGTCGATTGTCAGTTATGATAATCTATTAAATGAATTTATGCTTGATATGCAAATAACTTCAATAGGCCAAAACGTTTCCAAACTAGGCATAACAGCCTGTAAGCTTATGCTTAATGTTATTGAAAACAAGAAATCAGAAAACAAGATTATGTGCCTAAGCCCTGAGTTAATTATAAAAGATAGCGTTAATAGCATTAACTAAGCTAATACCAAAGATAGAGAATAATTAAAATAAAGCATGTATTTATAAGTTCAACTTATTAATACATGCTTTATTGCTCTACTCTACTTGATCATTACTTTGCAAAGCAGATAATCTTTATAAACTAATGGCAACAACAAATTATTATTTCTTTTAGCTATATTTACAGTAAACTAAGGGCCGTAAATAACCTAACCATAAGCGGTGCTAATACTACAGTAATAAGTCCGGCTACTCCTATGGAAAGGCTGCTCATAGCGCCTTCTGTCTCACCAAGCTCCAAAGCTTTTGTGGTTCCAAGCGCATGAGAGGAGGTTCCTATAGCCACTCCAATGGCGACTTTGTCCTTTATTCTGAACAATCTGCATATATGAGTTCCAAGTATTGCTCCAAAGATACCTGTTATAACAGTGGCTGCAACAGTAATGGGAGTCAATCCGCCAAGCTGAGAGGATATTGCAAGTCCAATTGGTAGTGTAACAGACTTTGGAAGCATAGAGCTTTTTAATAGCTCATCAAGTCCAAATAACTTTCCAAAGAGCATAACACTTGTCATTCCAGCAACAGAGCCTGCAGTAATTCCAATAAGTATAGGTATAGCGTTGGCCTTAAGGAGCTTAAACTTCCTGTATAAAGGCACAGCTAATATTACAGTAGCAGGCGCTAAGAAAAACGATATAAGTTGTCCCCCTTTATTATAGGTGTCTACACTGATATTAAATTTAAGCAGAAACAATATTATAAGACTCTGGCTTATTAAAAGCGGGTTGAATAAGGCTATTTTTGTTTTTTTATTTAAATAAATTCCTAGTTCAAAGGTCACTAGTGAAATGGTTATTCCAAATAGTGGTGTATCAAAAAGCTCTCTCACTCTATCTTCCCCCTTTAAGAATTTGCACTGTAATTCCCGTAACTACTATTACTACTATGGATGACAATAAAATCACAGCCATCATTGGAAAAAAATTTACTTTTATGGTATCCAAACTTGATATTACTCCTATACCAGCTGGCACAAAAAAGAAAGCTAAGTGTTTTAGCAGGAATTCCGTCACATCCTCTATATCCTCAAGCTTAATAAAACCAGCAAGTAAGCTAATAAGCAGTATAAGCATTCCTATAACATTACCTGGAATTGGTATATTTAATAGTCTATTCAATGCTTCTCCCGTAAAACAAATAATTAGTATAATTGAAAGCTGCCTTAAATATTTCATCTGTTGTTCTCCTTCTACTATTAGTTAAACCATATTCTATAATAACACTTTTTCACCCTTATTCCTTAATTGTATGAAAACAAGAAAAAAATAAAAAATTAAGAGCCTAAGTTACCCTAAGCTCCTTAATAGGTTATTGTCAAGTATGTTATGCTGCTACAACTCTTGATACAATTATAGCTATTCCGATTAATAATCCAGCTATAACTACAGCAACTGATAGGTTTCCTTTTTCCAGCTCCTTGTTAAAATCAAGCGGAATCATCTTGTCAAATATAACATAACCCACAGCCATAACTAGTATGCCTAAAAGTCCAAACAATGCGCTAAGTCCCAGGTTGTTTAAAACCTCCATTACACATTCCCTCCTAAAAAATATTGCTTGAGCATTCCTTATAATAATTATTTCATAAAAAACAATTTTATTCAAGTTTCATCTAAATAATTGCTGTTATTATTTATATTTCCTAGCATTATTAATATAGCTGTAGGCAGACTCCTTAAGGCTATCTTTCTCCTCATCAGTAAGCTGGCGAATCACCTTTCCTGGGGAACCTAAAACCAAAACGCCAGAGGGGATCTTCTTCCCACCAGTAACCACGCTTCCTGCCCCAATTATGGTATAATCACCAATTTCAGCTCCATCTAAGACAATTGCCCCCATGCCAATTAAACAGTAATCACCTATCTTGCATGCATGAACTATAGCACCATGTCCAACAGTAACATATTCACCTATCTCAGCAGCATACTTATGAGCAGCTATGTGAACGGTACAATTATCCTGAATATTTGTCCCTCTTCCAACCTTTATGTAATTTTCGTCACCTCTAAGCACGGTGCCAAACCATATGCTGCAGTCTTCTTCAATGGTTACATCCCCAATTATATCAGCACTGGCTGCAACAAAGGCGCTTTCAGCTATTTTAGGGCATTTGTCTTCATATTTATAAATCATACTTTTACCACCTTCCTCTTTCAATGGTATATATTATTTTTATATGTTTCTAAGCCTTCTCTTTTTCTTTTGGCGGCAATATAAAATAATTAACCGCTATTGCCACTATTATACCAACAAAGGTATCTGTAATTCTGTTGATGCTGTATAAAATAGGACTGCTTCCTTTTAAATTAAGCATTATAGCGCAAAACACCACCCCTGAAATAGAAGAGGACTCCTTCCAATTAAATAGATTACATAGATATATTACGCAAATAATTCCTATACCTGTTAAAAATATATTTCCTGGGCTTATGAGTGCACATAAATAACCTACCAAAGCTCCAATTATGGTTCCTAGCATTCTATTTCTTCCAGCCTTAAAAGAATTTTCAACTGAACTCTGCATTGAGATAATAGAAGCTATAGCTGCATAGAAAGGATATTCCATTTTAAGCCCTCTTGATATTAATATCGATATAACCACAGCAATAGCGGTTTTAATATTTCTCATTCCTAATTTTTTAAATTCGATTTTCATCTAATTGTTCTCCTCACCAATAGTTTAACCACCAGCTACATTTTATCAGGAATCTCAAACCCAAGCAAATCTAGTCCTGTTTCTAGGATACTCTTTATGACGCTTATAAGTTTTATCCATGATATTTTTCTATCAGCGTTTTCCTCAGAAATAATTCTGTTGTCATGGTAGGATCTATTAAACAGATTTGCCACCTCGTAAATATATTCACATATCTTATTTGGTGCCTTATCAATAAATGCCTTCTCCACTACTTCATTAAAGACAACAAGCTTTAGCATTAAGGATCTTTCCACCTCGCTATGAGGCTCAATAAGCTTTAGTTTATTTCCCCTAACTTCGTCTTCACATTTATTTAAAATAAATGTGATTCGATAAATCACCATATAGTAGCCAAATAGTAGTGCTATATAAAGTTCACCATTAGATTTTAAATAAATTATAAAATTTATTAAATAAGTACATAATATATTTACCACGAACATATATTCGTATATAATAGAAATGGAATTATCAACTAGTAAAGGAATGCATATTATGATGGATAATGATAAAAGGATTATTTTTCACATTGACGTAAATTCAGCTTATTTATCCTGGAGTGCTGTATACAGACTGCAGCATGGTGAGTCTTTGGATTTAAGAGATGTGCCTTCTGTTGTGGGCGGAGACCCTATAAGTCGTCATGGCATAGTACTAGCAAAATCTATCCCGGCAAAAAAATTTAACATTCAAACTGGCGAAACAATATATTCAGCCCTCCAAAAGTGTCCGGAGCTTTTAATTGTCCGCCCATGTTATGAGCTTTTTATGCAGTGCAGCAATGCTATGATGGACGTATTTCAGGAGTACACTCCTAAAATCCAACGTTTTTCTATCGATGAGTGCTTTCTTGAATTTACAGGTATGGAAAATTTATATCCTGACATTTTGAAGCTTGCTTATGAAATTAAAAATAGAATCAAAAATCAGCTTGGCTTTACTGTCAGCATCGGAATATCTAACAATAAGCTTCTGGCAAAGATGGCTTCAGATTTAAAAAAACCCGATGCTGTTACAACATTATTTCCTAATGAAATTCAAAAGAAAATGTGGTGCTTGCCTATAGAGGACTTATTTATGGTTGGAAGAGCCACAGCTCCAAAGCTTCACAGACTTAACATACACACTATAGGTGATTTAGCTGTTTATGATTTAAAGCTGTTAAAAGCACAGCTAAAAAGTCACGGCGTATTAATATGGAATTATGCTAATGGAATAGAGACTTCTGAGGTTAAAAAAAGCAGCCACATTGAAATGAAAGGCATGGGCAATTCAACTACCATAGCTTTTGATGTAGAGGATAGCGCTACGGCCCACAAGGTTATCCTGTCCCTATGTGAAACTCTATGCACGAGGCTTAGGAACTCAGAGAACTGCTGCAGTTTAGTTTCAGTACATATTAAGGGTTCTGATTTCTACAGCTTTTCACACCAAAGAAAGCTGTACTTTTATACAGACTGCACAAATATAATTTATGCTACAGCCTGCCAGCTGTTCGATGAGTTTTGGCAGAATCAACCCTTAAGACACATAGGTGTAGCGGTATCAGAACTGTGCAGCAACGATTTTTGTCAGGTAACCTTATTTGAAGAAAAGAATATAGAAAAACAAAAGGCCTTAGATAAGACCATTGACACCATTCGAATGCGCTTTGGCTCTACTTCTATAGTCAGAAGCGTATTTCTCCATTCAAGCCTGAAAGCCTTAAATGGCGGCACTGCGGATGATTATCCTGTTATGACTAGTATTCTATAAGGAGATATTAGATAATGAAAGTGCTTATTTTTAACTATCAAAGTGTTATAGAGGGTAGTGAAATAGTTTATGAACTAAAGTATGAAGTTGCTACCTGCAAGTGGATGCTTTTTAAGATATAAAATCAGCATTCAGCCATAAAACCATTTAAACATATAAATTCTTAAATTCTTAAATGGTTTTATGGCTGCTAAAATACCAAAGTTAAGTGTTCTTTTCTG
>CAZMQY010000107.1:0-481 GCA_964568335.1 uncultured Clostridium sp.
TCTCCAACAGTCATAATAAGTATTGCTATAAAAAATAGCGGTAAAATTTTTATAAATGCAAAGCTGCTAAAAGCAACAGCATAGCATAGGCCTCCTAAGGCTATTACTCTTAAAGGCTTAATGGAATGAGTTACTTTTGAAATTACAGGAGTTAATAATATTACAATTAATCCATTAAAGCTGGCTAAAGCCCCATAATATGCAGCTCCTGAATCCTTAAAGATTTCGCCCATTTGCAGCGGCAGCGTAAAGCCCCACTGAGAATATTCAAATTGAAAACAAAGCAGTATTAAAGCGAAATATATAAGAATTGGTCTTTCAAATAATACATTGATTACAGAACCTTCAACCTCTTTCTCTAAATATCTTTCTTCTTTAAATTCGGTGTTCTCATGTTTTTTCATTGTTTCCTTAACAAATATGCTAACAAGAATTAATGATAACATGGTACTTATTCCATCACCTATAAAAACAAAGGAAA
>CAZMQY010000107.1:491-10705 GCA_964568335.1 uncultured Clostridium sp.
AGGTAGTTTTTATATAAAAATCCTCCTATAATAGGTCCAAGGGCAAAGCCTAGGTTCCACCCCATATAAACCAAGGAATATGCACCCTTTCTATTTTCTGGTGTAGTCAAGTCTGCCAGCATTGCATCGTAAGCTGGTGATGATAATGCATATAGAAGTGAAGATAGTGCCAATATATAAGTCATTGTCATATTAGGTTTCATAAAGCCACAAATAATAAGAGCTATAGCTCCGAAGCCTTGGGAAACTATAATAATTCTTTTTCTACCTATAGCATCAACCAGCTTGCCTCCTATTATCATGCTTGGTACTCCAAGAAGGCTTAAAATCGTTATGAAGGTTCCAGCTGCTGCTTTAGAAAAACCAATTTTTTCTGTTAAGATTAAAGCCATTAACGGATAAACAAATGCTCCAATGCTATTAATAATTCTAGATATAAATATAATGTATATTTCTTTTGGTAATCCTTGATAAGGCTCAAACAGCCTCTTTATTCTTTTCATAATATTAGCCCCATCCCCGTTTCTTATTACTACAACAATTCTCTTCTTAACCAATCCAAAGTATTAACTACAGTTCTGTTTCTTATCTTTTGCCTATCCCCAAACATATTCAGCTTTTTAACCTTCACTTCGCCTTTTATATAAAGCCCAACATAAACAAGACCTATAGGCTTATCCTCGGTTCCGCCACCTGGACCTGCTATTCCTGTAACTGATATTCCTATGTCTGTACCTGCTATCTTTGCAATACCTTCAGCCATTTCTCTTGCTGTTTCTTCACTGACTGCCCCAAATTTATTCAGTGTCTCTTCACTAACTCCAAGCCTTTTAGTCTTAGCTTCGTTACTATATGTAACAGCTCCTTCCATAAATACAGAGGATATGCCTGGGAAATTGATAAGTGTTCCAGCCAGAAGTCCTCCTGTGCATGATTCTGCAGTTGCTATAGTTAATTTTCTCTTTACAAGCATCTCTCCAACCACAGCTTCTATAGTGGTTTCACCTTCTGCATATATGTCAGCACCAATTCTATCTTTTATTTCTTTTTCAATTGGAACAATTAATTTCTCCGCTTCTTCCTCGGTTTTGCCTTTTGCTGTTATTCTAAGAATAGCTTCATTATCCTTTGCATAAGGTGCAACTGTTGGGTTCGTACTATTATCTATGATATCATGAACCCTTTCAGCCATAGCACTTTCCCCAAGCCCTACAACTCTTAAAACCTTGGATACTAAAACACCATCTGAAAATTTTTGAAGATAAGGAACCACAGAATTCTCAAACATAGGAACCATTTCCTTTGGAGGTCCTGGCATCATTATAAGAATCTTGTTATTTTCTTCAACTATACAGCCGGGTGCAGTTCCATTTGGATTCGGGAGAATTACTGCACCTTCAGGGAACAGCGCTTGTTTCCTGTTACCTTCACTCATGGGTCTGTTCAATCTCTGAAAGAAATTCTTTATGTAATCTAAAGACTCCTCGTGTACAATAAGGTTTTTCCCAAAGTATTTAGCACCAATTTCCTTGGTTAAATCATCTTGAGTAGGCCCAAGCCCTCCTGTAGCAATTACAATATCCGCCCTCTCAAAGGCAAGCTTATAAGCATTAAAAAGTCTTTCTTCATTGTCTCCTACCACAGTTTGATGGTATACCGATATACCTAAATCAGCCAGCCTTTTAGATATGTAGTGTGAATTTGTGTTTACAATGTCTCCAAGTAGTATTTCTGTTCCTACTGCTAATATTTCTGCTTTCATAATTTTCTCCTATATAATCTCAAACATTTTTAGTCCTATCAATATTATGGCACTATCCGCAAAAATATGCACTAGCCAAGAATTAATAAAATTTTTCGATTTTGTGTTAAGCCAATTAAAAATAAATCCTACAGTTATAAGTCCTAACAGACACAATAGTATTAGCCCTATATTAAACCACGCCTTGAATATTCCTATATGATAAAGTCCAAACAATACTGATGAGTAAAAATAAGCTAACTTCTCTTTTTGCATATCATAAAGATTTAAGAATATAAACCCTCTAAAAAAGAACTCTTCCAGCAGCGAATTACCAAGTGTTACGTATAGGCCTATCAATATAAAATTAGCTGGTGTTATATTTTTCTCTTTTAAATCATTTACAATATCATTTAAATCTATTACACCTTTAAATATAAAATAAGCTGCCAAAACAATTAAAAATGACCCTAATCCAAAAATAAAACCAAGTTTAAAGCGCTTCTTGTCCAAATGCTTTAAGTTAAGTTCTTCTGCTATATTTGATTTTTTTATTTTCTTTATATAGATTAATGGTAAAATTATAAAAAAAATAAGCTTGGACAGTGTTTTTACAGCATAGCTTACTCCTAAATACTGCTCTATAATGTACAAACAAGCGCATGCCAACAGTGAACTAATTATTATATATTTTTCTTTCATGTTTTATCCCCCTAAGTTAATACTTCCACCTATAGTGTCCATGAATATAAGGCGCCCAATAAGACAATCTCTCATCTTCAATAGCATGAGGAGTTATATTGTGAATAACATAAGGCACTCCATTTTTGGCTCTCTTGTCTGACACTACAGCTATATGTTCATATGGCTTCATTATAACAACAATATCCCCTGGATGCCATTGCTTAAGATTTTCTACATCAAAGGGCTTAAGCTCCTTTGTTAAGTTTATCGTATTTCTTTTAAAAAACACATCCAAATTTTTAACCCTTCTAAAATCTATGTTAGGGTCAGACTTTCCCCCTACTCTTGGGTATTCAGCTGAATTTTCTTTAATATCCCTATCTACCAATGCCTTGAAATCTACTCCCATGCCCTTAAACCCTCTCCATATAACATCAGTGCAAACCCCCTCGCTGTCCGGCGGGTATCCTCCTCTATAGTAAGCATCCTTATACACTGTTTTACTTTCTGCTTCTTCCCTTGCAGCATTTACTATGTCCAAGCAGTCAGCTATTCCATTGTTGTTTTTATCAACCTTTGAATATTCCTCTGGTACCTTTATTTCATCTGAGTTCTTAATATGGTTAATCCCCAAGTCTAAATAATATTTAGCTTCAGGACTGAATTTACCTATTAATAAAACTGCTGAGCTCAGTAACACAGCTAATATTGCCAAGGTAATAACCAGCTTTTTCATTTTTCCTCCCCCATTTAAAAAACTGCCCGGAAAGTTCCGGGCTTATTTGTTTCTATTGTTTTTTCTTTTTAAAAGCTCTGTTGTGTTTAAAGTCTCAGCCTCTGACTTTTTCTTTTCTAAAGCTGTTGGCTTTACTTTATCAATAACCTTATGTTCATTCACAAGTTCTGCTTTATCCGTATCATTCACAGGCCTATTTGGCTTAAGCACAGCTGAAACTTTTAAAGCATTTTTTCTTCCTTTAAGCTTAGCAGGCACAGATTCCATAACCGCTGAAGCTCCAGCGCTAAGCTTTCCAAATGAAAAATTCAGCCTTCTAAGTGCAATATCCAGTATGAAAAACAGCAATGATATAATTAGAAAAGTATTGCTCAGGTCAGTTTTACCTGATACCTCCTTAAGCTTTCCGCTGTAGACCTCTTCAGAAGTTTTAATATATGTACCGCCTGTTTCTTTAACGAGCATATCCAAAGTGGAGTTCTCAGAAGCAATTTTATACTCAGGAGAATACTGCACTGCTAGACCATTAGTAACAGCATTAGCAATCTCCCCATTCTTGCTCTGCATGCCCTTAATCATATACACACCTGGCTCCTTAATCTCAAAACTGCCTCCGTATTTTCCTGGTGAAGTTGGATAAAGCTTAACCTCTACACTCTCGAGATTTGGAGTCACAACAGTTGCAGTAGTAGCTGTTTCCTCAGTGGTATTTTTGTCAGTGAAGCTTATTCTTCCCTTGCTTCCATCCATTACTGCTTCAATAGAAGCATTCTCACTTTCATAACTTTCTACAGTGAAGTTAATAATGTTCTGCCACATCCTGGCATTATTATCCCAACCTATATAGTTTCTGCTCCACTTTCCGCTTATGTCAGAATTCCAAGCAACAGTTTTGCCAAGACCATACTGCCATACTGTTAAAATTGGATCATCCTCATCGCTTTTTAAAATAACCTTAGCAGCATCCTTAGGAGAGGCCCCTAAATAACCCAACAGTGAAGGAAGTCCCTTTTCAGAAACAGCAGATATTATAGGGTGACCGCTGCTTATAACGGGCGTAAACTCCCTGTTATTTAAGTAAGCCTTAGCAGCCATAAAGGTTTCCTTTGCAAATATCCTTGGAATATTTGAGATATCATCAGTAAAATAAAATCTTCCCTCAGCTCCCTTGGCAATAGACTCTAGAAGTCCTCTGTCCGCATCTCCTCCAACTGCCACAGTAGACACTGTTATATTATCCTGCTTTATCTTCTTAACAAGTTCGTCATAGCCCGACTGCTCCGCTTGACCATCAGTAAGCAGTATTATATGCTTAATCTTTGCACTACTGCCTTTCAATGCGTTATACCCTTCTTCTAAAGCAGGTAATATGCTTGTGCCGCCGCCAGGCCTTATTGTCCCTATATCATCTCTTATGCTATCTTTATTTTCCGCCTTCTTAGACTTAACTACCCAATAATTTGTATCATCAAAGGTAAGGACCCCAATTTCATCCCTAGCTCTAAGCGAATCTAAGGTTCTTGCTGCTGCCTCCTTTGCAATGTCAAGCTTGGTTATTCCTCCCTGCCCTGCTGTCATACTGCCTGACTTATCTATTATAAGCAGCATGGACATATCAGGTATCTCTTTTTTCCCCTTCATCTCCATGTGTACAGGGAGTACCTTTTCAAGATTTGTCTTAAAATATCCACCAAGTGCAAAGGAATTATCTCCGCCTGAAGCAACAAAGCCTCCACCAAAATCCTTAACATAAGGCTCTAACGCATTTAGGAAGCCTTCATTTAAGTTCTCTGCTGAAACATTGCAGGAGATTATGCTTTTATAGGTTGTCAGTTCCTGAAGAGTTCTTGGAACTGAAGTAGCATTTACCTTGTTGTATTCTATGCCTGAGGATTTCAGTATGTTAATTAATTCATCTGCTTCACCCTTTGTATCCTCAATCACTAGCACTCGTGGCTTATCCTTAATATTGGTAAAGGCAGAGGCCTCATTATTTTTAACCTCACTGTCTAAGGCAGCTTCAACAATTACCTTGTAATTCTTAAAGCCTCCAAGCTCTGCTCTATCCTTAAATACAAAGCTGTTAGTTCCTTTAGTAAGCTGTACTCTTTCCTCCGAAACCTTCTCTTTACCGCTAAACAAAGTTAACTTTGCCTCTGTATTAGCAGTGCTCGTCAGATTTACCACAACATTAAAGTCCTCTCCCAGATTGAGTCTTTGAGGGACAGATATGCTGTCTACAGCAACCTCATTTTGAGCAACCTTATCAATTGTATAAACCTTTAAATCAATGCCCTGTTCAATAAGTGAAGGAGCTGATTTTGATGCTTTACCCTCATTTTCATAACTATCAGTTATTAAAACTACTCTCTTTCTGCTGTTTTCAGGAAAAAGTGAACTAGCTGCAGTAAGTGCATTTTCTATATTTGTATAAGTTCCATTTACTTTTGTTTCAACCTTATTAAAAGCTGGTGTCTTAGATACAAAGCTTTCAACCAGAGCATTATCTCCAAACGCCAATATAGCAGCATAATCCTTAGGTGACTTTTTATCTAAAGCTTCCACTACAAACTTTTCAACCTCAGCTCTAGAGCTACTCATGCTGTCTGAAGCATCAAGCACAAAAACTGTAGTTGTATTATTAGCTTTCCAGCTTAGGCTAAAACCTGACAAAGCCAAAATCAGAAGGGTGAAAATCATACTTCTAAGGGCTAAAATAAGATTCTTTTTAAATTTATATATCCTATTTAATCTTTTTGTAGTATAAAACAACACAGCCAAAATAACTGGAAAAAGTATTAGTAGATAGGGACGTGTAAAATTAATAGCCATAAACATACACCATCCATTCTATTGAAAGCAGCATTAAAGCAGCTATTAAAATAAAAATTTTAAGGCTTATTCCCGAGGAATTTAGAAGACTGCTGCTGTCAATATTATTCATAGGCTTTGCTTCCTTGTCTATATCCGATTCTCTATCTGTAGGAAAATTTACTGCAAATACATTCTCATAGCTTATATCCTTATTCTCCTTTGAAAGCTTATAAATTCCTATGTTATTTGTATTTTCATAAGGTCTTATTGGATATTTTAACTCAATATTTTCCATGCTACCTTCAGGATTTTTTATTGAAAGCTTTCCAACCTCTCCTATGTTATTAATATTTATACCTTCGCCACAGTAATAGGAGGTCTTACTTTGAAAATCTATATCAATGAGATAGCCTAGTAGATTATGCATAAATATAGGGAACTCCGATATGAGCGGAAAATCACTATTATGAAGGTCATAAGCAATTACAGCAGTTTTTCTTCCTTTAAGCTCTCCCGTAAAGGCTGCAGCTTTTCCATTGACCTTTAAAAAAGTGCTTCCCCAGTATGGCACTACCATATCTTTTATCTTAGATACAGAAAAATGAGCTTTGTCCATATACCTAGTCACTGGGTTTTTTAAAACCTCTCCAAGTCCGCCTTCAATAGTTTCATTAACTTGTACAACAGGATTGTCTTTAGGAGGATTTATGAATAGCACTGATCCCTCCTTAGGCAGCTCCTTTGGAGAAACTCCATCGAAAATATATAAATCATATTTATCCTTAATATTATCTACAGAATTTGTTTTATAAAGCTCCACATTATTTAAGCTTGAAACTATTTTTTCAACAAAAATATTTTTCTCTGAAATCAATAAAATTCTTTGAGCTTTGGTCTGCCTGATAACCTCATAAATACTGTTATCTTCAATCAGTGAATCCTTCTCACTTATCTCTGCATGGATATATTTTATATTTGCTGGTATTCTTTCAAAATAAATTGTCTTAACTTCCTTAGGCTTAAGCTCTACATCCTTTAGAGAAAAAAGCTTATCTTCAGCATATAAAGCTATCTCTCTGCTTTGAGTCTTGTTGGTTCTATTGTTAACTCTAACAATAGCTTTAATGCTTTCATTTTCCTTTGTATGGGATATATAGTCCAAGCTTATGTTTAAAACAGAGGAATTTAATACCTGCACTTCTCCCTCCAAATCCTTTACGTCAACCTGTCCGTCAGTAAAAAACACTGCTCTATAGGCCTTATACTGCTTTGAAATTGACCTTACAAGAGATACGCTGTCATTTATATCACCTGAAAAATTAGTAGGCTTTATATTTTTAAGCTTATTTAAGGCTTCATTTTTATCAGTAGATGATGCCAGTTCCACCTTTGGATTCATTCCAGAAGAAACCAAAGTGATCTTGCTTCCAGGCTTCAAGGACTTAATGAGCTTTTCTGCTCTTTTCTTGCCTTCCTCAAACCTTGTTGTATCCTCATAGGCAGCATTCATGCTTCCTGTATTGTCAAGCACCAAAATAACATTTTCGTAGCTTCTTCCCTTTAAAAGCAGAAAGGGATCTGTTAGGGCAAACACCAAAAGAGCAGCTGCAAGCACCTGCAAAATCAGTGGAAGACTGCTTTTTAATCTCTGCCAAGGAGTATTTACATCTATATCCTTAATAACCTGCTCCCATAAGTAAAGGCTGGAAACTTCTCTTTCCTCGAACCTTTGCTTTAGTATGTACATCATAATTATGACAGGTATGGAAGCTAGAAATCCTAGAGCCGCGGGATACAATAGTCTCATATCAACCTCTCACTTTCTCACAAGCTTAACAAAGGACACCATTAGTAATTTATTACCCCTGCTCGGGTTAAATATTCAAATACAATCTTTTCAATTTGTTCCTCCGAGCTTACTTGTATATATGTTACACCCATTCTGCTGCTGAAGGCTTTTATTTCATTTATAAAGGAATTCAGCTTTTTTTCATAGTGCTTCAACATTGCAGGCGTAATAGTCATATTTCTTCCTTCTCTGCTTTCACCATCCACCAGCCTAACTTGTCCATAAACCTCTGGCTGCAGCTCTTCGGGAGAAAGCACATGAATCAAAACAACCTGCTGGTTTTTATATAATAAGTATTTAATTCCGTCCTCTATACTCCCATCTGTAAAAAAATCCGAGATAACTATACTTATTCCTCTGCTTTGGAGATTTTTCTTTTTAAGACAAGCATTTATATTGGTATTTCCTGAAAATTGAATACAGCTTAGAAAATCCAAACACCTGTAAAACATATTTTTTCCTGTTACAGGTACGCTTTGATTTATGCTTGTGTCTTTAATTCCATTAATACATACCCTATCTAAATTATTAAGGGCAAGAAAAGCAAAAACACCAGAAAGCTTTACAGCGGTAAGGGACTTTTTAGGATTTCCAAAGTCCATAGATCTGCTGCTGTCAACAAATATATTAACAAGAGCTTCTCTCTCCTCCATAAAAAGCTTTACAAAAAGCTTATCAAAGCGGCCATAGGCATTCCAATCAATTCTCCTAAAGTCATCTCCAATGGAGTACTCTCTGTAATCTGAAAATTCCACAGAGCTTCCCTTAGACTTTGATTTTCTCCCGCCTGAAGCGCCTGAATTCATAGTTATCTTTGCATTAAGCGCAATATTATCCAATTTTTTAAGAAATTCAGAATCAAAAATCTTGCTTTCCATGGTATTTCTCCTCAGTATTTATTAACTGTTCCATTGACTTTTCAATTCTCTTTTCTCTAGTCTCCATTTTCTTGGCACTAGCAATCCACAGGGTCATTTCTCTTTGCTTTGTATAGGATAACCTGCTAAAAGCTTCTTTTGCTTTTTCGTTTTCATCAAGAGATTTCCTAAAGTCTTCTGGAATCTCAACAATTCTAGCAACCTCATCCTTTGTTAATACAACATGAACTGTATCTCCGGGCTGCTTATTGATTTCTTTTCTTATTTTTTGTGTTATTCCAAGACAGTGGCAATGATGCCCCATCTTTGCTAAAGAGCCTCTATACTCATAACCGTCAAAGAAAGCATTAACCTTTACCTGTCCTTTAACACCAAATTCTTTCTCTACATCATAAGGAAACTCAATAAAAGCAGCATCTATTGAATCATGTTTAATTATCAATGCATCAAATTCGTAGGTTTTCATTTGTATGTAGTCCTTTCCTGCTATGGCTTATAAATATCCTGCAGAATCTTCTTTATATTCTTTCCATCTTATATATTCATAATCAATTAGTTTCTATCTTTTAATCAAAGCCACTCTATATGGAAATAATTCTGCTGTCATTATTCCCTCTGCAACAGCAGGATCATTTATCATCATTGCATGTGCTTCTTCCTCCGACTCAACCTCTAAAATAACTATGCCAAAAGTTTTTTCATCCATATTTAAGGTTCTTCCTGCCAAAATAAGCTTCTCTTCCTGAAGCAATTCCTGAAGTTTAGTAAAATGTCTATCTACTATTTTCTCTTCTTTCTCAGTCCAATTGCTCTCATCCAATAAATGAGGTATTAATTTCAAAACATATATGAATTGTTTCTTCTCTTTTTTCATTTTTACCCTCCAAATAAATTACTATTGCAACACTCTCAATATATTGGCGTTAAAACTATGATTTACTGAAAGCTTTCTTCAAATATTATTTTTAACAATTCGCATGGAACCTGTTGATTATGAAAAATTTGCAGCATGCCTTTTGGGGTTATCTTATATCCTGACAATTCATCTTTATGAAAAATAACTGCTTTTGCTTCAATATTAATATGGTCTTTAAAAGGAATAAGGCGAATAAAATTATTGTCTACATAAAATGACGGTAATTTAGCCCACAATTTTTCATCAATATTTCGAGAAGTGCTTTCATTAATAAGCTCATATAACATACAAAATCTTTGCTTTGTTTCTTCTTCAAACTTCTCTAAATAATTACATATATCCTCTTTCATTTTTCCATCTTCCATTTCTATATATTTGTTTTTATGGTTAAATGCTTTTATGGCTTTTCAGCAATACTGCAATAAGCTCCGCACATAGAAATCATTTGCTTATCCATAATTAAATTTTTCCCTTAATATTTATACTAATTTTGCTAAAAGAAGCTCTTTATTCAATAGGATATCAGTTTTCATTTTGCTTCCTTTCCACATACTCACTTTATCTGTTTCAAAGGAATACTTATATATATTTTCAAA
>CAZMQY010000108.1:0-10697 GCA_964568335.1 uncultured Clostridium sp.
TACTATTGCTTTTAACACACAGGGGATAAAGAGCTTTATGTTGGGATTAGCGCCGTTAGAGCTTGCGTAAAATATAAATTAACAATTAAATGGGGAAAATCTTCTTGGAGATTTTCCAATAATTATTGATTATTAATTGATTTAACTGGAGGATACTATGGAGGAGAGAGAAACAAAAATAAAAAAAATACATGAGTTAGTAGAAAAACTAAACAAGTATGCCTACAATTATTACGTTCTTGATAATCCTTCTGTTTCAGATAAAGAATATGATAAGGTTTATGATGAATTAGTAGCCCTTGAAAAGGAGGCCAATTACGTGCTTCCTTATTCTCCAACCCAAAGAGTAGGAGATATAGTTCTATCTGAATTTCAAAAGCACACCCATAGAGGCAGGCTATGGAGCTTGGATAAGGCACAGACCTTAGAAGAGCTGAGGGATTGGGACAACAGAAATAGAAGGTTTATTACCGATTATAATTCTAATAATGAAGATAAGCTTCCTGAGCTAAGATATGTGGTAACGAAAAAATTTGATGGACTTACACTAAACTGTACCTATGATGAAGAAGGGATTATGGTTAAAGCTGCATCAAGAGGTACGGGTACTATTGGCGAGGATATAACAGCGCAGGCAAAGACTATTAAAAGTCTTCCTTTAATAATTGACAATGACTATCGATTTGAAATACACGGTGAGGCTATAATGACTAAAAAAGCCTTTGAAGAGTATAATAAATCTGCGGAAGTGCCTTTAAAGAATTTGAGAAATGGAGCCGCTGGAGCTTTAAGAAATTTAAATCTTAAGGAAACAGCAAGAAGAAACCTGTCAGCTTTTTTCTATGATATAGGGTATACAGAGGGTGAGCCTTTTGAAAGCTACATGGACATGATGGATTTTATAAAAGAAAAAGGGTTTCTTGTGGATGATTACATTAAGATTTGCACTTCATTAGAGGAAATTGAAGCTGAAATAAAATACATAGAAGCAATCAGGTATGAGCTTGATTATGATATTGATGGCCTAGTTGTAGTTATTGATGATACTAGAACAAGAGAGCTTTTAGGTTATACAGTTAAATTTCCAAAATGGGCAATAGCCTTTAAATTTGAGGCGCAAGAGGCAACTACAAAGCTATTAGACGTGGAATGGAATGTAGGTAGGAGTGGAAGAGTCAGTCCAACTGCACTGCTGGAGCCGGTGGAACTTGCAGGAGTTACTGTTAGAAGAGCTACTCTTAATAATATGGATGATGTTAAGAGAAAAGGAGTTAGAATCGGCTGCGAAGTGTTTGTAAGACGATCAAATGACGTAATTCCTGAGATTATGGGCGTAGTAGAGGAAACCATTGAAGGAAGCAGAGAAATAGAAATCCCAAGCCATTGCCCATCTTGTGGAAGTGAAATTATTCAGCAGGGAGTTCATTACTTCTGCGAAAATACTTTGTCCTGCAAGCCTCAAATGGTTAAGAGTATTGTACACTTTGGAAGCAGAGAGGCCATGAATATTGAAGGGTTTAGTGAAAAAACCGCGGAGCAGCTTTTTGAAAAGCTTAATATGAAGTCTATAGCTGATTTGTACAGATTAAGAAAGGAAAATTTATTGACTCTTGAAAAATTCGGTGACAAAAAGGCTCAAAATCTGCTTAATGCAATAGAAAAGAGCAAAGAATGCGATGTACCTTCTTTTATATATGCATTAGGCATACCAAATGTAGGCAAGAAAACAGCAACTGATTTGGCAAAAAGCTTAAAAAGCCTTGATGGACTTCAGAAAGCTTCCTTTGAAGAGCTAACCGCTGTTCCGGAGGTAGGGGATATTGTAGCGCAAAGTATTTTAGACTTTTTTAAGGAAGAAAAAATAATAAATAGCATCAATGAGCTTTTAGCTCTAGGAGTTAAACCTCATTTTGCTCAGGCAGCAGTTACTGATAATCCTTTCCTCGGAAAAACTGTAGTTGTAACTGGAAGCTTGGAAAGCTTCAGTAGAACTGAAATTAAAGAAAAATTGGAGGCATTAGGTGCAAAAGTTTCAGGAAGTGTAAGCAAGAAAACTGATTATGTTTTAGTTGGAAAAGAGCCTGGGTCTAAGTATGATAAGGCTATAGAGCTTGGAATAAGAGTATTGAACGAAGAAGAATTTAGTTCTATGTTGTAAAATATTTGTAAAAAATTACAAAATCACTTTACAATTGCAGGTTTTTGCATTATTATAATTCATGGACAAGAATTGGTTATAAGGATAACAGGTAACTTGCTATTAGCAATGAGCTTGCTAAGTTACCCAGTGCTTCGATTAATCGGCGTGTTAAGGCAATCCAGTGTTTCGAGTAAAAGGAGAAAAAACATGAGAAAGGTAATAAATGTACTAGGTTGGATAAGTGTATTATTAACTATAGTCGCACTGATTTTAACAATGATATCTACATATCATTTTACATACGTGAAGTATTTTAATGATTATTATACCCTGCAAATATTTTTATCTTTTACAATGATAGTTTGGGGTATTAAAATGTTTTATTTGCGATCAAGTGTAAAAGATATTATTTATACCATTATCTGCTTCTTAATGGCTTTTGGCTCCATGTTCTTTAGGTTGATGAAGGTTTATTAATAGTTTATATAGATACATCAATATGGTAAATATTGATGTATTTTTTTTTGTTGCTCTTTTCTTAATTAAAAAACTATTACAAATAAACAATTAAACATATAATGTAATGAACGTTATGTAGCAATTGACTTGGAGGAGGTAATGCGTAAACTGCTAAGCAGAATATATTATGAATTAAGGAAGGAAGAAATCTGTAAAGCAAGTACTAGATTTAAGAGGATAAAAATAGATACAATACTGCAAAGCTTGACTAAGCTTTGCTGGAAATATAATATTCAATACGAGATAATTATAAAAACAAGTGATGTGTTAATTATGAAATTAATTGGAGTTCAGGAGACAGTAGTGTTTAAATACCATAAGACTAATATGGTTGTAAAAGAGGATATAGAATTTTTTATGAATGAGCTTGATGAAAAAAAGGCTCAAAGAGGTGTTTATATATCTACAGGAGAATTTCAGAAAGTAGAAGGTTCAATCTTAAAAAGCTTGTTTTTAAAAAAAGACTGCATGCTAGAAGACAGCACAGCCTTTATCAAAAGGCATTTAGGCATGAGGGGAACGGCTGCTAAGAATTTTAAAACAGATAGGTTAAACTTTTTTAAATACTTGCCTCAATAAAACTATTTTGATTATTTTATATGATTTGTGACCATAATGAAAATATGACGATGGTTTAAACGGGGAGAGTAACAAATGAAAAAAGTAGCCATATGGTTAATTATTTCTATATTTCTACTTAGCAGCGGATGCATAGAGAAAAAGATTAATACTATCACTAAGGATACTAAAGCTGAGAATTATATAGTTTATAATCTTGGAAGTGTTCCAGATAGTCTAGTACTCTTAGATGATAGTAAAATAAGAAGTAAAGATATGCTGATTTCCTTATTCGAGGGCTTAGTTAAAATCGATGAAAATGGGAAAATTATTCCGGGACTAGCAGAAAGCTGGACAATAGGCAAGGATGATATAACCTATACCTTCAAACTGAGGGAAGAAGCAAAATGGAGTGATGGAAAGCCTATTACTGCAGATGATTTTAAAAGCTTTTTTAGGGATATTTTAAGTTTAAAACAAAACAATATTTATGCTTATCAGCTTTATTATATTTTTGGAGCCCAGGAATATAGAGAAAATAAAAAGCAATTTAACGGTGTAGCTATTAGAGTAATTGATGATAAAACCTTAGAAATAAGATTGAATTCACCTATTAGCTATTTTTTAGAAATCTTAAGCCAGCCTATTTATACTCTAAGAAAGATAGATAATAATCTTAAAGCGTGGAAGGAGAACTATAGCTCTATAGCATTTTCGGGACCCTTTCAGATAGATGAGGTATCCAAGGATGGAGAAATAACCTTATTAAAAAACGAGTATTATTATGATATAGATGAGGTTAAAAGTGAAAGACTTTATATAACAACCTCTCTAGGCAGTGAAAATGCCTTAGCTCACTTTAAAACTAATAAAATTAATTTATTTATAAATCCACCCTTAAGTGAAAGTAAAAGCTTAATATTTGATGGAGAAGCTGAAGTTATCCCAATAAAAAGCGGTTCAAGTATTAATTTTAATTTCAAAAAATCTGGGATAATAGGGAATAATGATTTTAGAAAGGCATTAAGTTTAGCCATAAACAGAGAAAGTCTCCTGCAGAATGATTTAAACTATATAGCTAGAAGTGCATCAGCTTATGTGCCTGATGATGCAGGTATAGTTAATCAAGGTATAAATACTAAACCTTTATTTAAGCAAGAAAGTGATTCAGAGCTAAGCAAACAACTGTTAAAGAAAAGCCAATATGATAAGAAAGAAAAAATAAAAATAGTTTATTTAGATAATAATGAAAACAAACGGCTTTGTGAAGCAGTGGTTAAGGATATAAGGGAGGATTTAGATATAAGTCTGGAATACAAGGGATGTAGCGAAATAGAGCTTAAAGATGTTTTGGAAAGCTCAGATTATCATATGCTGATAATGAACTACGCGCTTTTTTACAATGACCCTGTTTCTATTTTGGAGTCTTGGGTTTCAAACTCTCAGTTAAATCTGTTTCATTATAAAAACAGTGAATTTGATAACATTGTCTCAAAAGCAAAGTTTGAAAAGGATAAGGTACAAAGAGCGGAGTTTTTAAGAAAAGCTGAAGAAATGCTTGTAAATGATGTTCCTGTCATACCTATATATTTTCATAATATTGTATTATGTAAAAGTCCCCTAATAAAAGGTGTTTACGTTACTAAGGAAGGCAATATTAAATTGGATAGAGCCTATATAGAAGATTAATAAAAAGCTCCCCATTAGGCTTTAGGGGAGCTTTTCATTGAGGATTTTTTTGGAGTAAAGTAACCGCAACTGCTAGTAAAACTAAATAAACTTGATAGTGCAGTTGTTTGATTTAATGTACACTTGCCATTTATAGAGTAAGTACAACTTTCAGAGCAATTAATGGTTGTCATAATGTATCACTCCATAGTTCAGTGTTTTGTTATATATAGTTTGTACGAAAAACTGATTTTAAATCAAGGGGATAGCTGTGCAAATTGCATTAATATGTCAAGAAGATTTTTCTCCAAACAGCTTGTTAAGATATACTATAATGAAGAAGATAAACATATTTTTAGAGCTGTCAAAGGTGAATTTGCTTTGGGAGAATATCTCCTTCTTTTTGTTATAGGTTACGTATTTAATAAATATAGGCGGCAATTCAATGCTTTCGGGTGTGGGAAGAGAAGCCATTCTAAAATCCTGATCTTCTAAAAGATCCTCAGCCTTTGAAGAAAAATTTCTGTATCTTTCCACATCGTCTAAATCCGGACTCGACGGCCAGCTTAGTATTATCCCTGAATCTATTAGCTGACGTTTAAATATATCAACAGCCATTAAATTGCTATCTCTGCTTTTTTCAAGCACATTCATATGACTTAATAAGGATAACAGATAAAGGATTATTTCAACACAAGAATATTCAATTTCCTTCTTTTCAGTAGGTTTAACAAAAATACCTCTCTCAGGCTCATACAATTCAATCATTTTAGCATAAAATTCTTCAGCTTTGTCCTTGAATTTAAGTAATCCAGTACTATGATATATTAGAACAAAGTTTATATATAGCAATAATTCATATTCAAAATTGCTTTTATTGTTTTTATTATCTGTTTCCTGATTATTATCTGTTAACAGTTCCGCTAAATCAAGCATTACAATCCTTGCATCATCAGAACCTGAGTATCTATAGAAGAGATTAAAGGCAAAACATAGTTTAATTAAGTCCTCATAGGAACAGCGGTAAAGTTCATCTCTATACTCTAAGAACATTCTGAGTATATCTAGCGAAAAGCTTTTATATTCCTCTCCACATTTGCTATCGTCATAAAGAGAATATTTGTAATAGGCCGCCATCAGCAGTGCTTGGTCACAATACTTGAATTTTTTATTTTTTTCTTCAAACTTTTTATCTTCAGAGGAGTCCTTGTTTAAATGCTTTTTGTCAACAAATACACCCTCTATGTTTCTTAAGTTTGCTGCAAAAAATTCTAGCTGCTTTCTAGCTAGTGATAAGTAAAGTGTGCTTAAAGAGTATTTTTTACTGTCTATGTCCTTAAATTTTTTATAATAATCTACTAGCTCAAGCAGACTTAAAGTCATGAAAGCATTGCTTTCTATGTTTATTTCTTTTTTAAGGGAGTCTTCATCAAAGCCTAAATTGCCACCAATGCTTAAAATTTTTGCATTCCCCTTTTTAAACATACATAAAAGTGGAGAAAGTGAGCTAAGTATGCTATTATCAAAATTAGGTGAGTTTCTGACTTTTAGTTCATTAGTATGAAGGGTTATGCCACACTTTGAATGTAAGGTTAGGTATTTTACAGATTCCTTTGCGAGAAAAAATAGTTGCTTTTCAATTGCTTCACTGTTTAAGGAATTCATTCTTAAAAAAGGACCTATATACTTCAAAATCTACACCACCATAAATTAATCCTTATATAAATAATATGACGTAAGTGGCTAAAAAGTGCTTGTTTACTTTTTTTAGGAGGGAGTTTTTTTATGAAAGTTGGAAAATTAAATTGGGATGACTTAAAGGAAATTATTAGCTCAAACAGAAGCGTGGAAAGAGCTGATGTTAGAATAAAAAGCGGAGTAGGAGAGGACTGCAGTGTTATAGAGTATGGTGACTATGAATGTGTTGTATCAACGGATCCTATAACAGGGGCAGACAGCGATATTGGAAAGCTGGCTGTAAATATAAACTGCAATGATATAGCTTCCTGTGGCGTTGAGCCTGTTGGTATTCTTGTAACTATATTGGCTCCGGAGAATACAACTCTGGAAGAAATAAAAGGGGTTATGAAGCAAATAGACGAAGAAACTAAAAAGCTTAATGTTGAAATTTTAGGTGGTCATACTGAAATAACTAAATCAGTTAATAAGCTCATAGTTTCATGCACTGCTATTGGAAAGGGAAAAAGGGGAGCGGCGGTAGCTACCGCTGGTGCAAAGATAGGAGATGACATTGTAGTAACCAAGCTTCTGGCTATGGAAGGTACTTCTATTGTTATTAATGACTACTTTGAGTATGTAAAAGATATTTTAACTAAAGAAGAAATAGAGGAAGCTAAAACCTATATTAATAATATAAGCGTAGTTAAGGAAGGAACTATAGCAGGAAGCCTTGGAGTAAATTCTATGCATGACATAACTGAAGGGGGAGTGCTTGGAGCTCTATGGGAGATGGCAGAGGCTAGCGGTGTTGGATTTAAAGTTTATAAAGAAAAAATGCCTATAAGCTTAGCGACAGAAAAAATTTGCAGCAGGCTTAACATAGATGTTCTTAAGTTTATATCCTCAGGCAGCATGCTTATTACAACTAAAAATGGTGAAGGGCTTGTTAAAAAATTAAAGCAAAGCGGAATCAATGCTAGTGTTATTGGAAATATTACTATAGGCAAAGGTATTTTAGTAGAAAATTGTATGGAACATGAGGTACAGCCTCCGGAAAGGGATGAGCTCTTTACCATAGAGGAAAAAATTAATAAATTTTGTATATAATATACACACTATGCTATTATATATTAGTGAAGAAGTTGAATTGATTTTTTAGGAGGAACACAATGAGAATAGATGGAAGAAAAAATGATCAGTTAAGACCTGTTAAGATAACAAGAAATTATATAAAGCATGCTGAAGGCTCTGTTTTAATTGAAGTTGGAGATACAAAGGTAATATGCACAGCTTCCATTGAGGATAAGGTTCCACCATTTTTAAAGGGAACTGGAGAGGGGTGGATAACCTGTGAATATAATATGCTGCCAAGATCCACTCAGACAAGAAAGCCAAGAGATATAGCAAAGCTTAAAATCGATGGAAGAACAATGGAGATTCAAAGGCTCATTGGAAGGGCACTTAGATCCGCTGTGGATTTAAAGGCTATTGGTGAGAGAACTATTTGGATAGACTGCGATGTGATACAAGCAGATGGAGGCACAAGAACCTCTTCAATAAGCGGAGCCTTTGTAGCTTTAGTAGATGCAGTTAATAAGCTTCATAAGCAGATTAATTTTGAGGTTTATCCTATTCGCAATTTTGTAAGCGCTGTTAGTGTTGGTATAATAAAGGATACTAAGGTGCTTGATTTGTGCTATGTTGAGGATTCCTCTGCTAAGGTGGATATGAATATAGTTATGACTGATGAGGGCGAATTTATAGAAGTCCAAGGAACTGGAGAAGATAGTCCGTTTTCAAGAAAGGACCTGGATGATCTTTTAGCCCTTGGTGAAAAAGGTAATAAACAGATGATTCAAATACAAAAGGATGCGCTAAAGACAGATTGTTTATGGATAGGAACAGGAGCTAGAAAATGAAAAGACTGATAATAGCAAGCAATAATGCTCATAAGATAAAGGAAATAAAGGCTATTTTAGCCGAGTTTCCCGTTGAAGTTGTTTCTCTTAAGCAAGCAGGAATAGATATAGATGTGGAAGAAGACGGAAATACATTTATGGAAAATGCTTATAAAAAAGCTTATGAAATATTCAAAATTTCTAAAGAATCAATGGTGCTTTCAGATGATTCTGGACTCGAGGTTGAAGCTTTAGGGGGAGCACCCGGAGTATATTCCGCAAGATTTGCTGGGGAGCACGGCAATGATAAAAAGAACAATGAAAAACTATTGAATTTAATGCAAGGAAAGCCATTTGAAGATAGAAGAGCTAAATTTGTTAGTGCTATAGTATTGATTATAGATGAGTATAGGACCATAAAGGTAGAGGGAGAGATAAAAGGATATATTAAGGAAGGCCTCGCTGGAAATGGTGGCTTTGGTTACGACCCTCTTTTCTTTGTACCAGAATGTAATAAAACTTTTGGAGAGCTTAGTGAAGAAGAGAAGAATAAAATTAGTCATAGGGCTAGGGCTCTTGAAAAATTAAAGGAAGAGCTTAAAAAAGCAATGTAGAAAGGATATAAAAATTAATGAAAATAGCTGTTATTAGCGATACTCATAGACATCTTTACTCCTTAAATCAAGTAGTGAAATTAATACAAGATTCAGATATGGCTATTCATCTTGGAGATAATGTAGAGGATACAGCGATTATTAAAGACAATTATAAAGGCGAGATACTAAGTGTAAGAGGTAATTGCGACTTCACAAGTTTTGTACCAGTTGAAAGATTTGAAGAAATTGCGGGCAAGAAAATACTTATTACCCACGGGCACAAATATGATGTCAAGTACAGCCTTTTAAAGTTAAAATATAGAGCAAAAGAACTGCGGGCAGATATAGTTTTGTTTGGACATACTCATATATCAACTGAATTTTATGAGGATGGTATATTGTTTATAAACCCAGGCAGCGCAGCGCTCCCAAAAGATTCCTCTCAAAGCATAGCTATTATGGAAATCCTGAAGGATAAAGTGCTTGTATCACTAAGAACTATAAAGTAAAATTTTTTTTAAAAAAGGTGTTGACGAATTAAAATATATCGTGTAGAATAATCTATGTCGTCGGGAGTTCAGTAAAGACTTCCAGACATCGGGGTGTGGCGCAGATGGGAGCGCGCGTGCTTTGGGAGCATGAGGTCGCAGGTTCAATCCCTGTCACCCCGACCATGATATGCGGGTGTAGTTCAATGGTAGAATCCCAGCCTTCCAAGCTGGTCGTGTGGGTTCGATTCCCATCACCCGCTCCATGTGTGACTTTAGCTCAGTTGGATAGAGCAACTGCCTTCTAAGCAGTAGGCCAGGGGTTCGAATCCCTTAAGTCACACCATATAATATGCGATATTAGCTCAGTTGGTAGAGCAACTGACTCTTAATCAGTGGGTCCCGGGTTCGAGTCCCTGATGTCGCACCACATGGTGGACGTAGTTCAATGGCAGAGCACCGGATTGTGGTTCCGGCTGTTGTGGGTTCGAGTCCCATCGTCCACCCCATTAAATAATGGGATATCGCCAAGCGGTAAGGCACCAGACTTTGACTCTGGTATTCGTAGGTTCGAATCCTGCTATCCCAGCCAAAAGTGGTTCACTAGCTCAGTCGGTAGAGCACATGACTTTTAATCATGGTGTCCGGGGTTCGATTCCCCGGTGAGCCACCAAAATAAAATAGATGCAGATGTGGCGGAACTGGCAGACGCACTAGACTTAGGATCTAGCGCCTACGGCGTGGGGGTTCGACTCCCTTCATCTGCACCAAATTTTGCGGAAGTGACTCAACGGTAGAGTGTCACCTTGCCAAGGTGAAGGTTGCGGGTTCGAATCCCGTCTTCCGCTCCAAAATTTGCGGGTGTAGTTCAATGGTAGAATCCCAGCCTTCCAAGCTGGTCGTGTGGGTTCGATTCCCATCACCCGCTCCATGTGTGACTTTAGCTCAGTTGGATAGAGCAACTGCCTTCTAAGCAGTAGGCCAGGGGTTCGAATCCCTTAAGTCACACCATATAATATGCGATATTAGCTCAGTTGGTAGAGCAACTGACTCTTAATCAGTGGGTCCCGGGTTCGAGTCCCTGATGGTGCACCATATCGGGGTGTGGCGCAGATGGGAGCGCGCGTGCTTTGGGAGCATGAGGTCGCAG
>CAZMQY010000109.1:0-10693 GCA_964568335.1 uncultured Clostridium sp.
TCACACCATAGCTAATTCTTATAAAAATGCAGACACCCAAAGATAATTTTAGCTTATCCTTGGGTGCCAATGTTTTTATATATTATTTAAAGCTTTCATATCCTCACTTAAATGCTTGTATACTGAGTGATACAGCTTGTAATACTTATTGTAAAGCTCATGAGCATTAGGATTTGGCAATACCTTTTCATCAAACAGCTGCCATTCTTTAACATCATCATAAGTAAGGCAACCTGTTCCTATGCCTGCCAATATAACGTCCCCTAAATTAGCCTCAACATCATTAAGTGGACAAACTACTGCATAGCCTGTAACATCCGCAATGATTTGTCTCCAAAGCTTGGATTTTGCAACACCGCCTGCAACTAGTATATAATCTCCCAAATCAGTATTGGTGCTCTCCATTGAATGACGCAGTGAATATGCCACAGCTTCGAGAAATGCTCTGTATATATGCGCCTTAGTATGAGAAAGACTCAGGCCTACCATAGTACCCCTGGCATTAGTATCCCACACGGGACTTCTTTCTCCCATAAAGTATGGAAGTACTATAAGTCCGTTGCTGCCAGGAGCTATATCTGCTGCTGCCATATCTAGGGCCTTATAGGCATTGTCGCCGCCCTGTTTCTCAATTTGTTTTTCTTCTTGTGCAAAATTGTCACGGAACCACTTTATTAGAGCTCCTGCCGTTGCTGCACCACCAAAGGAATAGGATAGCTTCTTGGCATCCTTAACATAGGGCATCTCGATAAGTCCTTTTGCACTTATTGGCTTATCATGAACTAATGCTGCACACATGGATGTTCCAATAACAGCTGCATACTGCCCCGGTTCAAATATTCCAAGCCCAAATGTGGCCACTACACAGTCCACTCCACCAGCACACACAGGAGTTCCTTCTAGCAGTCCAAGCTCCTTGGCTGCTTCCTTTGTAAGTCTTCCTACAATATCACTGGATTCCACTATGCGCTCTGGCATCATACTCTGCGGGATTCCCATAGCGTCCAGCATTTCCTTGGACCAGGTGCGCTTTTCTTCATCAAATATGCCGCCTATATTTCCTGCGGAGGAGTAGTCCACCGCAATCTCTCCAGTAAGCTTGTATATGGCATAAGCATTTGGAGGCAGGAACAGCTTTGTCTTTGCCCAATTCTCAGGCTCATTGTCCTTAATCCAAAGTATCTTAGTATAACCGTAATAGGGGTCTGTGCCATTATGGGTAATGTCATGCAATCTTTCCTTACCTATGTTTTCAATTACCCACTTTTCCTGCTCGGATGCTCGTCTGTCCATCCATATAAGACATGGACGCACTGGGTTTATGTTCTCATCCACAGGAATACCTGAGCCTCCGTATAATCCACTTATGCATATCCCCTTAATATTCTCAGGAGAACACCCGGATTTCTCCACAGCATTCCTTATAGATACCTTCACAGCATCTACCCATACATCTGGCCACTGTTCAGCCCACAGTGCCTTTGGAGTAAGCACGTCATACTCCTGCAGGTCAGATGCGATAAGCTTTCCTTCAGTGCTCATTATTATGGTTTTAGTGCCCGAGGTACCTATATCAGTTCCAATCAGATAGCTTGTCATACTTGCCACTCCTCTTATATTTAGAATTTTATCGCAACCTTGAAATCTCCATGCTTGCCAGTGGCATATTCAAATGCGGTTTCCCAATCCTCAAGACCAAAGGATCTAGATACCACGCCATCAGTCTTTAGAGTACCATTTGCAATATTTTCTATTACAAATGGGAAGCAATAAGGACTTAAATGAGAGCCTAACACATCAAGCTCCTTACGGTCGCCGATGATGGACCAGTCAAGAGTAGTTGGAGCTCCAAATACGGAGAATTCAACAAATCTTCCAAGCTTACGAATCATCTGCATTCCTTGGACTACTGAGGATGGATGGCCTGTTGCTTCTATATAAATATCGCAGCCGTAACCATCTGTTAGCTTCATAATCTCTTCCACCACATTTACTTTTGATGGATTCCATACAATATCAGCACCGAATTCTTTTGCCTTTTCCAAGCGCTCATCCATCATATCAAGCACTATAAGCTTTTTAGGATGTCTAAGCTTAGCATAGGTAACCATACCAAGTCCAAGAGTACCTGCACCAGAAAGAACCACTATATCTTCACAGCCTATCTGGGCCCTGTCCACACAGTGCTTTGAGCAAGCATATGGCTCAATAAGCAGTGCGTCTTCAAGCTTCATATCCTTTGGTACCTTATGTATTACAGCTTCCTTTGGCAGCTTCACATATTCAGCCATACCTCCATTGAACTTTCCGAAAAACCCGAAAATTTCATGAGGCTGACACATCCAATAATGACCATCTTTACAGAAACGGCACTCCCCACAAGGTACAATCTGGTCTGCTGCAAGTCTCTCTCCAATTTCGTATCCTTTAACGTTCTCGCCAATAGCTGCAACGGTACCTACAAACTCATGCCCAGGAATAAAGGGTGCTTGTACCCAAGAAGGTTGTGTCTCGTCTCCCCAGAACATTGCAGCACCGTGCTGACATTTCAAGTCTCCCGCACATATACCGCATCCCTCGGTCTTTATTATAATATCGTCAGGTCCGCAAACAGGTGTAGGATAGTTCTCTTCAAACCTATAATCATTTGCACTGTAAGCTACAAGTGCTTTCATTGTTTTTGGCATTGACATATAATAACCTCCACTTCTATTTTTATTTTAGGCTTTGTTTATCAGTACCGTTAAAATTCCGCATGTTCTATGATGCCTAGGAAAACTTTCACTGCACATATAAGACTAATGATTATTTTATATGTAAATCCTAAACTTTATAAACTCGCCGCGCTCAGACAGTATAAAGTTCTTAACGGATTTGCATATAAAATAATCAAAGTCTTATTAATGTTCGTTCAAATGTTTTCTACGACATCATAGAACATGCAAAGTTTCAACATTGATGTTAAACAAAGCCTTGTATTAATATGAATATGGGCTTTAAATTTTTAAACAGACAGTATAGCTCCCTGCTTAAGAAGTACGTCTCTAATTTCATCTGTATTAACATGGGATGGACTGATGCCATGCTTTACCGCAAGTGCTGCGCCAACTCCAGCGCCTTGTCCAACTGCCATGCAGGTAGGCATAACTCTTGAGGATCCGAAGACTACAGCATCTACGCTGATGCATCTGCCGCTTAACATTAAGCCATCAATATCAGCTGCTAGAGTACATCCATATGGTATGCCATATGGCTCTTCAAGGGTTTTAATATATGTACCATTTCCTTCTCCATTATGAATATCAATAATGTATGAACCAAGTCCTATGGTGTCAGCTGGTACATCACCATTTATAACTTCCTCTTTACGCAGCATCTTCTTGCCCACTATTCTTCTTGTCTCACGCACTCCTATAGTTGGATTGATGGAAGACAAGTAGCAGTTTTCAAATCCAGGCACGTTTTCTTGGAGCATTTTTATTAACGGCAATATTTGCAGGTGGCCGTCCATTTCACCTCTGCTTAAGTCTTTAACATCACTGCCATCAAAGTTAAGAATTCTAATAGTATTGATTGCAACATGATCAGTAATTGGCTGATTAATGTATATTACAGTATCTCTATCAATAGGACATTTGCCCTCTGCTCTTAATCTGGCTATAAGTGCATTTAGTCCAAAGAACACATGATTAGGACTTTCACGGAAAAATGCGGCATCATAACCTTCACGTATATGATCCAGTCCTGAGCCATATGGCAGCTCTTCTGGATGCTTTTCTAAATAATCAAAGAACTTTTCTAATTCAACACCACCAATATCGAACATCAAAGTAGATGGCTGCATAAGGCCTGTGCCTTCTTGTCCTTTTTCAAACCTTGCACCAGCTAAATATGCTACATCGCCATCACCTGTGGCATCTATGAATACATTTGCCTGTATTTCAAACTCAGTTCCCTTGCCCATAACTGTAACAGATACCAGCTTTCCATTTTCCACGCTGGCACCGGTTACTTCGCAATGCAGTAGAGGCTGAATATTGTTTTCTTTCATCAGCTCAAAGCTTACTATTCTTGAATACAAAGGATTTATAATTGTTGTGGAGTTATGAAAAGGGCATACACGATGACCATAGCTGCCTCCCATTTCTGTAAGCCTATCAACAATTTCCTGGGCAATTCCACCTGTTACCAGTCTTCCCTTTACATCCAAGAATGCTAGCAAAGGCAATCCTGAAGCCATACCACCGCCCAAGTATCCTAAACGTTCTACTATTATAGTTTTAGCACCTTCTCTTGCGGCTGCTACAGCAGCAGAAATTCCGCCAGGACCTCCGCCAAAGACTGCAACATCTGTTTTAATGATTTCTTTTTTCATATCTTTATCTCCTCTTTTCACTACTCTTAAATATATTCATAATTCTATAAATCGTTTCAGCGGTTTTTTTACCATCAAATTCTAAGGGATTAATTGCTTCATTGCACAATAAATTCTGTTTATTAGTTACTTTCTCACCCGCAGTCTTCCCCCTTAATTCATAGAAGGTTCTTGAAAAACCATGGGCGCCAATTTCAGATAGAGCTCGAATTCCTGATTTCGCAAGTATAACTGATCCTATTTTTATGTTGGGGACCATGTATTGTTTGGATGTTAAGCCTAACTTTGTACATTCAAGAAAGTGGAAGTATTCATGAGACAATATCAATTCCTCAGCCTCATGTAATGGCAGCTTATTAATCTTTGCCCATTTACTAATAGATTCTTCATAAAGTATTATCTTTTTACGTCCAGAATAATACTCGCTGAAGTACCTTACATTGCCTGCTATATTATCCTTATGACTCCATTCAATTGTAAGACCGCTCATTTTTGCAATGTCCTTTATTCCCTTGTCACAGCCGTACTCTTTAACAACAGCTTTCGCCGCAGCTACTCCTGTCTCCCATGCTCTATCGGAGACTTTTTCCAGGTCACTCTTTGGGATTTTTTCATATAGCAGATCCCGAGGTAATTCTTCTCTTGACATAATCTTATCCGGAAATGGGAAAGCTCGCATGCTTATACCTCCAATCTTATCTGAAATATTAACCTCTTTCGTTCTCTGTAGTAAGTGTACATATCATTATAAGTTTTTCATCAGACTGTATGCCGGAAAGCTCCACATCACATACTGACTTTATCTGAGCAGCACCCTGCATACCAGAAAGATCTATTATTCTGCTGCCAAATGCTATATAAATATTTGGTATCTCAGCTCCACCATCGCTATAATTAGTATATTGTTCAAGCAATTGGTCTATAGTATTTCTCCATGTACTTGGTCCACAAATACGTACAGAGGCATTTTTCTTTTGTAATCTTATTATTCCATCCCTATCTACAAGCCTTACAGCATTAAGTTTCTTTTTGAAGAATATTAATTGTTTCTTTATAATTTCACTTGAAACAGCACATAAGATGCCATTATCAGCTTCAATTCTAACCTTTTCTACTGGAACCTTTAGGTTATTTGCTACAATTTCCATAAGCTCCTTATCAGTCTTACGCTTGCTGTTCATATCCTTTGCACGCAGCTCTGTGCTTCCTGTAGCAATAGCACGTACTTTGTGTCTTTGAGCATCTATCTCTATTTTAATTTCAACAGTATCTGGAACTGCTCCTGATTGAACTGCCAAACGCATAGCTTCTCTACGTATTGAAAGTATATCCTGCTCTGTTGGGTTTGATATTGTTCTTTCTACCATATCTCGCACCATTGCCAATGCAACCCCAATAGGAGATATAACTGACGCATTCTTAGCTAGTTTATGCTTGCATCCAAAGACTTCTGCAAGATGAGGTACAACAGTTGCTGCGCCACCGCCCCCACCAATGAAAGTGATTGCATTCTTATCCAAGCCATAGTCATTTATCATGCTGTTTACTACCTTACCATTTTTTGCTGCTGAGAATCCTAATACCTTCTTTGCAGTTTCTTCCACAGTAAGTCCCATATTCTTTGCCAATGGCTCCCAGGCTTTTCTAGCTGCCTTTACATTACCATTTGCATAATCTTCACTATGAACATAACCGCATATAATTGCAGCACCAGACAGAGTAAGTGCAAATTTCTTTCCATTTGAACATTCTACATAACCGTACTCAGGATCATTCTCTATAGGACTTATGGTTTTTAGCACTGGATCTACAATATCAAGTTCGGAACAATAAGCTTCATAAGGCATACCAGCAATATGAGCACTTCTTGGACCAACATCCACAGCCTTTCCATTGCTTATTTCCACCATGCTGCCGCCACCGATACCTACTGTACGTACATCTAATGAATTTAAGTAAGTTTTGTGACCGCCTACCTCTGCATACTTTACAGTAACATTACCATCTTTAACGCAGGATATATCTGTACTGGTGCCCCCAACCTCAAAGAAAATTCCATCAGTTAACTTCTCGTACATCAAGGCTCCAGCAACACCTGCTGCAGGTCCGGATAATATTGTAAGTATAGGTCTGCTCCTTACCTCGTCAACTGTCATAACGCCGCCATCACAGCGCATTACCATTAGTGGTGCTTCAATTTTAGCGTTTTTGATGCTTTGTTCAGTCATATTGGCTGCATCCAGCATCTTAGGCAATATACTTGCATTGATTACAGCAGTACGTGTTCTTACCTTCAACCCATATAGCTTAGAAACATCGCTGCCTGCAGTGGCAGGAATACCCATGTCCATACTTTTTGCTAATACTGCATTTTCATTCTCAGGATTATCCACACTAAAAGCTTCTGTGGCAACCATGGATACTGCCCCTTGATTCTTAAGCTCAACTAAAGCATCACTTATACTTTTATCAAAATTAGTCATATCTGATGTATTGATGAAGGAATTTACAGTGTGAAGACTTTTACCTGCTGCTAGCTCAATATCTCCAATATTTGTATCGCTTTTTGACTTCATTCCTTGCACTCCGCTGCCCATGGTCAGAATTCCAACCTTAGCTACATCACCCTCAAGCAATGCATTAGTAGCTTGTGTTGTACCGTGAGCAATGAACACAACATCCTCTGCTTTAATGTTACATTCCTCCATGACCTTGTTAAGGACAGCTACTATTCCTGCTGCTACACCTTCTTTTGCACTGTGAGTTGTAGGTATTTTTACAGAACCAATCAATTCATAGGTTTCATGGTTTATGGCTACTGCATCAGTAAATGTTCCCCCTACATCTATCCCTATCCTTACTTTCATTTCATTACACTCCTCTGCTGATTTTGTTAGTTATGTATAATAGATTCAAAGTTGTTTACTTGAACCTTGTTTTCAATCTTATTCTATGCAGATTATATTTTACTTCAATTGGCAGGAAGAGCTTCGCTCTTCCTGCCAAACATTCCTTACACTCCATAGGATTTTTAATTATGGATTTATAAATATTAATTAAATGCTTTTTGTTTGTTCTTCATGTAGCTTCTCTTATACTATTCTAATTTCTAATATTGTTCTTAAAAATACATGAATGTTAGTATAACTACAGTGATTGCAGTCAGTATCCAGTTAGCTAGCTGTACCTTATTAGTAGTAGTTACAGGATCAAGACCAACAAAGTTAGATGCCCATACCACCTGAGTTGAGGTTGGACATGATTGAGAAGGCCAACGGAATGCTGCATAGAATACTGCTGATAACGCTGCCACAGGTACTACATTTACTGCTAGCATACTAGCTGCCAATCCTGCTCCAAGACCCTGAAGATTAAATGGTCCTCTGTATAATCCAAGTGGACAAAGTAAACAAACGAATATGATAAGACCTGTTGCAGTAGTCGGAGTGATTGACACCATAAATGGTTTAATTACAGATTGAGTTATAGGTGCAGTAACAGCATTTAAAATCATACCAATCCCAAACATTAAGCCTGTAGTTGGAGCACCTTCCCTAAAGCCCTCATAAAAGCTTTGAACAATCATGTTCATATTCTTAGACCAATTTCCGTTGTATGTAAATACTACTGCCCATACAATACCAATTACAAATACCGCCAAAGCCGGAAGCTTAAAAATAAGAGTAATTGCTACAACTGCTAATGGAGTTAAACATGCCATTAATCCTCTGAAGCCTGTAACCTGGGCTGAAGACTCTACTTTGGCCTCCTGATTGCTTCCTAGTTCGACACTAGCTGCAAATGCAAATTTCTGACCATCTTTCTTAAAGTTCCAGGTAAGATATCCCACAGTGAATAGACAACCAGCTGCGGCAAGAACAGTTGCAGCAAGGTTTATTTCAGCGGGCTTTACTCCTGTTATACTAGTAATAAGCGCTATATTTGCAGGATTTAGCGAATACCCTGCTGACATTGCTGCAAGGAACACATTGCTTGCAACAATTGGAGATATACCTACAGAAAGTAATATAGGAAGTACAACTGCACCAACCATAGCTACTGCACCTGTACCATATAATGTAGTGAATAGGAATACGGTTACACCGCATAGCATCAAAGTTATAACAAACGGCTTGTCCCCACCAAGTTCAGCCGCTTTTTTAATAATTGTATTAGTTACACCTGTACGATATAAAATCTGAGATAACCAACAACTAAAAAGAATTGCTACATATGTTCCACCAAGCTTTAATGAACCTGTTACCAATACAAAGTCTAAAAGTCCTTGTTCTCCTCTTAATGGCAAACCTGCTGCGGCACCTATTAGTATTGCCATAATTGGAAGCGCCAGCATTGCTGGTATCTTTTTCATCATCATAAGAATGGCCATAGCCAAGAAAATTACTATAATTACAACACCTATTAACATTCTTACTAACCCCTTTCCTTCGTAAACTACTTTTTAACACCCACTGCTTTTAAGCAAAACTATCTAGTAAACCTTTTCTTGTTACAGATTGGCACCCCCCTCAAACTTAATTTATGGGACTTTTTTATGTCCATAAGCAAAATGGCGTTTAGCTTTAATTTGAGCCTAAACTAACACTTACACCATAGTATCTTTATTGATATATCACTATAAATGTAATTTGTAACGTTTTAATAAAACTGTAAACGCCACTGTGCCTGTACCCCATAAGTTAGTTTCTAACACTAATATTACATTTGAGCATGTCATTTGTCAATAATATTTATGAATATTATGATAAAATAAGTATAAACTGTCTAATTTTTTATATCTTCATAAATATCGATTTAGAACGTTACATTTTTATTCTAAACCCCTTTGAGATCACATCAATGTGTGCATATCTCATGATTTTAATCATGTGATTCAAAGGGGATATTAGATTTGCCTTACAGATTCTCTTATGATTAAATCCGGCTCAATAACAAGCTTAACCTTCTTTGCAGTAGGCTTGTTGATGCGATTAAGCAGCGTCTTGCAGGCCTCAATTCCTATCTGTTCCTTGTGCACTCGAACAGTAGTAAGAGGTGGATAACTGTATTCTGCCAAAATGCTGTCTTCAAATCCTATAGCTGATATATCCTTTGGACAGTTCAGTCCCTTTTCATACAAAAATCTTAAAGCACCTATAGTAATACAATCAAAGCCTCCAATTATCGCGGTAGGTCTTATGTTCATATCCCATATATTGCTCATTGCTCTATAGGCAGCCGCTCCGGAATATTCTGCTTGAGTAATCCATTTTTCATTAATGGGCAAAGCATGTTCTTCCATAGCTCTATAAAATCCTTTTAACTTTCTTGCTGATGACTGTGATGCATCAGGACCGTTTATAAAAACTATATCCTTATGTCCCTTTTCTATCAAATACTTTGTGCTCTTATACATGCCTAGCTCAGGATCAGTATCCACATAGTCCAGGCTTGGATGCCTTGAGCCTACAAGCACAGTTGGAATATTTGCTTCCTGAATTCTCTGAAGAACCTCATCGCTTATAATACCACCTGTCATAAGCATACCATCTACCTTAGTACTGTCCATAATGGAGGGTAAAAATATAGAAGGATCATTAATGCGGAAATGCTCCAGCATCATACTGTAATTAGATTTATTTATTTCCTTTTCAATGCTGGGAAGTAATTCACTTAAATAGGTATCCGTATGCCCTTCAAAGGAAAACCAATTTGTAGAAGAATTTGTCGTTGGCCATGCAACACCTATAACCTTTTTAGTTTTTGTTACAAGAGAACGTGCATATTCATTTGGCTTATAATTTAATTCTTTTATTGCCTGCAAAACCTTATATCTTGTTTCCACCTTCACCAGACTGCTATTATTTATAACAAGTGAGACAGTACTCACTGAAACATCAGCTGCTTTAGCTACGTCTTTTATTGTTGTTGCCACCCTATCACCTTCTTATTTTAAATTCGATACAGTCAATTATACCATCCAGTTTTATGCATTTCAATCAATGAAAAATGTGTTGTGATTTTCATTGATGTTATTGATGTTCAAGCGTTCTCACAATTTAATTTTTTAATAATAAAAGAAGTTAAGAAGTTATATTTTTTACTTCTTTAGAAGGAAAGAAGCTGGTACATTGAAGTTTTATAGGATTTTGAAAAGGATGAAAAATGAATAATAAAAAATAAGGATGAGTTGCTCCGGCTTGGACAATTCATCCTTTCACATGGTCTTGTCATAAATTATAGAATTGGTGACATTCTTATTATTCCAGCAAACCGTTTTTGTTAGCATTACAAGATCAATTAACTCGGATTTTTATA
>CAZMQY010000110.1:0-10680 GCA_964568335.1 uncultured Clostridium sp.
TAGGTGCTTTGTTAACTACAATAATATCGCTGTCTTCATACGCAATGCTTAATTCCATCTTTTCCGGTTCTATATTTTGGCTTTCTTCTTTTTTAACTTCAAAGGTAATTACATCACCTTGTTTTAAAACATGATTTAACTTGGCTCTTTCATTGTTTACTTCTATTCTTCCTTGTACTGCTGCTCCTTTTATAAGTCTTCCTGATAATTTAGCCACTCTTCTTAAATATTCTCTCAGCTTTGTATTTTCTTCCTGCTTCTCCACTTGATATACTAGTTTACTGCTCATATGATTTTTCACCTCAATAAAAAATTAACTGTGCAACTAGACACAGTTAATTTAAAATCTATTTTACTTATACAATTATATCAAATTTTCTTGCTTTGTACATATAAACCTATTGATTTAAAGCCGACTCATAATGCAACTTAAATAGTATGTCCTTATTCTTTTTCTCGTCGTATATCAAATAGGAAATACCTGATATATACTCTGGATCTCCCTTAAGTGTGGTATATTTTATTTTTGACTTATCAAGCTTTGAAAAAATATATCCGTACTTTATAATATCCTCAGCACTCATATTGCTTTCTGCATAATTTGGTACAACGGATAATATGCTTGGAATTTTTGGAATTATGCTGGGACTTTTAAATTTCTCAATAACTTTGTTTATAAATAGATGTTGGTTTTCTATTCTTCCCAAGTCTCCATCTGATAGACCTGTACCATCATTATTTTTCCTCCATCTAAAGAATTCCTCGGCTTTTTTTCCGTCTAGCTGAACAATCTCGCCTTTTTTAAAATGTATATGCAAGTTCTGAGAGATGTCATCATAGTCCATTTTATTATTGATTTTTACCTCAATGGGTCCTACAGCATCAATTATCTTTCTAAAGCCGGCATAATCAACCTTGCCGTAATAATTTATCTTTATATCCAACAGCTTTTCTACCGCATCTATTAAGTATGCAGGCCCACCAATTACATGAGCCTCGTTTATTTTCTTATATTTATTTTTCATAACTATTAAGGTATCTCTTGGTATTGATATAATATTAGCTTCTTCAGTCTTTGGATTATAGTTCATAAGAAGGATGGTATCTGTTCTTGCATAGGTTTTACTACCTTCAGAGTTCAGAATGCCTATATCCACCCCCATGGCTAGTATATTCACTGGTTCATTTTTTTTAGCAGCAATTGGCTTGATTTTTTCCGGTTCGTTTTCTCTATTGCTGCTAAGCTGCTGCAGAAAATTATAAAGATATGCTACACCAGCTAAACCTATACATACTATTATAGACACAACAACTAACATAATGTTCCTAAACCTATTTCTGTTTTTAATATTCCCCATAACTTGCTCTCCTACATTTTGTTTAAAAGTATGCAATTTCTGGCTTCTATTGTATCTAAGTGCAATAACTGCCCTTTTGTTATAACATACTTTATTGTATTATCAAAGGATAACAGAAGAGCTTCATCTAAGTTGCTGCTGGATAGTTCTCTAAGTTCATCTACACCAGGAAAGTTTCTCATTGGCTCGATATAGTCTGCTATGTATATTATCTTTTCAAGAATACTCATGTTGTTTCTCCCGGTTGTATGATAGCTTATAGCATTAAGCAAATCCTCGTCATCTATGCCCATGGTGTGTTTTGCTATTAAAGCTCCAGCTAATCCATGCATTAAGTTTGGAGTTCTTTTATATATCCCTTGTATATTATAACCATATTTTTCTATTATATTAATTATTTCTTCATCTTTCATATTTTTTGCGCAATCATGCACAAGGCCAGCAAGCTTTGCTTTGTATATATCAGCTCCGTAATGCTTAGCTAATTCAATGGAGGTATCTCTTACTCTAAGACTATGCTCGAATCTTTGCTTATTTAAATTTTTCTTAAGGTATTCAATTATTTTATCTTCACTCCACATAAACCTTTCCCCTCCTTCCACTGTAAATACTGAGAAGTTTTATACTACTGTCTAAAACTCGTATATTTTAAGTTCCTTAATTGTATTGTAAACACTTTCTGGAAGAAGATAACTAACTTCTCTTCCTGCTTTTATCATATTTTTTATGGAAGTGGAGGAAATATCAAAAACATCTAGGTCTAGAAATATTATTTCCTTATTATACAGCTTTTCAACCTTGTTTTTTTGTTCTAAAATGCTCTCCTTAGCATAACCTGGCCTATTAAAAACAACTAGCCTACAGGCATTTAATATCCTGTCTACACTTTTCCAGTAATCAAGATCCATTAAACAATCAACACCAGTTATAAAATGCCACTCTGTTTCAGTCTCAATACTTTTAAAGTGTTCTAGTGTTTTATATGTATAGCTAAGGCCTTTTTGTTCTATCTCGTAGCTGCTTAAGCTAAAGTTTTTTTCATTTCTAATAGCCATTTTCACAAGTTCATATCTAATACTGGCGTCAGTTTTTTTTCTGTCAGTCTTGTGAGGCGGATTTCCTGAAGGCATGAAAATAATATTATCAAGTCCTAAAGTATGCAATGTTTCATGCGCAATATAAAGATGCCCATTATGAATTGGATCAAAGGTTCCTCCAAAAATTCCTTTTTTCATTATATACACCTCTTTTTAAAAAACTAGCATGTATTTATTGTAGTTATAATATTCTTTACAAAAATACATGCTAATAAAAATGCTATTCTATGAAGTTATGGCAATTCTATTTTAGGTTTTTTTTCTGATCTTCTGTATATTACAAACTTGCTGCCAATAGCCTGAATGCCCTCGCAATTAAGTTCAGAGCATAAAGTGTCTGAAGCTTCTCTTGCATCAAGTCCACTATTGTTTAGCACTTTTATTTTTAATATTTCTCTCGCCTCTAAAGCCTCATCGATTTGTCTGAGAAATGTATCCTCAAGGCCGCCCTTGCCAATTTGAAATATGGGATCCATGTTATTTGCAAGGGTTCTTAAATAGCTTCTTTGTTTGCTTGTTATCATTGAGTTGTTTCACTCCTATTATAATAAAAATTCAAATTCAAAATCATTAAGTCTTACTACATCTCCGTCTTTAATCCCCATCTCCATAAGCCTGTCAAGAACACCTTTGTTTCTTAAAACCTTGTGGAAATATCTTAAGGAATCAGCATCATTTACATTTACACTGGCAAGAAGCCTGTCAACAAAGCTTCCTTCCACAATATAAACTCCATTCTCTCTTCGTATTTCATAAGTGAATCTCTTTTCTTCCGGAATAAACCTTTCCTCATCACTTATTTGGAGATCCTGCACTGGTATAGTGCTAAGCATTCTGGAAGCTTCCTTTAACAGTTCTTCTACACCAGCCTTTGTAGCACCGGAAATTTTAAATATCTTGTCATAACCAAGCTCTTTTACCTTGCTTTTAAAGCTTTCAAAAACCTCATCATCATAAAGCATATCACTTTTGTTAGCAGCAATTATCTGTGGCCTATCCCAAAGTTTAACGCTATACTTTTTTAATTCTTCATTTATCTTTAAGAAATCTTCAAAAGCATCTCTGCCTTCTATACCGGATATGTCAACTACGTGAATTAAAAGCCTTGTTCTTTCTATATGCCTTAAAAAGTCAAGTCCTAGTCCTATACCCTCAGCTGCACCTTCTATTATACCGGGAATATCTGCCATAACAAAGCTTTGTATGCCTGGAACATTAACCACTCCAAGGTTTGGCTTCAACGTTGTAAAATGATAATTTGCAATTTTAGGCTGAGCTTTTGAAACAACTGATAAAAGTGTTGACTTCCCAACATTAGGAAAACCTACAAGACCTACGTCTGCAAGAAGCTTAAGCTCAAGCTCTATATTTCTTTCTTCCCCTGGCATTCCTGGCTCTGCAAAGTTAGGTGCCTGACGTGTAGAAGTAGCAAATCTAACATTTCCTCTTCCGCCTTTTCCACCCTTGGCGATAACAACAGTATCTTCTGGATGAGACAAGTCAGCCATTATCTTATTAGTTTCTACATCTCTTACAATAGTCCCCATAGGAACCTTTATGTAAAGGCTTTCTCCATTCTTGCCAAAGCAATTGGAGCCAGAACCATTTGTACCTCTTTCAGCCGCATATTTTCTTTTATAAGTAAAATCTAAAAGAGTGGTCATATTCGAATCTACAGTTAAAACTATATCTCCGCCTTTCCCTCCGTCTCCTCCATCAGGACCACCAAGGGGAATATACTTTTCTCTTCTAAAGGAAACAGATCCATCTCCTCCGTCTCCTGATTTAACAAATACTTTAACTCTGTCAATAAACATAAATCTACCACCTTTAATACAACTGTATATTAAAACAACTATTGGGTTGATTTTTCAAGTTCCATAAATATATTATTGACTAATTTATTTATTTTATTGAAGTGCTATAAAAATACTTTAGTAAATTTAATAATATTTAAAAAGCACCCCTATGGGTGCTTTCAAATACTACTCAGCTATTTGTTCTTCAATAGCAACTGGGTAAACACTTGCTTTTTTCTTGTCTCTTCCAAGTCTTTCGTATCTAACGATACCATCTATTGTAGCGAAAAGAGTATCATCTTTTCCCTTGCCAACATTTGATCCTGGATGAAGCTTTGTTCCTCTTTGTCTAACTAATATGTTACCAGCAAGAACAAATTGTCCATCAGCACATTTAACACCAAGTCTCTTGGATTCACTGTCTCTGCCGTTTCTTGAGCTACCTACTCCTTTTTTATGAGCAAATAACTGAAGGTTCATAACTAGCATAGTACTACACCTCCTCTACCTCTACTCTTATATAATCACCGTAGTTTGTTTCTATACTTTTAATTCCAATTAACATTGTTTCCAATAGTATCTGGCACTTGTCTATATCTTCAAGAGAAAGCCTGTTAAAATCCATGCTTAAAAAGCCATCTTCCAGTGATATAGCTGGTTTTATATGTAAAACCTCCGTAATACCATTAGCTATAGTAAGCGATACTGCTGAAACAGCACTGCATACCATATCATATCCCTCATCCGCGGATTCTGCATGTCCGCTTAGATTAACGGATAAAATTTTATTTGAATTTTTTTTAAAGATTGCAATAACCATAATATTATGCGTTTATCTTTTCGATTTGAATCTTAGTAAATGGTTGTCTATGGCCTTGCTTTCTTCTGTAGTCTTTCTTTCTCTTATACTTGAAAACTATAATCTTCTTAGCTTTTCCTTGCGCTAATACTTTAGCAACAACGTTAGCTCCTTCAACTACAGGCTTACCAACTACTAAACCATCTTCCTTACCAACTGCTAAAACACTGTTAAGTTCAACTGTTCCATCTACTTCAGCATCAAGCTTTTCAACGTAGATAACGTCTCCCTCTTTAACTTGGTATTGTTTTCCTCCAGTAGCTATAATTGCGTACATCAAAATACACCTCCTCAAACCAGTCTCGCCATCTCAGGTACACTATTTAGTGATTTAAAACCTTATGTGTGCGGTCTACAAAAGCCATTTTAACACAGGTTTCAGAATTTGTAAAGAATCTTTAACCATATATCTTGTATTTTTGCATATTTTCTATATGATTTGGAAAAATCAGAGGTTCTATTTTACAATAATCAGTTTCTTCTACAAATTTTGCATAGATATTATTGTCATTGCCCCCAATATGCTCTATAAATTTACTTACATCTCTAAGTATATCATTCTTATGTACTATATCTAGCTCCAGGTATATATTTTTACATTCATACTCTCTTGCTATCTTTATAATTTCATTTCTGATAAGCCCTTCCAAGTACCAAAGACTTAGTATCTTTCCCTTACCCTTGCAAGAGGAGCATTTCTCTTCAAGGTATTCAGATAAAGGCTTACCCCTTCTTTCCCTTGCGATTTGAACCAAATTAAGCTGAGTAAAGGGATATAAACTTACCTTGCTCTTATCATTTTTAAAGGCGGCCTTTAAGGTGCTCATAACCTTATTCTTATGTTCTGAATTATTCATGTCAATAAAATCAACTACTATTATACCTGACAGGTTTCTAAGTCTTACCTGCCTTCCAATTTCTTCTGCAGCTTTTAAATTTGTATTCAAAGCTGTTTTTTCTATTGTACTTCCCTTAATGCTTTTCCCAGAGTTTACATCGATAACATACATGGCTTCTGTTTTATCTATAACTAAGTGTCCTCCTTCTTTTAGAAGCACTTCACGGTTTCTAAGTCCTAATATTTCCTTATCAATGCCTGTGCTTCCAAATAAGGTTCTGCTTTCATTGTAAAATTCCAGTTTGCAGTTTAGCTCTGCTGCAAGCTCCAAAAACTTTTTTAAATAATTAAAGTCTTCTTTGTTATCTACTATAATTCTTTCAGTTTCTTCATTTACAATATCTCTTATAAGCTTTTTAATTATTCCTTCTCCGTTGTATAGAAGATTTGTCTTAATTAAATACTGGCTTTTTCTTTTAATTTCACTGTATATTTCAACTAATTCTTTAATTTCATTATTTATCATCTCTACAGAAAGTTTAGCCGCATTTGTTCTAATGGTAACTCCAATATCTTCAGGTTTCACAATAGCTTCCCTAACAGAAGATTTAAAGCCCTCATCCACAATTTTCTTGGAAAAGCTTATGTCCTTATTCAGAGTTTCAAGCACAACATATCTTCCGGGTATTGTTATTGCATTGGTTACCTTTGGGCCTTTTTCTCCTACACTTTCTTTTAAAATCTCTACCATAACTTCATCATTTTTTTTAATCTTTAAATTATTAAACTTTCTATCCAAATACATATAACAATTTTTCTCATAGCCTATATCAATGAAAGCACATTTTATTGCAGGTACTATATTCTTCACTATGCCTTTATATATTTGTCCTGGCTCAGGTTCTCTACTATTTCCCTCTATCAGGCATTCTATAAGTTTGCCATTCTCAAAAACGGCTGCTCTTAATAAGTTTTCTTGTCTTTCTATATAAATTTCCTTCAAATAAAACACCTCTTTAAATAAACATGGAGGAACTTAAAGATATCTATGACCATCTCTCAGCCCCTCCATATATTATCTCACATAATCACAAAGTGAAACAAATTTATCTTTAACCTGAACATACATGTCTTCTCTCATAATATCAACGAAAGCGTCCATATTTGCTGAGGAAGTATTGTTTTTTATAAACTGAGCTAATAAATCTGCAGACAGATTTTCCCTACTGCCGCAGCTCACAACAGTTGTAATTTTTAGGGTTTTGTCCTCTATAGCATAACATAAATCCTTAATCATGCCTTTTATGTTGATTTGCTTTTCTCCGCTTTTGGTCTTCTTATTAATACTCCACTCACTCTCCTTAAGAAGCTTTTCCAGCTCATAGCTAAGCCTGGCAGTATTCTCGTATTTAATTGTTAGGATATACTTAGCGGCATCGACCAAAGCCATGGATGGCGGAACCTTTTTCCCCTCTGTACTCTCCTTTATTAAAACCGCATCGAGAATTTTAACTCCAGCAGGAGCATTATCATTGAAATCAGCTATAAGGCTTTTTTCTTCTACCATTTCCGTTAGCGCTACATCCATATACTCTCCCTTTGAATACATTCCTACTGAAAGAGGCTGAGCAAGGGAGGTACTCATATGGGGGTTAAAGCCCTTTGAATACTCCACAGGAAGTACTGCTCTTCTTACAACCCTTTGAATGGTTCTAAGTAAGTCCAAATGTGAAACAAATTTAATGTCTTTTTCCTTACTGAACTTTATAAGATATCGCACCTTCAAAACACTTCCCTTCTTTAAAGTTTACATTTACCCCGCATAAAGTGCAGCCTAATCTGCAGTCATGAGTGAGGCTAGCCGACTTCGCCTTCTCATTTTCTCTAATTAAAAATTCCTTGTCTACACCTATGTCAATAAAGTCCCAAGGAAGTAGCTCCTCGTAGCTTCTAGCTCTATAGGAATAGAAGTCTCCATCTATGCCGCATTCCTTAAGTGCTTCTTCCCAAATTTCAAATTTAAAGTGCTCTGACCAACCATCAAACTTAGCACCCTTTTCAAAAGCATGAACCAGTACATCACAAAGCATTCTATCCCCTCTAGCAATAACAGCCTCTAGATAGCTTACCAAAGATTCGTGCCAATTATAGCTTATAGCTCTGCTTTTTATTGTTCCTCTTATAGCTTTTATCTTTTCCCTTACCAGCTCCATTCTATCTTGAGCTACCCATTGAAATGGGGTAAAAGGCTTTGGAACAAATATTGAGGTGCTTGTAGTAACTTTAAGGCCCTTATTTCTAACTTCCTTAGGTATTTTATAATATTCCTCAACAACCTTTTCAGCAAGATATGCAATCCCCTTAACATCTTCCATTTCTTCATAAGGAAGACCTATCATGAAATACAGCTTTATTGTTGACCAGCCTGCTTCAAAGGCGCTTTTAACTGAAGTCATTAAATCGCCTTCGGTAACTCCTTTGTTTATGACATCTCTCATCCTTTGAGAACCTGCTTCTGGAGCAAAGGTAAGTCCTGTTTTTCTAACCTTTTGAATTTCCTTAATTAAATCCACAGAGAAGGAATCTATTCTAAGGGATGGCAGCGAAACTCCTATATTTTGATCCTTATATTTCATTATCATAGACTGAATTAAGTTCTCTATATCCGAATAGTCGCATATACTGAGTGAAGTAAGTGAAACCTCCTCATAGCCTGTATTTTGTATTAAATCCTCTACCTGCTCCATAAGCTTTGAAGATGTCTTTTCTCTTACTGGTCTGTATATTATGCCTGCCTGGCAGAATCTGCAGCCTCTAGTACAGCCTCTGAAGGTTTCAAGCATTATTCTGTCATGAACTATCTCTGTATATGGGACTATTAATCTATCTGGAAATACATTATCGTTTAGGTTTGTAATTATTCTTTTCTTAACCTTTTTGGGTACATCCTCATATAAAGGCGTAAATTCTTTAATCGTACCATCCGCTTTATATGAAACCTCATAAAGGCTTGGAACGTAAATTCCCTCAAGCTTCACCGCAGCTCTTAGAAATTCTTTTTTGCCTTTAGATTTATACTCCTTATACAGATCAAGAAGCTCATTAATTATTTCCTCACCTTCACCTATTACAAATAAATCAGCTATGTCATAAAGAGGTTCTGGATTATAAGCGCAAGGTCCTCCGCACATGACAATAGGATGCTCATCTGTTCTTTGTGAAGCCCTTACAGGTATTCCTGACATGTCTAGCATATTTAAAATATTTGTATAGCTCATCTCATATTGAAGAGTAAAGCCTAAAAAGTCAAATTCACTTAAGGCATCCTTGCTTTCAAGTGCATAAAGAGGAATATCATTTTCTCTTAGAAGCTTTTCCATATCCGGCCATGGAGTAAATGCCCTCTCACAGAAGGTATCTTCTCTTTCATTAAGAACATAATACAATATTTTTGTCCCTAAGTGAGACATGCCTACCTCGTAAACATCTGGAAAGCAAAAAGCATATCTTATATCCACTTTACTAGCATCCTTAATATAAGAATTGAACTCTCCGCCAATATATCTTGCAGGTTTTTCAACTCTATACAAAACATCATCTGTAACTTTGTTCATCTATGTTCCTCCTAGATAATTATCCTTTGTTTATCTTTAAAACCACATCATATTTTAACATATATAAAGCTATAATAACAATTGTTTGTCTAAATCTTTTCCTCTCTCACTTTTATAAACTCCTCTAAATTCAAATTGCCATGGACCTTTAGCGCTTCTAAAAGCTCATCCTCATAAATTACATCCATAACCTTCATATCATCATCAAGTATTGTAAAAATATTATATTTGTTTTTGTCCACTATGCTTAAAGTAGTAATTAGGTCATTTTTATAATGTATAGAAATACTTTTATTTTCAATATACCCATGCTTTAGGAATTTATATCTTTTTTTAATAATATCACCCATAATAATATAGACTATCCTTTCCTTTTCTTTGTAGGAGGAATAAATTATAAAAATAGAAATAATTGCTATATTAAAATTATAAATTCTAAATAACATCAATATAATAAAAAGTGCAAATCCGGCTATTCCTTGAAATATACTAAGCCTTATCATTAGTATATTTGCCCTTTTATAAATCGTCTTAAGGCACATAATTGCCCTAAGCACTCGTCCCCCATCAAGAGGAAAGGCTGGTATTAAATTAAAAAGACCAATTGTAAGATTTCCCGAATAGATAGGATAGAATATATCTATTGAATAGTTTTTATACAAATAATAAAAAATTGCTGCTGCTGCTAAGTTCAAAATCGGAGCAGATAAGGAAATTATAATGTCCTGCTTAGGCGAAGCTTCATCTAGTTCCTTGAGAGAAAGTCTTGCACCAATAGGAAGTATTTCTATATCAAAACCAGAAAAGCCTAATAGAATAGCGGTTATATAGTGAATAAACTCATGAAAAAGCACAATTAAAAAGGCCATAGCTACCTGACCTTTAAAACCAATAAATGTTAGAAATACAAAGTATGGAAAGAAGAGTTTATTAACCTTTATCAAGGGATTCCTCCAATAAAATTATTGCAAAGGTTTTAGCTTTTATCAAAGTCCATATAGTCCTGAGGATTTTTATTTCCACCCATATAAAGAAGTTCAAAATGCAGATAAGGTGCTTCTAAACTACCTGCGCTGCCTGATTTTCCTATAATCTCACCTTTTGTAACATCTGCG
>CAZMQY010000111.1:0-10650 GCA_964568335.1 uncultured Clostridium sp.
TTATAAGTCAAAACAAGGACTATATGAATATAATATTGCCTTATGAAATTTTTACTACTTTGATTTTAATATATATGATATATAAAGTGTACAGGCTGTGCTTAAATAATAATAGCAGCGATTATATCATGGTAGTTGGTCTTTTTGCGTTGCTTTTAACAAGAATGAACGATATATTGTATGAATACAGCATTATAATAACTGGTTCCTATGCGTCCTTTGGAACCTTGATATTTATTTTGGCTGCGTCCTACCTTTTAGCTGAGAGGCAGTCTATAGTCTTTAATAATTCAGAAAATCTTAGCGAGAAGCTGAAATCCTTAAATAATTTAAAGGATGAGTTCTTAGCTATTACTTCACACGAACTTAAAACTCCTTTAAATGGCATAATTGGACTGTCAGAAAACTTAAACAGCTGCAGTGAAAGTAACTTAAGCGAAGATGAGAAGCAAAATTTGTCCCTAATAAATACAAGTGCCAAAAGGCTATCAAACTTAGTTAATGATATTATGATGTTTTCAAGGCTAAAAAATAATGACATTACTTTGCAGAAAAAACCCATAGATATGAGCATGCTTGCAGACATGGTTGTTAAGTTTTGCAGTAAGACTTTGAATAACAAGGATGTGTCTATTATCAATTTAATTGATAGTCAAGCTCCTAGTATTCTTGGAGATGAGGAGAGAGTTCAACAGATTTTTTTCAATCTTGTGGGGAATGCAGTTAAATTTACATCTCGAGGAACTATAAAGCTTGGCTATGCTGTAAAAAATAATTTGGTAGAGGTATATGTTGAAGATTCCGGCATAGGCATTCCAGAGAATAAGCTGAAGAATATTTTTGATATATATGAAAAGGTAGAAGGAGTTTCTGAAAAATATGGAGGTACCGGCTTAGGACTTTATATTACAAGAAAATTAGTAGAGCTTCATGGAGGAACCATTAAAGTCGTTTCCAAACTAGGAAATGGAACAACATTTAAATTTACTTTGCCCATATGTGAAATGAAAAAGGATAAAAGCCCTATTTTGACTAGTTCTAATACAGATAAAGCCGAGGAAATAGCGGCAACAATGGTGGATACTATCAGTTCTGAAGCTTCTGAGGAGAAGAAAAAGCATAAGATATTAATAGTTGATGATGAATATGTTAATCAGAGAGTACTTGAAAGATATTTATCAAGAGAGAGCTTTATAACATTAAAAGCGTCAAATGGAAAGGAAGCTCTAAAACTTGTGGAAGAAAACAAGGACTTAGACCTGGTAATACTTGATATGATGATGCCTGATTTACTAGGATTTGAGGTATCAAATATTATAAGGAAAAAGCACTCTCTGTTTGAGCTTCCAATCCTTATAATGACAGCCAACGGCAACTTAGATAATTTGGTTTTATCCTTTGAGTATGGAGCAAATGATTACTTAGCTAAACCTTTTAATCAACATGAGTTTTTGGCTAGAGTAAATACTCTTTTAGCTCTAAAAGATTCAGTCATTCAGGCTTTAAGTCTTACAAAACAGGTAACTGCTGCAAGAAATCAAGTTGAGGAGCTAAAGGAATCTGACAGACTTAAAACTGAGTTTTTTGCAAACTTGTCTCATGAGCTTAGAACTCCACTTAATGTAATAAGCAGCAGCATACAACTTTTATGCACATTAAATGAATCAAAACAGCTGGGTGAAGAAAAAATTAAACATTATCTCCAAATAATGAATCAAAATTCCTTCAGGCTTCTTAGACTTATTAATAATATTATTGATATGACAAAGCTTGATGGTAACTACTTAACTCTAAATCTTGTTAATGGAGACATTGTTTGGGCAGTTGAAGAATTATGCCAATCTGTGGCTGAATATATCAGGGCTCAGGATATAGGCATAATTTTTGATACAGAGGTGGAAGAAAAGGTAATTGCCTTTGATGAGGAAAAGCTTGAGAGAATCATATTAAATATATTGTCTAATGCAGTAAAATTTACTGACAAGGGTGGAAATATATTTGTAAATATTTATGATAAGAAAAATTATTTGGAAATAGCTGTAAGAGATACAGGTATAGGAATTCCAAAAGATAAATTAGATTTTATTTTTGAACGGTTTGCTCAGTTGGACAAATCTTTAAAGAGAAGAAATGAAGGAAGTGGAATAGGACTATCCCTTGTAAAATCTTTGGTAGAAATGCAGAGTGGAAAAATCTTTGTAGAAAGCGAAATAGGCAAGGGAACGGAATTTATTATTCAGTTTCCTGTTAGACTAGTTGACGAAAAAGCTGCAGACAATGTTATGATTGAAGATAAGGAATCAAGATATGAGAAAAATCTTCTTATGGAGTTTTCAGATGTTTATTTATAAAAACATAAGGCTATATCAGTTATAAAACTGATGTAGCCTTTTAAAGCTATCTTTTTTCAGAAATTATTTCAGTCCAATATCCATCTGGATCGGCTATAAAGTAAAGTCCCATGCCTGAGTTTTCGTAGCAGATGCAGCGCATCTTCTTATGGTGTTCATAAGCTTCTTCATAATTATCAACCTTTACGCAAAGATGGAACTCATTTTCACCTAAATTATAACGTTCTGTTCTATCTCTTAGCCATGTCAGTTCTAACTTATGACTTGTTTCTCCATCTCCTAAGAAAACCAGCTTGAAGCTTTTGTCTTCAGGTTCATAGGTACTTACTATCTCAAACCCTAAGGCTTCCTTGTAAAATTCAACGCTTTTTTCAAGATTAAAAACATTGATATTATTATGGTCAAATTTAAACTTCATTTATAAGACTCCCTTCAACACATATTAATAATATTATATCGCATTTTTCATATAATAAAAGGTTTTCCTAAGTAAAGTCTTTAACGTAGTGCTATAATAATAGTGCGAGGTGGTTTAGATATGAGCAAAGCTAATATAAAAATTAACTATTTATACAACAGCAGCTTTAAGGTGGAACTTGAAAAACATGTGCTTATCTTTGACTATTATAACGATAAAACAGACTCATTGATGAAGAATAGCAGCAGCGGTGTAATAGGGGAAGAGGACTTGGAAAGTGATAAAAAGATAGTTGTTTTTGCATCCCATAGTCATGGAGACCACTTTAATGAAGTGATTTTTAACTGGAGAGAACAAAGAAATGATATTGAATATATTTTAAGCAGCGATATAAAGCTTAAAAAATTTTATGATAACTTTCACATAATGTCAGAGGGCCAGGAGCTTAAGCTTGGCAATTTGTTTGTTAAGGCCTATGGATCTACTGATATTGGCATTTCCTTCTTAATAAAGCTTGAGAATATGGTTATTTTCCATGCAGGGGACTTGAATTGGTGGCATTGGTATGATGAAAGTGATGAAGATAATATAGCAATGGAAAAATCATTCAAAAAGGAAATAGAGATAATTAAGGGTGAGCAAGTGGACCTTGCCTTTTTCCCAGTGGACCCGAGACTAAGAGAGAGCTGCGCCTTAGGACCTGAATATCTTATTGAGAAAATAAAACCCAAAGTATTAGTTCCAATGCATTTTAGAGAGGACTATTATATAACAAAAGAGTTTGCTAATAAAAATAAAAAGGTAAAAGTCATTGAAATTAATAATAGGGGAGAGCAAATTATTATAGACAAATAATTATAGGTATAAGTTGAGAGAATTGGAATAAATCATCTAAGTTTCTCAACTTTATTTTTAAAAATATATTTGTATGCCTATTAATTTGTAAAGGTTTCGAGTATACTATTCTAGGACAAGTTATGTTTTAAAAAATGCTTTATAAATACTGGGGGAGAACATGAAAAAACTAGACTACTACAAAATATTGCTCGATATTATCATTATATCTATTGGATGTATTTTAACTGCTTTTGCTATCACATCAATTTTGAAGCCAAATGGTCTTATAACTGGAGGGATTACCGGAATATCAATCATATTAGAAAGCATTATTGGCATTAAATATACTTATATTTATTATGCATTATCCATATTAGTGCTCCTTTCTGCCTGGCTGACAATGGGGAAAAAAGAAGCTTTTAAAATAATAACCTTATCAATATTTTTTCCTTTAGTTCTTATTTTGCTTGAGAATATAGATTACAGCTTTATTAAAGGTGACATGATGCTTTCCTGTGTTTATTTTGGTATAGTTTATGGCCTGGGAGTTGGTCTTGTTCTTAAAAGAGGTTTTTCCTTTGGGGGAACTGATACAATAGCGAAGGTTCTTCATTATAAGCTCTTTAGTTTTGTAAGCATAAGTCAGGTACTGCTTGTTATAGATGGTGCTATAATTGCTTCTTCTGCAGTAGTTTACAATAAGAATGTGGCCCTATATGCTATTATTTCTCAAATTATAACTATGAAGGTTATAGATTCAGTTATGTTTGGCTTTTCTTCTAAGAAGGTTCAGATTGAGATTATAAGTGCTAAGCATGAAGAAATAACAAACTATATACTTCATACTATAAGAAGAGGTGTGAGCACCTACGATATTAAAGGCGGATACCACAAACAGAGCAGACTTAAGCTTCAAACCATTTGCTCTCCTCGTGAATCCATGCTTATAAAAAGATTTATAGCACAGATAGATTCTGATGCCTTTATTCATGTGGTGCCTATTATTTCCGTTTGGGGAAAGGGTACTGGCTTTAGCAGGCTTGTTGAAGAAAACTAATATTTAGTTAAGAACAGCGTTTATGCTGTTCTTTTTAGTTGCATAAATTTATACACAAGCATAACATATTGTAAGTAATATTTAGCATTTGTATATTCTGTTTTGCAGTCATAAAAACTTAGGATTGCAAAATAGAATATATTAATAATAGTTTTTGGAGGTGACCTATATGAACTTTAAAGACCTGATAAATAATGATAGAGAGCAGCAGAGGAAGAATAATTTTGAAGGGACCCTGCTTGAATACCTTGAAGTTTTAAAAACAAATCCAGATTTAGCTAAACTGGCACATAAAAGAATGTACGATATAATTGTTGAAAAAGGTTTTGAAGTTCTAAAACCTGAAGAAAACCCTAGAAATAGAAAGATATACGGAAATGATATAATAAAACGCTATAATTTCTTTAAGGAGGACTTCTTCGGTATAGACAAGGTGCTTATGAAAATAGTAAATTATTTTCATGCGGCTGCAATGAAGGGCGAAGAGTCTAGACAGGTTTTATACTTAGTTGGGCCTGTAGGAGCAGGCAAATCCTCTTTAGTTGAGGCTCTTAAAAAAGCCTTGGAAGCTGCTCCGCCAATCTATGCAATCAAGGACTGTCCAATGTCTGAAGAACCGCTTCATTTAATACCAAAGCACCTAAGAAAAGAATTTGAAGAGGCTCTAGGAGTGCAGATAGAGGGAGACCTATGCCCAATTTGCAGATACAGGCTTAAAAATGAATTTAATGGAGAGTTTGAAAGGCTTCCTGTTGTAACTAATTCCTTCTCTATAAGATCAAGAAAGGGCATCGGTGTAGTCCCGCCTGTTGACCCTAATAATCAAGACACTTCAATTCTCACAGGTTCTGTAGATATATCAAAGATGGATATGTACCCGGAAGATGATCCACGTATCTTTTCACTTAACGGTGCCTTTAATGTAGGAAATAGAGGCATGGTGGAGTTCATAGAAGTATTTAAAAATGATGTAGAATATTTGCATACCATAATTACAGCAACTCAAGAAAAGTCAGTTCCATCTCCAGGCAAGGGAGCTATGATATACTTTGATGGAGTCATAGTAGCCCATTCTAATGAAGCGGAATGGAACAGATTCAAATCAGACCACACCAACGAGGCAATTTTAGATAGAATTGTAAAGGTTGAAGTTTCCTACTGCTTAGAATTAAGTGAAGAAATGAAGATATATGAAAAAATATTAAAAAAGAGCAATTTCAAGGCTCATATTGCTCCTCATACAATAGAAACTGCTGCTATGTTTGCTATACTTTCAAGGCTTTCACCTTCTTCTAAAGCTGATCCTATGACTAAGCTTAAAATTTACAATGGTGAAGAAATTGTAGAGAAGGGTACTACTAAAAAAATAGACATAAGCGAGCTAAGAGAAGAAGCAGGCATGAGAGAGGGTATGACTGGTATATCCACAAGGTTTGTAATTAAGGCAATAGACCATTCTCTGTCCAGTTCCGAGCATAACTGCATCAATCCATTGAGCATTATGGAAAGTATTATTAAAGCAATAAGAGAATTAGACATTGCAGAGGATGACAAGAAGAAATATTTGGCCTTTGTTCAAGACACTATTAGGAAGGAATACAACAAGACTTTAGAGAAGGAAATTACCAAGGCCTTCATTCACAGCTTTAGAGAGCAGGCTGAAAGCTTGTTTAATAATTATATAGACAATGCGGAGGCTTATGTAAATAAAACAAGGCTTAAGGATCAGTCCACAGGAGAAGAACTGCAGCCAGATGAAAAGTTTATGCGTTCTATTGAAGAGCAAATTGGAGTCTCTGAAAGCTCAGCAAAAGGCTTTAGAACAGATGTTACCTCTTATATGTTCTATGTGGTTAGAAAGGGAGGTGCCATTGATTACAGCTCCTATGAGCCTTTAAAAGAAGCTATAGAGAAAAAACTAATGGCTTCAGTTAAGGATTTATCTAGAATTATTACTAAGTCAAGAGTTAGGGATAAGGAACAGGAATCCAAGTATAACACTATGGTTGAGGAAATGAAGTCCAACGGTTACTGCGAGCACTGCTGCGATGTTGTATTAAAGTATGCAGCTAATAATCTATGGAAGGATTGATATTATGGCTATCTTTAAGGAATACAGGCCGGCAGATCATGACAGATCCATAGAGGATAGAAGAAGGCATAAACAGCTTGTGGAAAAATCTATCAGAGATAATTTAGGAGATATATTATCTGAGGAAAGCATAATTGGAGAAGGCAAAAATAAAAAGATTAAAATTCCCATTAGAGGGCTTAAGGAATATCAATTTATATATGGAAAGAATGTTCCTGGTGTTGGCAGCGGTGACGGCTCTGAGAAAAGAGGAGATAAAATAGGCACAGGGAAAAAACAGCAGGGCAAGGGAAACAGCGCTGGTAATGAGGAAGGTGACGATATTTACGAAACAGAAGTTTCTATAGATGAAGTTTTAAATTATCTCATGGAGGATTTGGAGCTGCCTGACTTAGATAAAAAGAAGTTTTCTGAGGTTCTGTCTGAAAATGCCACAAAAAGGTCTGGTTATCAAAGACATGGCATAAATCCCAGACTTGCAAAAAAGAGAACAGTAATTGAAAAAATTAAAAGGCAGCAAGGGAAGAAAAGAGCACTAAGGGAGGCGAAGGTTTCTGTTAAGCTTGAAAGATTTCCTTTTAAAGAAGATGACTTAAGATATTATAGAGTGAAGAAGACAAAGAAGAGAGAGTTCAATGCGGCTATAATTTGCATCATGGATACCTCCGGTTCTATGGATAACACTAAAAAGTTTTTAGCTCGCTCCTTCTTCTTTGTTTTATCCAGATTTATAAGAATGAAGTATACAAATGTAGAAATTGTTTTTATAAGTCACTCCACCACAGCAAAGGAAGTTAATGAAAATGAATTTTTTCATAAGGTTGAATCCGGTGGAACTTATATATCCAGCGGTTATATAAAGGCTCTTGAAATTATTGAAGAACGATACAATCCAAGCGTTTGGAATATTTACGCCTTTAATGTAAGTGATGGGGATAATTGGTCTGAGGATAACGACAGGGCTATAAAATCCGCTAATGAGCTTACGAACAAATGCAATATGGTTGGTTATGCTGAGATTATGGCTGGGTACTATAATGCAGGATTGAAGGAGAAGCTTACGAAGGAAATAGAAAGCAGTAAATTTGTGGCTGTAACTATAAAACAAAAGCAGGATTTATGGAGTGCCCTCAAAGGAATTTTAAAGAAGGATATAAAGGAGGGCTAACTGTGGAATGGACTGTTAAAGATTTGGAACAATGGAATGAAAAGATAGAAGCTTTAGCTAAGGAACTTGGACTTGATCATTATGAGCAGGAGTTTGAGGTTATAGGCTACCAGGATATGCTGGGCTACGAAGCTTATGTTGGAATGCCATCAAGGTATCCTCACTGGAGCTTTGGCAAGTCCTATGAAAAAAATCGCACTCTTTATAAATATAATCTTACGGGGCTTCCATATGAAATGGTTATAAATTCTGATCCATGCCTTGCATATTTAATGAAGGAAAATACTTTGCTGCTTCAGATTCTAACCATAGCTCATGTTTATGGACACAATGATTTTTTTAAGAACAATAGGCTTTTTAGAGATGGAACTGAAGCCTCTTATACTATTGAGATGTTTAAAAGACATGCAGATAAGATAAGAAATTATATTAATGATCCCAGCATAGGCTATGATAGAGTTGAAAGAGTTTTAGATGCTGCACACGCAATCAAGCTTCAAATATCAAGGATAGCTGGTGAGAAGAAAATCGCAGATGATGTTAAAGCTTTAGAGCTAATTTCTGAGTATCAAAAAAAGCTTGAAAAGAGAAGCATACTTGAGCCCTATAATAAACCAATAGCACCAGACGTTAGTAAAGTACCGTTAGAACCTGAGGATGACATAATGTATTTTATTATTAAACATGGGAACTTAGAGGAATGGGAAAAGAATGTGCTTGAAATAGTGAGGGAAGAAACCCTATACTTCATTCCTCAAATCGAGACTAAAATAATGAATGAAGGCTGGGCCAGCTATTGGCATTATACTATATTAAATGAGCTTCACCTTCCAGAGTCTCTTCAGCTTGAATTTATTAAAAGGCATAATGATGTAGTAGCCCCTTGGAAAGTTGGAGTTAATCCTTATTTCCTTGGCTTTAAAATGTTTAAGGACATTGAAAGACGATTTGGAAAGGAAAAAATATTTGAGGTTCGTGAGCTGGAGAGAGATGCTTCCTTTTTGAGGAGATATTTAACTCAGGAACTTTGCGAGGAGCTTCACTTGTTTGAATATGTGAAAAAAGGCGACAGCTATTTCATTGAAGAAGTGTCTGATGATATGGGCTTTACTAATATAAGAAATATTTTAAGTGCTAACTGTGGCATGGGAATGGTGCCTGTCATTAGAGTTACTGATATGGATTTGAAAACTAGAGTGCTCAAGCTTGAGCATTTGTTTGATGGAAGAGAGTTAAACTTAGATTATGCAGAAGCTACCTTAAAGCATGTTCAAGAGCTTTGGGGACACACTGTAGCGCTATCTACAAAGGTTTCTGGCAAAGATATTAAGATAACCTGTAGCGAAAATAAGGTTATAGTTAAGGTTTAAATATATTGACCTGTTGTGCTTTTTATATTTTATAAAGCGCAACAGGTTAGTTTTTTTGTATATTGAGCAAAATATATTTAAGTAATTTAAGGAGGAGATGCAGCTGTGTCTGATATTATTATTCCGAAGGTAAGTATTGCACCAATGGTTGATAGAACAGATAAATACTTTAGATATTTTGCTAGACTTTTGACAAAGGAATCACTTTTGTATACAGAAATGATTACTACCTTTGGAATTCTAAATGGTAATGCGAAAAAGATTCTGGATTTTAATACTCTTGAAAAGCCTGTAGCACTGCAAATAGCAGGCTGCAATCCAAAGGAAATCTATGAGGCAGTCAAAGTAGCAGAGGCTTGGGACTATGATGAAATAAATTTAAATGTGGGATGTCCATCAGATAGAGTGGCAGGAAATGAAATGGGTGCTGTACTTATGGCCTATCCAGAATTGGTAGCTGAAATGGTGGCTGCTATGAAAAGTGCTACGAGAAAACCTGTTACAGTTAAACATAGAATCGGAATAGAAGGCAAGAATGTACTTCCAAGCTCCTTTGAAAGAACACTATTAGATAGCTACGAGGATATGGCTAATTTTGTTGAAACTGTAGAAAAGTCAAAGCCTGATTGTTATATCATACATGCAAGAATTGCGGTATTAGAGGGGTTTAGTCCAAAGGAAAACAGGGATATTCCTCCTTTAAGATATGAGGAGGTCTATAGACTAAAGGAGGAGCATCCAAATTTGAATATTGTTATTAATGGGGGTATTAAAACCATTGAAGATATTGATGAGCATCTCAAACATGTAGATGGAATTATGCTTGGCCGTGCAGCCTATGAAATGCCTTATATTTTGACACAAGTGGACAAATACTTCTCAGGTAAAGAAACCAATAATATAACTAGAAGAGAAATAATTGAAAAGCTTATACCTTATGTTAGTGAGGAAGATGCAAAGGGAACACCAACCAGCCTGCTTTTAAAACATATAGTAGGACTGTTTTTTAATAAGAAGGGCAGCAAACAGTGGAAACAACTTATTAGTCCGCCGTATCCTATAGGGCGCAAGGGAAAGGATATACTTGAGATGGCCTTAGAGATTCTTCCGCAGGACGCTTTAGAGGAAAGGGATTATGATTATAAAGATTAAGGGGCAGTATTTCTGCCCCTTAAATTATTATTTTAACTTAGTTACGTTCTCGTTTTGAACAATCAGATTTTTTTTCATAAGACCGCCTAGAGCCTGCTTGAAATAATTCTTGCTAGTGTGGAAGATTTTATATATGTCTTCAGGGGAGGTCTTATCGTTGTAAGGCATTGAGCCATTATGTGCTTTCAAGTAGTCTAATATGGCT
>CAZMQY010000112.1:0-1284 GCA_964568335.1 uncultured Clostridium sp.
GCTCTGTAGTCTGCATTATCTGCTTCTGTGCTAATTTTTAATATATTATAGTTTAAGTCTTTCACGGTGTTTAACAAATCATTATCATAATTTATTATCAATGTATTGTTATTGTTAAAAAAATCTGTTATTTCAAGCTTTGCCTTCAATATGTTTTCTCTTTTCTTTAGATACTCAAGATGGGATACTCCAATATTTGTGATTATTCCTATGTCAGGTCTAGCAACATCAGCTAATCTGTGTATCTCACCAAGATTGCTCATCCCCATCTCCAGCACAGCCACATCAAAATCATCAGAAAGCTCAAATATCATCAGCGGCAAGCCAATCTCATTATTAAAATTCCCTTTAGTTTTAAAAACCTTATATTTAGAGCTTAAAAAAGCAGCAACTAAATCTTTAGTAGAGGTCTTGCCAGTTGAGCCAGTTATTCCTACAACCTTAACCGTAAGCTTGCTTCTATAATATTTTGCAAGATTAAGTAGCGCCATTTTGCTGTCATCAACTTTTATTACCACAGTGTCTCTATTGAAATCAGCTAGTGGATTCAAAACTTCATCTATTATACATACTGAAGCGCCCTTATTGCTAGCCTGTGACGCATAGGAATTGCCATTAAAGTTTTCACCATTAAGAGCAACAAATATGCTGTCTTCTTGTATTGTTCTAGTATCAGTACTAACAGCTTGGTATTTTGACTCTTTTCCTGACTTTAATATTTCCCCTCCTACTGCTTTTACAATTTCTATTAAGGTTAAATTCACCAATTAAAACAGCTCCTTTATTATATCAGCAATAACTTCTCTTTCATCAAAGTGTATTACCTTATCCTTTAGTTCTTGATAGTCTTCATGTCCTTTTCCAGCTATGACAATAATATCATCTTTTTTAGCAATACTTATAGCTTTCTTTATCGCATCTTTTCTATTTTCAATGATATAGCAGTTGTTATTTACTACTCCTTTTAAAATATCCTCTATAATAACCTGGGGTTCTTCTGTTCTAGGATTATCAGAGGTAATAATAGCTATGTCACTAAGCTTGCTGGCTACTGCTCCCATAATAGGTCTCTTTGTTTTATCTCTGTCTCCTCCGCAGCCAAATACTGTAATAAGCCTCTCTTTAGTAAATTCTCTAACAGTTTTTAAGATATTTTCCAAACTATCTGGAGAATGTGCATAATCAACAATTATATCAAAATCTAAATTATAATTTTTAGCCACTATTTCGCATCTTCCAGGAACAAAAACTTTTTCTAAACCTCTTTTAACAGCCTCAAGACTA
>CAZMQY010000112.1:1294-2581 GCA_964568335.1 uncultured Clostridium sp.
CTTCATTCAAGCAAGCTGCAGCACTGCCAAGAGCATTGTATATGTTATATCTTCCTGGAATATTTAAGCTTATATGTATATCCTCATTTTTATATGTGAGGTCGAATTCTATTCCCCTAGAATGCATAACTATGTTTTCGGCCCCAAGGTCGCTGCTATTTTCAATTCCATAGTTAATTCTATCGCTTTTAACATCATCGTAAACTCTTTTTCCGTAATTATCATCCATATTAATAATCAAATTTTTGCTGTTCCTAAACAGCATTAGCTTTGCATTATAGTAGTTTTCAAGGGTTCCATGAAAATCAAGATGATCCTGTGTTAAATTTGAAAAAATAGCTTCAGAAAACTCTATGCCATATACTCTATCAAGTGCAAGTGAATGGGAGGAAACCTCCATAACACAGTGACTAACTCCTTTGTCCACCATCTGTTTGAATAATTCATGAAGTTCCAAGGATTCAGGTGTTGTTCTATGAGAAACTATCTTTTCATCTCCTACATAATTTGCTATAGTTCCTATTAAACCAACCTTATAGCCTGCTTCCTCCAATATTGCTTTTATCATATAAGTTGATGTTGTCTTACCGTTAGTGCCCGTAATGGCTGTCAATTTAAGTTTTTTCCATACTTCTCCATAAAAATTTGAGGCGATTAGAGCCAGCGCCTTCCTTGTATCTAAAGCCTTAGCTACAGCTGCAGAGGTAATTAACTGTAAATCCTTTTGACATATTATTGCTGCAGCCCCCCTCTCCAGGGCCTTCTGTGCATAGTCATGACCATCTACCTTAAAACCTTCAATGCATACAAATAAGTCTCCCCGTTGAACCTTTCTTGAATCATATTCCACTTTATTAATATCTATGTTTTCACTTCCATTAATTATGCAGTAATTTACATCTTTTAATAATTCCCTTAACTTCATTTCAACGCACTCCTAAATGTACTTCTATATAAATCAAATACATACACAATATTGGCATGCAATACTACTTATAAACAAAGGAATATTTGCATGCCTTACATAATCTTTTACAATTAATCTTCAATAACATCCATTTCTAAGAGTAATGTAGTTCCCTTATCAACTTGTTTGCCAGCATCTATGCTTTGCTTTGAAACTAGTCCTTCACCAATAAAATCAGCCTTTAGACCTAAGGTATTCAGTAAGCTCATAGCCTTATTCTTGTTTAAGCCAATAAGTTCAGGTACAACCACTACCTTATTATAGTTTGTGGTACTTCCTGTGTAAAGGACAACTTTGTCTCCCTCTTTCATTGTATATCC
>CAZMQY010000112.1:2591-10582 GCA_964568335.1 uncultured Clostridium sp.
ATTTTGCTTCCTTTAAAAGCTTCGCAGCAGCATCCTTTTTCATACCTCTTATTTCTGGTAACACAACATCTTTACGCATGCTTTTTGCGATTTCTTCACTGGAAGCATCAACATCAATGGCTAAATAATTAAATATGTCATTAAACACTTGCTTAGCTACAGGAGCAGCTATCTGTCCAGCATAATAATTTGATGGATCTGGTTCATCTATAGATACAAAAAGAGTAATTACTGGCTTATCAGCTGGTGCCATACCGCCAAAAGAGGCTATATATTTTCCTGCGGCATAAGTCTTTGTAACACTGTCTACCTTTTGAGCGGTACCAGTTTTGCCAGCTATATGATAGCCAGGTATATTTGCATTCTTACCTCCGCCTTCGCTTACAACCTTTTCCAAGTATCCTCTTAAAGTATTGGCCACATTTTCTTTTAATATACTTTTTTCATTGTAATTATCATATCTTTGCTCCACAATTTTTTTTCCGTTATTATTAATTTGAACAACTTCCTTCATTATATGTGGAGTAATAAGCTTTCCACCGTTTGCTATTGCATTTAAAGCTGTTAAATACTGTATACTTGAAACTGTATTGCTCTGTCCAAAGGATATTGTCGCTACATCCACATCTGTTATGCTTGAGGTTTTTCTTATAATTCCTTTAGCTTCACCTGGAAGGTCAATACCTGTTTTCTGCCCAAAGCCAAACTTATTTATATACTTGTTTAAATTTTCCTTTCCAAGTCTTTTGCCAAGTTCCATAAAGCCAACATTACAGGAGTTTTTAAGTATATCTACAAAGTTTTGGTCACCATGGCCTGTTCTCCTCCAGCAGCGTATAGTTCTATTTAATATCCTGCTGCTTCCACCACACAGAAAATGATCGCTCTCACGAACTACGTTTTCTTCCATAGCGCCATATGCTGTAATAACTTTAAAAATAGAGCCAGGCTCAAAGGTGTCGCTCACCGCCCTATTTCTCCACATTTTTTGCAGCTCATCTTGAGTCTTTCCATCTACCCAAGGATTATTCGGATTATAATCCGGCTTGTTTGCCATAGCCAAAATTTCGCCGTTATTAGGATCCATTACCATTATAGTTACAGCTTTAGCCTTATTATCATTTAAAGCTTGCTCAGCTGCTTTCTCAGCAAACTGCTGTATCATTTTATCTATTGTTAATACTAAATCCTTGCCGTCAATGGGCTTTGTAAATTCAGATATTATGTATGGTTGTCCTTTACTTTTATTATCCGTTTCAGATATTATTCTACCTGGAGTTCCCGATAATATCTTATCGTAGCTAAGCTCCACTCCATTAAGTCCCACCCCGTCTTTTCTAACAAAACCCAGTACATGAGACAGAAGGTTATCATAAGGATAATATCTTTGTGTATCAGCGGATACTTGAACCCCCCTTATATTTAAGTCAATAACCTTATCTGCTTGCACCTTTTCAATTCTTCTAGCTAGCGAAGCAGAAGCCATTGGAAGGCCATTTGGTAGGGTTTTATATAAAGTTTTTAAAATTTCTTCCTTATCCATATTAAGAGCATCAGCTAGCTTTGGAGCAATTTCTTCTCTGGTGATACCTTTTTCATCTAGATGCTGCCTCATAGAGTTCATATCCAAATCCACTCTATAAACATTAGCACTAACTGCTAATTCAACACCGTTTCTATCAACAATTCTTCCTCTTCTTGCGTCAATTTTTACATCACTTGTCCATTGTTCTTTCGCAATTTTAGTCAGATGTTCGGATTGCCCTATCATAATATAACAAAGTCTTATGATAAGCAAAAAAAATAAAAGAAAAAGTATGCCAAATGAAATCAGCATCCTTTTTTTTATTATCACCTTGTCCCTATATTCTCCGTTAGCCAACTTATCTACCCCCACTAAAATAAAATGCTCTTAATCCTTGCAATCAAATCCTCCTGTTTATTCTTCTTTTCCTCATTAGTATTCTTTGCAAAGTAATCTTTAGTGGCCTCCATATAGATAATATTATTTTTATTTGGAGTAATCATCTGTAGTTTTGTTTTTGCAGCTTCTTCAATCTGCTGAATATTGTTGGCTTTTACTAATTGAACCGTTAGATTTTCATTTTCCATGCTTAAATTATGTATTTCAGTTTTAATCTTTGTTAAATTCTTTTGCATATTATATACTGCAGCATATCGTCCGATTAATAAAACCCCAATTGAAAATGAAATAAGTATCATACCTATTATTCTTGCATGTCTTTTGACCTTAGCTTCGGCTAAAGCCCTTTGTTTTTCCTTCTTCTGTTTTTTTAGTTTTTCTAATTCTTCATTTACATTTGGAACATGCGGCTTATATTTTGGAGCTAAAGCCGAACTTCCATTTGTAAAATTTTTGTTGTCCATCACTATCACTTTATTCACCCCATCCCAAAATTAGAACTAAATTCTCTCGGCTATTCTTAGCTTGGCACTTCTGCTTCTTGGATTTTCATTTACTTCCTCTTCAGAAGGCTCAATAGGTTTTCTTGTTATTATCCTTACCTTTGGTTTTTTACCGCATATGCAAACCGGAAACTCCTTAGGACATGTACATGGAGTTTCGAGCTCTTTAAATTTATTTTTTACTATTCTATCCTCTAAGGAGTGGAAGGTTATTATGGCAAGCCTGCCTCCTGTTTTTAGCTTATTAACTGCACCTTCAATAGCTTTATCCAATATATCTAATTCCTTATTAACTTCAATTCTTATTGCCTGAAAGGTTCTCTTAGCTGGGTGCGGCCCTTCCCTTCTAGCCTTAGCTGGAATCGCCGCCTTAATTATGTCAACCAGCTGAAGTGTAGAATTTATTGGCTCAGCATTCCTTCTATCAACAATAAACTTAGCAATTCTCTTAGCAAATTTCTCTTCGCCAAAATTTTTAATTATTTTGAATAACTCCTCTTCGCTATAGCCATTTACAACCTCGTAAGCAGAGAAATCATCATCTCTATTCATTCTCATATCAAGGGGTGCATCCTGCATATAACTAAAACCCCGTTCTCCTGTATCCAATTGGTAGGAAGAAACCCCTAAGTCCATTAATATTCCATCTACGCCGTCTACGTTAAGCTCATTAAGTATTTCTTCAACATTAGTGAAATTGTTATGTACAAATGTAACGTTATTGTAATCCTTAAGCTTAGCTCCAGCAGCTTTTAAAGCATCCTTATCCTGATCTATTCCAACTAATCGTCCATCAGTTGCAAGACGCTTTATAATCTCACTAGAATGACCTGCTCCTCCTAAAGTACAATCAACATATACTCCATTCTCTTTTATATCAAAACCGTGAATTACTTCATTTAATAATACCGATATATGTTTAAACTCCATTGTTTTTCTCCTTTATCTATGGTTATATACCAAGTTCACTCATCTTCTCTGCTATACCATCAAAATCAATATTTTGACTGTTATATTCTTCCCACTTTTCCTTGCCCCAGATTTCTATTCTAGTAGAAACACCTATACTTACTATTTCCTTTTTAATACCTGCGTATTCTAATAGATTTTGTGGTATTAGTGTTCTCCCTTGTTTATCTATGTCCACTTCATTTGCTCCTGAAAAGAAGAATCTAACAAAAGCTCTAGCATCCTTGCTTGTAAGAGGAAGCTTCTTAAGCTTTTCCTCAAGGATTTTCCATTCTTCCATAGTATAAGCATAAAGACAGCCATCTAATCCTTTTGTAAGCACAAAGCCTTCGCCAAGAGCTTCTCTAAATTTAGAGGGGATAATCATTCTATTTTTATTATCTATGGCATGTTGATACTCGCCTATAAACATTTTTCCACCTCAATAAAATTTCACTCCACTTTGCACCACTTTTAACCACTATTACTACATATTCTATATAAAAATCAAAATTCCTTCTAATAATATCTCATAATTAGCATATTTTTTAATAAAATTTATATTTTTTTCTAGCTGCAGAACAGGCATTCTCTCCACATGAAACACACTATTATTCTTGAAATAGCTAATAGGGTAATGTATAATTTATTAAGACTTAAGGATACACAAAAGAAGGAAAGGAATGTAAATAGATGAAGCTTGGAATTGTTGGTTTGCCTAATGTAGGTAAAAGCACTTTATTTAACGCTATAACTAAGGCAGGCGCAGAGTCTGCAAATTATCCATTTTGTACCATTGAACCAAATATAGGAGTTGTCAATGTTCCCGATAAGAGGCTTGATGTACTTGAAAAAATATACTCTTCAAAGAAAAAAGTTTATGCAAACATAGAATTTTACGATATAGCAGGACTTGTTAAAGGAGCCAGCCAAGGGGAAGGTCTAGGAAATAAATTTTTGTCGCACATAAGAGAGGTAGCTTCCATTGTTCACGTGGTACGCTGTTTTGATGACCCAAATGTGGTTCACGTAGATGGCTCAGTAGACCCTCTTAGAGATATTGAAACCATAAATTTAGAATTAATTTTTTCAGATATCGAAATGATAGATAGAAGAATAGAAAAAGCCATTAAATTAGTTCGTTCAGGCGATAAAAAGGCTAAGGAAGAGCAAACTTTAATGGAAAGGATAAAAAGTCATTTAGAAAGTGGAAAACCTGTTAGAACTTTAGAAATGACAGAAGATGAGCAGGAACTAGTAAAGGGATTCTTCCTTCTTACCTCTAAGCCTGTATTATATGCAGCAAATATATCAGAAGACGATTTAGTTTCTGGGAACCTGGAAAATGATTTTGTCAAAAAAGTTCAAGCTCATGCTGCAACTGAAAAATCCGAAGTTGTTGTTATCTGCGCAAGGCTTGAGGAAGAGGTATCTTCATTAGAGGAAGAAGAAAAGCTTGAGCTTCTGAAAGAATACGGACTTGAAGAAACAGGACTTGATAAGCTTATTCATTCAAGCTATAAGCTTTTAGGCTTAATGAGCTTTTTAACTGCAGGAGTACAAGAAATTAGAGCTTGGACAATAACTCAAGGTACAAAAGCTCCTCAGGCTGCTGGAAAAATACACTCAGATATTGAAAGAGGTTTTATTAGAGCAGAGATTATATCCTTTGACAAACTGGTTGAATGTGGATCAGAAGCTGCCGCCAAGGAAAAAGGTTTCTACAGACTTGAAGGCAAAGAATATATAATGCAGGATGGCGACGTAGTTAACTTTAGATTTAACGTATAAAAAGAATGGAGAGCTGGTCTCCATTCTTTCTCTATTTTTTTGAGTATTTTTTAATTTCTTTAGCGATGCTGTCCATTACTTCTGGCACCTTTATTTCTCCTTCTCCCATCAAAACTTCCATTGCGTCCTCTACTGAATCCATAGTATATATATGAAAATTGCCTCTCTTAATTTCCTCCTCCACCTCGTGATTTAAAACCAAATCATTTTTATTAGAATAAGGTATCAGTACTCCCTTATTTTTTGTGCTGCCTAATACCTTGCAAATGTTAAAAAAGCCTTCTATCTTCTCATTTACCCCACCTATAGGCTGAACCTCACCAAACTGATTAATTGATCCAGTTACAGCTATATTCTGCTTTATAGGTATTTTGCTTAGGGCGGAAATCATGCTTATTACCTCTGCAACAGAAGCACTATCTCCATCAATTTTTCCGTAGATCTGCTCAAAACTTAAATGAAAGTCCACTGGAATTCTTGAGTAGGAATTTGTCAATTTATTAATATAGCCCTTTAAAATATTGATAGATTTATTATGAATGCTGCCGCTTAAATTGCTTTCCTTTTGAGCATCTATAATGCTTCCGTCTCCCTTATAGCAGGTGCAGGTAATTCTTATAGGCTTTCCAAATCTAAAATATCCTGTATCAATAACAGAGAGTCCATTAATTTGGCCAATTAAAGTGCCGCTTACATTAATCAATAATCTTTTATCTCTATAGCTGTCAAGTATCTCCCTGTGAATGATTTCTTGAGGATAAGCAACTTCTCTTATATCCTCCGCGGATATAACTTTTCTATTTTCATTGACAACCTTATTGTTTGAAAGAATAAGAATTTGGCTTATTTCACTATCATCAAAATAAAGCTTATTTTTAGACTCTGCTTTTCTTGAAAGAAACTTTGCTATTTCATAAATAGCCTTGTTATCTATCGTGTTAAGATTATTTTCATCAACAAATTTATAAACATTATTTATTAGTGCTTTTCTAGTGCTTTCATTAATATCTGCTATAGGCTCATACTCTGCTCTAAGCTTAAATATCTTTTTAAAATCCTCATCGAAATTGTAAAGAACATCATAGGTTTCGTAGTCCCCAATCAATAAAACCTTCATTTTGATGTTAATCACCTCTGGCTTAAAACTGCTTAAGGACAAAAGCTCTAAATAGCCTTTGTTGTAATCTAAATTAACCTTCTCGGACATTAGGGTCTTCTTTAAATAATAATAAGCATGAGTATTATTGAATAGGCTGTTGACCCTTATTATTAAACAACCTTCATTAGCCATAAGCATAGAACCTGCTTTTATTAATGTAATATCAGTAGTGTACACATTATTGTGATTCTCATATTCAATACTTCCAAGCAGATTGTTTACACTTGGGTCCTCTTCAAAGATTACCTGAGGTTTATCATTTTTGCTGTTATCAACCAACACATTAACTGCATATCTATATATAATCTCGTTTATCTTTTCTTCATCTTCATCATAGTTTACAGAATAATTATCTATTAAATTTTTCTCAATTTCCTTACATATACTGTCTAAGAATAGCAATGCTTTTTTTGTTTCTTTAAATAACTCAGCATACTCCTCTTTTATTTCCATTAACTCTTCCTTAAAGTGTTCACTCATAAGCTTTTTTATTTTCTCAAGCTCATCAAGCTCAACACGTTTTAGCTCATCTAAAATCCCTTCTGCATTTTCCTTCAAGGTGCCAACCTTATCGAGTATATCTTCCTTTTTATCCTTCTCTAAATCATCGTAGTCTTTCTCAGTCATTGCTTCCCCTTCTTTTAAAGGAATGAATACAAAGCCCCCCTGAGTAATCTTTATCTCAAAGCCATATCCGTCAGCCATATTTTCAAGTTTTCCGATAAGCTCATTTCTTATCTTTTGCATGTTATCTAAAAGGGCTTCCTTTTCTTTATTAGCACTACTGTTATAGAAGTTAAAGGTGCTTTCAGCGTAAACACTTTGAATTTCTTCCAGCTTTGCCTTAAGCTCATTTCCCTTTCCATTTGGAAGAAAAAGTACCTTAGGGCTCTTAGTATCCTCCCACAATACATAACAAATATCTTGAGGTTTTTCTCTTTCTTGCAAAGTTTTTTCCACAAAGCCTATGATGTTCTTAAGCTTATCCTTTGAGAAATCATCTATTAAATATACATTATATCCGCTTTCATCTATCTCCAGAGCGCTCTTAATTTTTTTATAAACCTGACTGTATTCAGGAATATATTCTACATCTTCCCTTGATATATTATTTTCAATATTATACTCATATAAAACGTCCTTTGCTGTTAGTTCCAATCTCACGCTGTTATTCCTCCCTTCATAAATGTCTATATTACTATATAAATATTCAAATTTTTATATTTTAGGAACAGTTTGCAAAAAATAAAAGCTGCGTTTAATTAAAACGCAGCCTAAATAATTGATTTATTAGTAATTTGAGCTTCCTTCTCTGCCTTCGCAGATTGCAATTGATGCCGATGCACCTATTCTAGATGCTCCTGCCTCGATCATTGCTATTGCATCCTGATAGCTTCTTACCCCGCCAGAAGCCTTAACACCTGTTTCTTTTCCTACTGTTTCTCTCATAAGCTTGATATCCTCATAAGTAGCTCCACCCTTAGAAAAACCTGTTGAGGTCTTTACAAAATCTGCTCCAGCTTCCTTAGCCAGCTTACAAGCTATAACCTTTTCCTCATCAGTTAAAAGACAAGTCTCTATTATGACCTTTGTTAAAGCCTTTCCATTAGCAGCCGAAACAACTGCCTTTATATCCTCTCTAACATAATCGTACTTTATGTCCTTT
>CAZMQY010000113.1:0-1127 GCA_964568335.1 uncultured Clostridium sp.
GATACGTCAAATGATGAGCGAAAATAAATTAAATGCTGCTTAAAGAGATAATTACAGGATGCTGGCTGGACATTTTGTCCGCCAGCTTTAAGGTTTAGTTAAGCTAAGGGACGGTTATTAGCACTTTGTGTAAATAACCGTCCCTTAGCTTAACTAATATTTTATTTTAAAGTAGTTAGAACGTATTAGCTTTTCAGAAATATCAAAGGACTGCTCTATATGCTTTATATCCTCTGTGCTTAAATTTTCTCTTCCAATTATAGTTCCATCATTAAGAAGAGAAAAGCTTTTTTTAGTGTTAAGCAGATTTCTACCCATAGCTGCGTTTTGATACAAATCTTTTTCTAGGCCCAAAGTATAGACTAGTGTAGGCAAAATATCAATTTGTCCCCCAATAGTTTTAATTTCTTTTCCGTCAAGATTTTTACTGTATATAATCAATGGTACCCTTCCTTGATTATCCCACCATGGCTCTTGATTATTAAGCTTGGACACTTCATCGGCATAATATTTATGAACACCATTATGATCCCCATATACTACTATAATTGTGTTGTCCAAGACTCCTTCTCTGTCTAAATTCTCAATAAATCTTCCAATTTGTTTGTCAGCATAATTCACACTTTGAAAATAACCACCCATATAGGTTTTATCAAAACCCTCACTGAGTTTTAAACCCTTGAATTTATCAGGCATTTCAAATGGAGAATGTGAGGTGGAGGTTACTGTAAAATAATAAAAGGGCTTTATTTCTTTTACTGCCATATCCTTAACCTGGTCTAAAAAGCTTTCATCAGTAAGCCCCATCCAAAAGGTATCAGAACTGTCAAAATCGTTTATATCTTTAAATTCATGAAAAGCAAAGTTACTTAAAGCTTTTTCAACATTCCAGTAATATCCATAGTCGGAATGCAGTGCTCTTGTGGAATAGCCAGCGTTGCTTAACATTAAAGGCAGCGTATTGTAATCATTATTAGGAAATCTGAAAAAGGTGCTTCCGCGCCTTACTGGAAAAAGCGAGGTATTAATCATTAAATCCGCATCAGCACTGTTGCCGTTATTCACTTGTTCATAGATGTTTGAGAAATATAAGCTGTTTTTTAATAGCTTATTTAGATTTGGGGTTA
>CAZMQY010000113.1:1183-7116 GCA_964568335.1 uncultured Clostridium sp.
TGACCTTCATGACTGTTATTTATTACGAAGTTTTCAAGAGATTCCACCTGAATTATAATCAGGTTTTTTCCAAGAAACATATTTTTATATTTATTGTCAGTAAGATTTTCGTTCTTGTAGGAAAACCAGTCTTTTATTTTATTCTCCTCTTCAGAGCTCATGTTGTAGGGGGTATTATCCTCAATAAATACGTAAGCATCATACAAGTGGTAGCCTAAAGGGGAAAGATTTCTCATGGTGGAATAGGGTATAAACTGGGTTTTAAATAACTCAGTACCCTTGTAGTCTTTACCGTGATAGTCTAGGGATAAATGTAAAATCATAATAACTACAAAAGAGAAGCTAAATATCATTCCAAAGGTTCCATTAACCTTATTTGAATTTTTGTATTTTTTGTTCTGAAAACCGAAAACAAAAAGCAGTATTATAATATCTAAAATGAAAATTATATCTATAGGTCTTCCCATAGATAATACGCTGCTTGAAAGATTATTTAAATTATTTAACTCACCAAGCAGATGTAAATTTAAAAAATCGTTAAAGCCTCTGAAATACCACAAATCTCCTATGAGAAGTATGGAGTATATTAAATTAATTAGTATTAAGAGCCAAAGGTGCAGCCTTTTTCCTGCCAAGAATGAGAAACTTATAAATCCTGATATGAAAAATAATGAAACAAAATGATAAAGATATATATTATCGAATTTAAAAATAAGTTTAGAGCAGCCGCTGCTTCTTAGGATATTCATAAATATCAGTGTCTTAAAATACATTAGAAAAAATACAGCTGCTGCTGGCTTATCTTTTAAAACATATGAAGCCTTTTCCTTAAAAGAATTTTTAAAGGTTCTTTTTTGTAATATAATTGAGTTCATAGGTATCTCCTATAATATGCTTATTTTGTAATGTAATTCATTATATCATAACATATCCTAATGAAGTTTATGGAAGAATCAAACAATTTAGTATATAATAAAATTATTGCAGGAGGTTAATGATTATGAGCAACTTAAAGACAAACGCTATGAGAATCCTTGATAAGGCAGGAAATTCATACAATACCTATACATATGATTCTAGTGATGGACTAACTGATGGTATTTCTGTTGCAGAAAAGATAGGAAAGCCTGTAGATCAGGTGTATAAAACACTTGTTACACAAGGAATAAGCAGGGAATATTATGTTTTTGTTATTCCCGTGGCTGAGGAGCTTAACTTAAAGGCTGCTGCAAAAGCTGTAGGTGAAAAAGCAGTAGAGATGATTAAGGTTACTGATATAAATAAGGTTACAGGCTATATTCGTGGCGGCTGCTCTCCCATAGGTATGAAAAAGGATTATAAGACGGTGCTGGATATATCCTGCGAAGCCCTGGACACTATTGTTGTAAGTGCAGGAAAGATAGGACACCAAATTGAATAATCCCCTAAAGATATAGAGAAACTTATTAATTGCAGAATCGCTAGTGTTGTCATATAAATTGTATAGAAAGAAGGTAGTATAGAATGATTACTATAGTTGCAAAGAATGTAATAAAAGAAGGAAGAGTAGAAGAATTTAAAGCTTTGGCAAAGGAGCTTGTTGATGAGAGCAGAAAAGAAGCAGGCTGCATATATTACAACTTAAATGAGGATATAAATAATAAAAATATACTAACCTTTATAGAAGAATGGAAAGATAAAGAGGCCATAGAACTTCACAATAAAAGTGCTCACTTTACTACAATTGTGCCTATGCTTGGCGAGCTAAGAGAAAAGTCGGAAGTGAATTTATATGTAAGGGTTTAAAGGAAGAAGTGAAAATAGCTGTAGTTTATTTTCACTTTTTTATTATGTAATTGAGTTCCTTTAGATAGTGTCTAAGGACAAATGAAATACTTGAATGCTTATCAGTTATTATATATTATAAAGTAAGACAACTTGAAGTTAAATTCTAATAATATTCGGAGGTTTTTATGGACAAACAGTTAAGTGTACTTTATTTCAGCGCTACTGACAGTACAGCAAAAGTTATTAAGGAGATTGCAGCAAGTATTAGTGATAGCTTCAAAGAATATAATATTACGTTACCAATCAACAGGCAAAAGGAAGTTGCGTTTGGTTCAAATGATTTAGTGATAGTTGGACTGCCTGTATATGCAGGAAGGGTACCAGCTTTTTTAATGGATTATTTAGTGAAAGTAAAGGGAAACGATACACCTGCTATTTTTATTACTGTATATGGAAATCGTAATTATGACGATGCACTTTTAGAATTAAAAGATACTTTTGAGAAAAATGGTTTCATTGGAATTGCAGGCGGTGCATTTATCGCTGAACATTCATATACTGATAAGGTTGGAACAGGCAGACCTGATGCTGATGACCTGAAAATCGCCAGAGAGTTTGGTGCTGAAATTAGAAATAAGCTAGAAAGTAATGAGGATGTCCTTCAATTATCCAAGCTTATTGTTAAAGGAAACTTTCCATATAAAGAGAGAATACCAGCAGCACCAATGTCGCCAGAAACAAAGGACAACTGTATAAATTGCGGTATTTGCGCAAAGCATTGTCCAATGGGTGCTATTGATTTTAATGATTATAAAAAAGCAGAGGCTTCAAAGTGTGTAAAATGCTGTAGTTGTATTAGACGATGCCCTTTAAAGGCTAAGTCTATAAATCATGAAATATTTAAGAAATTTACTCAAGGATTAATTGATAACTTTAGTACAGTTAGGCATGAACCAGAGCTTTTTATATGATAATGAAAAAATAGAAATTATAGTATTTAATTCATAGATAAGTAAATATTTTTAAGTGCGTTATTAACTCATGGCTTTATTGATATCAAAGAGTGTTTCAAACATTCTTGATATAGAACATGGGAGGTAGAAAATGTTAATTGATACTAGGCTTAGTAATTTCAAATTAAGATTTGCAGAAAAAAATGATGCTTCACTAATTTTAGAATTTATAAAGGAATTAGCGGTCTATGAAAAAATGCTGCATGAAGTTGTGGCCACTGAAGAAATTCTAATAGAATCTCTATTTGAACGAAAGGCAGCTGAGGTTATTATTGGTGAATACAATGATGAACCTGTAGCTTTTGCACTATTCTTTCATAATTTCTCTACTTTTTTAGGGAGGCCGGGTCTTTACTTGGAAGATTTATACGTTAGACCTGAGATGAGAGGAAAAGGTATTGGCACGATTATGCTTGCTTTTCTTGCCAAGCTGGCTGTAGAAAGAAATTGCGGAAGGCTTGAATGGTGGTGCTTGGATTGGAATGAGCCCTCTATTCAATTTTATAAGCAAATGGGAGCTATTCCAATGGATGAGTGGACAGTTTATAGAGTACATAACGAGGCTTTGGATAAGTTGGCAGAGAAGTTTTAAAAGCAGATATATAGATGAGAGGATAACAAATTATATTTAGAATGTAGCCCGCAAGATCCAGTCATTTGCGGGCTATTTACATTTCTTTTAGGCCCTATATTTAAGCTGTATTATACATAGTACAATCAAAATAGCTGCTACAGCTAAAAAAGAACTGCCTATACCAATAAAATTATACAATGGTGTTGCAATTAAAAGCCCTATAATAGCAAAAAAGGTAAGCAGTATCTTATAAAAGGAGAACACTCTGCCTAGATATTCTTGCGGGATATTATTTTGAATTATCGTTCTTGAATAAATCCCTTGGATATTTTGGGCTAAGCCTAAAATGACTAAAATAATAAAGGTTATTATAAAGCTGTGAGAATATCCAAATATTATATATCCAATGCCAACTATTAGAGTAGAAAGTGTAAATATTACTATATGATTTCTTTTTGATAGGGCTTTAACTATAAAAGGAACGGAAATCCCTCCAAGTGCCAAGGCGTAATCAAAGTAAATAATGCCTTCTGGTTTTATATTCAATAGCACATCTGATACTGCTACCTTATAAGTTTCATAGAACCTGCCTAGAATAGCAAATATGCTCATAATAATAAATACTGTTTTAACATTAATGTATTTTGATAGTATTTTATAACCTTCTGCACCGCTTTTTATAATTCCAGCCTTTGTTGAAACTGCTTCCTTTTTAACATGATTATATTTTATGAAGCCAAATAGAATACCAGCTAATAAGAAACTTAGAGCATTGATGGTAAATAAAATATTGCTGCCATAGAGTTTGTACAAAATTCCACCGATAGCAGGGGAAAGAAAAACACTTGTGGATTCTAAAAATGAGAAGATGGAATTTGAGAAAGATAGTTCTTCCTTTGAAACTAGTTCGGGAAGTATGGCTGTTTCTGAACTTACGTCCATATCATTTAAGGATTGCAGCAAGAAGGCTAATACATAGACAAGCCATAGCCTCTGATCATTAGCAAATATAAAAAGAAAGGCAGTAATAACACTCATTAAATTTGTGAACATAATAACTTTTTTCTTGTTATAAGAGTCTGCTATAATTCCAGACAAATACAGTACGGGTATTCTTAAAGCTCCTCTTGAAAGCCACATCAAGGCAACTGAGCCCACTGACTTGGTTAAGCTGTATAAATATACTGTTACTCCCACGTTGTATAGGTAGTCTCCGATAGAAGAAATAAATCCTCCTATAGTTAGCAAGGTAAAATTCCTGTTTTTAAATAAGTTCTTGTACAATCTACCATCTCCTATTTAAATGATAACCACATTTTACTTGAAAGTTATGGTAAATATAAGACTATATTTTACATTATTTATATGTTATGATTAAATTAGGGAGAGAAGATTTGATAATTTAGCTTAGGAATGTATATATTTACGCCGTATCAATAAAATATGATGAAATAAGATATTAGGTTTTTTATGAAATCATAGATAAAATTATCTATGATTTTTTTATTTTAAATGTGGCAGCACATATGATTTTTGTATTAGATAAAACAAATAGGTTAAGAATAAAAGCTTCGTAAAATTCATATGATTAGTTAATGATATGCTATATGGATATTATTGAGACTCATGTCTTTGTTGTAAGAAGATATGAGTTTTTCTTATACAGTAAAAGGAAATAGGTATATTATGTGGAATATAATAATTAAAAGATTAAAAAGAAAGCAACACCTTGGTGAGTGAAAGGTTATCTAAAAAAATATAGAGGTAGTATTACAATGAAAATATTAATAGGACAACCAATGCATGAAGAAAACATCAAACAGCTTGAAAATGAGATTAAAACAAATAGCTCAATAGATATAGTACTGTTTCCAGAAGGATACTTGTCAAATGAAGAGGCTTTGAAGGAAGCTTGTAAGTTAGCTAAGGCATATAAAATAGCTATTATTACATCGTACAGAAAAGATAATAAAGATAGAGCAGTAATAATAAATGATTTTGGAGAAAAAATTTTAGAAAGGGCAAAAACTCTTCCTGATGAAGCTGTAGAGTTATATGAACCGCTGGCAGCTGATTACAATGGAAGTACAATTGGGTATGTACTTTGTATGGAAATCCTAAAGGGTGCGAGAGACTTAAAAAAAGTAAATAAAGAAATTAATTTTATAGCGCACCCAATTGGAGTTGGAATGTTTAGTGACAAGCAATTTGAAGAATGGATAAAAGAAGCAAAAAACATTGCCAAAGCCTATAATACAATTATTTTTGGAACAAGCCATGCAGATGGTTCCTATAGAAACTGCGGGGTGTCGATTCCTATTTCCTATTGTATTGATAACACTGGCGAACCCATATTTATTTCAAAAGCAGATACTAGGACAAGAATTGTAAACCTTGATACAAAAGAGGTTGAGTTAAAGGGAGATTCAAAAACTGGATGAATTAATGGCTGAAAAAAAGGTAGTTTCCATGTTCGTAGATGTTATACCGAGAAATACAAGTGCCATAAAGTTATATCAAGAGTGCGGATTTGACCACTTAAACTTAATACAGCTGAGAAAAAATTATGATAAGAAGCT
>CAZMQY010000113.1:7216-10572 GCA_964568335.1 uncultured Clostridium sp.
GTGATTTATTATCGAGATAATGAAATAGAGATTAGGGATATACGTAGTGAAGATGTTATTAACCTATTTTCATGTAGGATAGACAAAGAAATAAACTTGCATGACTCAAGACCCATGCCTAATACAAGTAAAGAGCTAGTTGAAGAGTGCATTAATTACTGCAATAGATTTGATGTTGAAATAATGAATGAAAATATTGAGAACAGAAAGTATAGGTATTTTATTATTGCTAGCAATGAAGGAAATTTTATAGGGTTTGTTAATTTTTTCAGCATAGACAAAGTAAAAAAACAAGGTGAAATGGGAGTAACTATAGGTGATAAGAGATATTGGAACAAAGGAATTGCTTATACTGCAATAAAGGTGGCAACAAAGTATATATTTGATAATATGGACATTGATAGAATATATATTGAAACTGGTGAAACCAACAAACCTGCATTGAGGTTATTTAATAAATTGGATTTTAAAAAATGCGGTGAATATATTGAAGATGATAGCTTTAAGTTTATAGTTATGGAAAAACTAAGGGGTTCCTTTTAGGAAATTTCATAAAATATCATGAAGTTTTAGCCAGCTATATGTTTAAATGGCTATATGGCCGTAGGCAACCATATAATGCTATGAAATAATTATAGTTGAAGTAGTGAAACAAAAAATATGTTTAGTAATTATTATGAATAAAAATCGGTTTTTTAGAAGGGGGAGAATTATGGATAAAACTGGTATGGGTGAAAAAGCTGCTTTTGTTTTACATAAGATGATTTTTGGAGTAATTTATCATGGGGCTGTTATGTTCCTAAATAAATTTCAAAATACGGTATTAAGAACAAAGGGTGGAGTTTTAGGGTTTCTTGGTTACTTTATGCCTATTCTGCTATTGATATGGTTTTTTGATGTCAGCAGAAAGAAAAGCACTTGGAAACCTTTTGGAAAATACAGTGAAACAATTGAAATTATAATCGTATTACTCACTATGCTTGTATTGTATATTACTATCGGTATAGTTTAAATTTATATTTTGGAGGCTGTTGATGAAAATATTATTTTTTATTTTATTGGCAATACTTTGTTTTATAATTTCAAGCGCAGTTCATGAATTAGGGCATATTTTTATAGGAATAAAGGAAGGCTTCAAATTTTATTTGTTTGTAGTAGGACCATTTGGTTTAAAACGTAATGAAGAAGATAAGGTAAAATTTTATATAGAAAAGGATATTTCCCTTTGGGGCGGACTTAGCGCAACAATTCCAACAGTTGAGAATGCTGATAATTACAGAAAGTTTGGCCGCGTGCTTTTAGGCGGACCCATGGCATCCTTGATATTTGGGTCAATATGGCTGCCCTTTGGAATAATTAAAGGCAGTTTATTTCTACTTCTGCTAGGGGCTATGCCCTTATCCATGGGAGCTGCATGTTTAATTCCTGCAAGAAATGGGGCATTTTATACAGATGGTGGAAGATGGCTAAGAATGCATAAGAATGCTGACACAAAAGCAGTCGAAGCAGCAATTTGGAATTTAACACAAAATGCTATTATTCAAGGCAATTATGCAAAAGCAAATTTTGATGAAATAATGATTTTAATTAATGACAAGGATATAAGAACAAGCTATTTAGGACATTATTATGCTTTTTGTTTTTATAAGGACAATAAGGATATTTTAAATCAGGAGAAAGAGATATTGGCTTTGGAGTCTTTAAAGAAACAGGTACCAAAACAGGTGGTAGCTATGTTTAATGTCAATAGAGAGCTATAAATTTATCTTATGAAGGAGAATAGTCATATGGCTATAGACAGCTGTAAGAAAACAAGAAAGAACATATACAGAATAGTAATAGGGATTTTCATAGCTATAGTGATTATAGCTTCTTGCTATATAGGCTATTACAAATATCAGCAAAGCAAGATTAAGGGGCCTGAGGGTTTCTCTGTTGAAATAAACACTAAAGATCTTACAGTAGTAGGGACAAAATGGCTGGAAGCATACACTGAACAATATCGTGGAAAATATGTGCCTAAGAGCCAAAGGCTAATAGAATATTCTATTGAGGATATCGAGATTAAAGAAGCTAATGTTATTCAAGTTGATTTTATTATTTTAACAAAGAAATTGGATTCAAGGATTGCCTACAAGTGGAATGGGATTCTAGAGGATAATAAAATTAAGTGTCAATGGGTGCTATGGTTTAAAGAAGAAACAACCGCAGAAGGAAACTTCATTTATACCGTAGCCCAATTACAAAGGCCAGCTGCATATGATTTGGGAAAATATCAAACTAGCGGTGAAAAAGAAAGAGACGAGTATAAGCAAAAGTATGAAGCTGAGATTCCGTATGAAAAGCAGCAATATACTTATAAGATAGAAAATAAGGTTTGCTATGTGAGCTATAATGGAGGAAGCACATGGAAAGAGGTGCCTGTTCCGCTAGAAACCCTGGCAGCAGTTGGAGACGGAAGACCTTATTATAATAAGCTGCAGGAAAAAAGCTATGTGATAACACCAGAAAAAACTGCCCTTGTCTACGGTGGCACCAGAGAAAAACCTCTTAGTATAATTTATTCAGAGGATATGGGAACAACTTGGAAGAGAGCGGAAATAAGCAAAACCTTGGACAGCGCAAGAATAAAGTTCTGCAGTTTTCCAACTAACACAGTGGGCTATGTTGTTGCAGCAGGTGAAAGAGCCATGTCTCAAGAAAGGCAAATAATCTTTAAAACAACAGATGGTGGCTCCTCATGGAAGGAAGTTGGAGTTGGACCTAGAACTAGTCTTTTGCAGTCAGCTGGTTTTATAGATGAAAACCTGGGCTTTATGAGCTATCCTAAAATAGAAGGAGCTGAAACCAATTTTTATAGAACAGAAGATGGAGGCAAATCCTTTAAGCCTATAATCCTGCCTGTGGTTAAACAGGAATGGATGGGATCTACCTTTGAGCCCTTTATCCAGCCTGAAACTCCCTATGTTGAAAATGGACAATTGTTTCTCTTAGTAGGGCAAGGGGCACAAGGTGATTTTAAGGGAGGTACCGTTATGGCAAAATACAAGTCAGATGATAAGGGAAAGACCTGGTCTTTTGTGGAATTGGTGGAACCACCTTCTAAAGAAATAGGATAATAAAGAGTTAATATTAAGTTACACTTTATAAGGTGTTTGAGTAAATTAGAGAAATTACTGTGAGGGGTGTTGTAGCATGAACAAAGAATTTTATGTTGGCTGGGGAAGCTTGGCTTTAATTAATGCAGGGTTAGCTCAAGGGAAAAATAGGTCAGGATTTAATTGGTTTGTATTATCCTTATTTCTTGGACCAATAGCAACCTTTTGTATAGTTGTATCTGATAAAAAATAAAGGAG
>CAZMQY010000114.1:0-8362 GCA_964568335.1 uncultured Clostridium sp.
ATCCCATACTCTAGGATTAATAAAGAAAGATTGTTATTTTTGCAGTAATTTTCGATTTCATCCATAAACATATCTTCCGTTCGAGGTTTTTCTAGCAAATCTTCCACTAGAGTGAGTCTGCGGTATTCTAAGCCGGAATTTAATTCTTTAGCAATGTTCTTTAGATATAGATAGTCCAAATACCAAGCCAACAGCAGTGCTGCAGCATTTGCCAAAATTATATATCGAATAACTTGAGAAATAAAGAGGGCACAAACTGTAAAAACCATACAAATCATGCCTACCCAGTAAACTATGGACGGGCCTGAAAACAGAGAGAATTCTTTTTTTCTTAGGGTACTTCGGTATCTAAGCCATCCTATGAACATACCCAGCAGACAATAGCCAAGGATGATTGGAATAAGGTAGGTGCCAACAACTTGCAAATGCTGCATATCCTTATTGAGCAGCAAATCAATAAGCATACTTAAGAACAATATTAGTCCCAGTAAAAGTCCTTTCACTACAATTTCTCTTCTATCTTCCTGTATCATGACTTTCTACCTCCAATCTTTGCTCGTAGGAGCCTAAGATATTTTCTTGAAATATACGTCTCCTCACCATTATAAAATGTTGCTTTCATCAGTCCGTTTGCCAGGGGACTATAGTATTCTACATGCTCCAGATTCATTATGACGGACTTGGATATACGGGCAAATTGCTTTGGAAGGATTTCCTCCAATTCATAAAGCCGCTTCTTTGCTTCATACACCTTGCTTTCAGTGTGCGCAAACAGAATATCCGAAATAGTCTCAAAGTATAAAATGTGTTCACAAGAAATTGAATGTATCTGTTCTCCAAGAAAACAAGGAATGGCCATGGTCTGATAGGTGCTCTTTTCAATTATCTCCTGCAGTTTAATAATTCCAGGATGATTTTCACAAACCTTAAGCACTGCACATTCCTCTTCTGGAGAATTTATATAATGTATATCTACTTTCATGCTCACTCTCCTCCTTTACTATAGAATACCTGCTCTACCATAAAATATCTACATTTTGCCGGTCAGTGGTCTGAAATCTGAGGTAAGTGGAAGAAGGAGGGTTTTAATTATCTGCATAAGTTCACAGGGATATTTCGGTTAATGATTCTAAAATTTAAATCAATTCCTAATATGGGAAATAGAAGATGAAAAAATCTCTTTTTAGGAAATTATAAAAAATAAATATAGATGATTAATAGTTGTGAAGGCTAAATCAATTGAGTAAATAGGACAAAAGATACTAACTTACCATACTTGGAAAAATAATTCGCTTATTGGAATAAAATTTGCTTATAAATTATATATGTAAAAATCTAAGATTAAAAATGAATTTATTTTTCAAAGGAAGATAGCCTTAGAAGCATTTCATTAAAGTAGATTCTTCAATCTTAGATTCATAATTTAAATGTTTATTATAAAATATAGGGGGCACATTAAATGAAAAACAGAAAATTAGTAATGATTCCAGGGCCTACTCCAGTTGTAAGAAGTATTCAAGATCAGATGGGAAGAGAAACTGTTGCATTTGGAGACCCGGCATTTGTGAAGGATTTCAAGGAATTAATAGAAGATCTTAAAGTACTATTTAAGACAAATGGACAAGTATTTGTAGTAGCAGGGACTGGAACCATGGGTATGGAAATGGCAGTGGCAAATACAACAAAGCGTGGTGACAATATACTTATTGTGTCGCATGGATTCTTTGGAGATAGATTTATTGATCTTTGTGAGAGAAAAGGACTTAACGTTGATGTTTTATCAAGTGAATGGGGTAAAACAGTTCCTTTAGAAGATATAGAAAGCAAGCTAAAAGAGAAGAACTATGCTGCAATCACTGTTACACATGTTGATACATCCACTGGTGTATGTGCAAACATAGGTGAAATAGGTAAAATTGTTAAGAAGTTTGAAAATACGCTTTTTATTGTTGATGGTGTGTGTGCAACTGCAGCAGAGCCTGAATATGTTGATGATATGGGAATAGATGTATTATTAACTGGTTCTCAAAAGGCATTCGGAGTAGCTCCAGGTCTAACTATAGTATGGGCTGGAGAGAAAGCTTTAGAAAGAAGAAAGAGCATGGAAAGAATTCCTGAGTCATATATAGATTTTGAAAAATGGATTCCAATAATGAATGACCCATCAAAATATTATGCGACACCTGCAGTTAACTTAATTTGGGCATTAAAGGAGTCAGTAAGAATAATAAAAGAAGAGGGGATTGAAAATAGATACCTTAGACATAAGAAGGTTGCAAGGTCTATGCAAAAGTCCCTTGAAGCACTCGGCTTTAAGCTTCTGGCTGAAGAGGAATGCAGGGCAGTTACTCTTTCTAACCTAATTTACCCTGAAGGAATTAATGATATTGAATTTAGAGGCATACTTGCTGAGGAGGGAATAGCTGTTGCTGGAGGTTTGGGGGCATATGCTGGAAAAATGTTTAGGCTTGGGCATATGGGAAACATAGACATGCATGACTTAATATCGGTAATAGCAGCTATAGAAAGAGCTCTTTATAGGATTGAAAAACATGAACAGCTTGGAAAAGGTGTTGGTATTCTAATGAAAGAAATGATGGAAACTGAACAATAATTTTAATGAGGGAGGAAGACAATTATTTTTGTTTTCTCCCTCATTAAATTATTGCAATAAAATAGAAAATAATGGTTAGTATATGATATACTTATGATATAAATTTTAATAATGGAGCGTGATGGGTATGACTCAGATTATAAATAGTTTAGCCCAACGATATGCAGAAATTATTTCAAATTCTTTGGGGGCAGAAGTAACTATTATTGATTCAAATAATACCAGAATTGCGGGGACTGGTGAATTTAAATCTAAAGTTGGCAGTAAAATCCCCGATTTTTTTGTTTCAAGTCAGGTTATCAAATCTGGAAAAAGCCAGGCTGTTTTCTTTAATGAAGGAAATATTATGTGTGAAAGGTGCCCTCAAAAGTGTTCTTTTCAGGAAAAAGGTTTTATTTGTGTCCCTCTAATTGATAATGACAGGATTTTAGGAGCAATAAGCATAATATGTTTTGATAATGAACAAATAAAACTTTTAATGTCAAAGCAAGAAAATATTTTAAGTTTAATCTCCAGTATTGGTGAGCTATTAATATTAAAAACTAAAGAAGAAGAATACATTAATAAGCTAGAATTAAGTGAAAATCAGCTTAATAGTATATTTTCCTCTATTAATGATGGTTTGCTGCTATTAGATAGTGATGGCAATATTAATAACTGCAGTAACTCCATATCTAAAAGCTTAGGGGTTTCTAAGGAACAGCTTATAGGTAAAAGATTTAAAGAACTTACGGATTATGATGTAAATATTAATCGGCTTGAAAATGATATTGAATTTAGTGAAATCAAGTTTAAAGGAAAAAACAAGACCTTTGAATTTTCATCCAGCCCCTTTATTATAAATGGCAAATTTGGTGGTTCCGTTATTGTTCTTGTTGAGGATTCCAAGATTAATCCTCTAATTTACAGAAAAATTCACGATAGCAGACAGATTACTTTTGATAATATAATGGGACAAAGTTCAAAACTAAAAGATACAATAAATTTGGCTAAAAAAGCATCAAAAGTTGATGCTAATCTGCTAATAATAGGGGAAAGCGGCACTGGCAAGGAGTTATTTGCCAGATCTATACATAACCACGGGCTTAAAAACAAGGCTCCATTCATATCTGTTAACTGTGCTGCAATTCCAGATGCGCTTCTAGAATCAGAATTGTTTGGCTATGAAGGTGGGGCATTTACTGGAGCAAGAAAAACAGGTAAACCAGGAAAATTTGAATTAGCAAATGGAGGCACAATTTTCTTAGACGAAATAGGGGACATGCCTCTTCATTTACAGGTAAAACTATTAAGAGTTATTCAGGAGAATGAGATTGAAAGAATAGGTGGAACCTATCCAATAAAAATAAATGCCAGAGTAATAGCAGCCACTAATAAAGATTTGAAGGAACTAGTAAACAATAAGCAATTCAGAGAAGATCTTTATTATAGATTAAATGTTATTCAACTTAAGATACCTCCTCTTAGAGAGAGGAAAGAGGATATACCTTTACTGATAGATTATTTTATGAATAAATATTGTGACCATATGGAAATCCATAAGAAGACTATAAGCAAGCAGGCAATGAATTTGTTATGTAATTATGAGTGGAAAGGCAATATAAGAGAGTTGCAAAATACAATTGAATATATTTGCTGCATATGTTCAGGTCAAGAAGTAGCATGTGATGATATTACAGAAAAACTTCAGGTAAACACTAATGTAGAAGAGAGTGAAGGGATTATGCCAATAAACTCACTTGAAAGAAAAGAAATTATAAAAGCATTGGAGACATTTGGATACACAACTGAAGGTAAGCTGAATGCAGCTAAGACTCTCGGAATGAGCAAATCAACTCTTTATCGAAAATTAAAAGAATATAAAATTTAATTAAAATCATTTTGGGAAAAAGCTTAAGAATAAATCCTGTTTTGGGAAATTTTTAAGCTTTTTTTGATTCGAAATGTCTACTTAGAATTTTATAAAAAAATTTTATTTAAAAAATATAAGCAATACTCATCTAATTTGCAGCTTTAGCAAAATAAAATATGATTAACGCAATTTTCATAATAGATTAGAGGCTTGGCATAAAATTTGCTTTTACAATTACTGGGGATTAAAATGCAAAAAAATCTATATGCGAGATACTTCATTTTGAGGAGGGATGTTTTGTACATAAGAAATTTAATTATATTTTAGAGGGGGAGTAATTGAAATGGGAAAGTTACAAATTAAAGGAGTTATACCTCCAATGATTACACCATTTAAGGAAAATGGTGATGTAGACTATGATGCACATGTAAAAAATATGCTGAAATGGAATAGCAGCAACTTAGCAGGCTATCTTGCACTTGGATCTAACAGTGAGACAGTTTATCTTACCGAGGAAGAAAAGCTTAAATTGGTTGAACTTACTGTAAAATATGCAAAAAAAGATAGACTTATCTTAGTGGGGACAGGAATGGAGTCAACTAGAGAAACTATATCTCTCACAAATAAGGCAGCTAAACTAGGGGCACATGCTGCACTGATACTGACACCATTTTATTATGGCAGCAGTATGACTGACGAAGCAATAATAAAATATTTTACTGAAGTAGCAAATAATACAGAAATTCCAATCTTGATATATAATGTGACAAAATTTACTCATGTTAATATATCAGCAAATGCAGTTAAGGAACTATCCAAGCACCCTAATATTATTGGAATGAAGGATAGTAATGGTGATATTCCTCAGCTAGTTAAATTTAAAAGTGTAATTACAGAAGATTTTAACCTAATGGTTGGTACTGCTTCTGCCTGGTATCCAGCATTAACTTTAGGAATAAAAGCAAGTATTATGGCTCTTGCTAATTGTGCACCGGATGAATGTTCTGAAGTTCAAAAATGTTTTGATGATGGAGATCATGATAGAGCAAGGCAAATATATGAAAGAATGTTTCCTGTAAATACTGCTGTTACTGCTACATATGGAGTAGCTGGATTAAAGTATGCATGCAATCTTTTAGGCTATGAAGGCGGATATGTAAGAAGTCCACTGCTGCCTTTGAAGGATGAAAGCAAGAAAAAGGTAGATGAAATACTTTATAAAGCGCAGTTGATGCATTGCCAAAAAATATAGTCATAAAGAAATTAATGTAATCGTTATTTTTAGATCTTCTAGTACTTGCAAAAGAAATTGAATTTTAAATATACAATTAAGTCACGACAGTATTTGTAATTATTAATAAACAAAACTTTAAATTATGAGGGGGAAAAAGTATGAAATGGTGGATTAAAAGACCTCTGTATGTAAAAATATTTATCGCTGTTGTAGCAGGTATTATTTTAGGACTTATTTTAGGACCTAATACAAAGTATATTAAGCCCTTTGGTGATGTATTTGTTAACTTGTTAAAAATGTTGATTGTTCCACTTACTTTCTTCACTTTAGCAGTTGGCGTAACAAAAATGGGAGATATGAAGTCCCTTAGATCAGTTGGTGGAAAGATAATGCTGTATTATCTTATTACATCTGCCTTTGCAGCAGCTGTTGGTATGATAGTAGCACTTATTTCAAAGCCAGGAAAAGAAGTTGCAGGACTACTTGATGCCGGTGCAAAGGTAGCAAAACCAGAATTTGACTTCCTTAAGAATGTTATTTCTTGGTTCCCTACAAACCCAGTTGAAGCTATGGCAACAACAAATATGCTTCAGATAATAGTATTTTCACTATTCGTTGGGTGTGCACTGCTTGCACTTGGAGAGAAAGTGCAAGGCCTAACTAATATTTTTGACCAATGTTCTGATATGATGATAAAAATAACTGACTTTGTAATGGCGTTTGCTCCTTATGGTATATTAGCTTTGGTTGCAGATATGGTAAGTTCACTTGGAGCTAAAATGCTTGCAGCTGTAGGACGTTTCATTGTTACTGATATTGTTGGAATACTTATAATGCTTTGTGTTATTTATCCTTTATTAATGAAATCTCTTGGAAAGCTTAGCCCAATAAGATTTTATAGGAATGTTTCACCTGCAATGTTAGTTGCTGCAAGTACTACATCAAGTAATGCTACTTTACCAGTTTCATTAAGAGTAGCAGAAAAGAACTTGGGTGTTCCAGAGAAAGTATATGGTTTTTCACTTCCTTTAGGGGCCACTGTAAACATGGACGGTATGGCAGTAGCTTTGGGCGTTATAGCTGTATTTGCTTCAAACCTATATGGTGTGGCCATAACTGGAGCTTCCATGATACAGTTTATCTTCTTAGGACTTGTACTGTCAGTAGGAGCTGCTGGGGTTAAGGGAGCAGGTATTGTGATGTCTTCAGTGCTTCTTCAATCCTTAGGAATGCCGTTAACATTAGTTCCAATTTTGGCTGCTATTTGGCCAATAATCGATATAGGACACACAACAACTAATATTACTGGCGATTTGTGTGGAACTACAATAGTTAGTTCAAGGCTTAAACTTATAAATCTTGATATCTTTAATGGAACTAATTCGGTAGTAAATACTAAATCAGAATCAAATACTAAGTCTGTTTAATAAAAAACTAAAGCTGCATTTTTGCGGCTTTAGCTTTTTTAGGGGAATTCCATAAAGTTAAAATAAAGTTCCTAATATGGGAAATTAGCATTTAAGTTTCCTATATTAGGAATTATTTTGCTCAATACATTGCATGTTTAAGGCATGGTTCTGTTTTTTTTGTTCATGGAGTAATATATTTACAGGCTTAAGAACTGATAAAGATATTTTTATGTACTTAACATTGGCTTGGCATGATATTTGCATATTTATATTGGAAATAAAGTATTGGAGGTATAAATATGTTAAGTAAAAGAATCACAAATATGGCGCCATCAGCAACTGTTACATTAACCGCAAAGGTAGGGGAATTAAAAAGACAAGGTGTTGATATAATATCATTTAATGTAGGCGAACCAGATTTTAATACACCTGTAAATATTAATGAAGAAGCAATAAAAGCAATTGATGAAGGTTTTACAAAATACACTGCTGCTGCAGGAATTCCTGAACTTAGAGAAGCAATATGCAAAAAACTAATGGATGATAATTGTGCTCGATATAAACCTTCGCAGATAAGCGTTGGAACAGGAGCAAAGCAGTCTCTTGCAAATGCAATTCTAGCAGTTTGCGATGAGGGAGATGAGGTTATAGTACCGACACCATGCTGGGTAAGTTACACTGAACTTATTAAACTTGCACAAGGCGTACCGGTACTAGTTGAAACAGATGAAAGCAATGGCTTTCAGCTTAATATTGAAAGGATAAAAGCTGCGATTACAAATAGGACAAGAGCTATAATAATAAATACTCCCAATAATCCAACTGGCGCTGTATACACAAGAGAAGCTTTAAATGAACTTGGGAACTTGGCAGTTCAACATGACTTTTATGTGATTTCAGATGAGGTTTATGAAAAGCTAGTTTATGATGGAGAACAGCATATATGTATTGCAACTTTGTCACCTGAGATTAAGGAAAAGACAATAGTAATAAATGGATTTTCAAAAGCTTATGCCATGACTGGCTGGAGAATTGGATATGCTGCTGGACCAGAGGAAGTAATTAAAGGTATAAATGCGCTTCAAAGCCATATGACATCAAATACAAATTCAATATCTCAGAAGGCTGCCATTGAAGCATTAAATGGTCCTCAAGATACAATAGCCTTTATGAGAGAAAAGTTTGATGAGAGAAGATTATATTTATTTAACAGGTTAATAAATATTGAAAATATAGAGTGTGCTGTACCTAAA
>CAZMQY010000114.1:8372-10445 GCA_964568335.1 uncultured Clostridium sp.
TTTTGCCAAATGTATCAAAATTATTCGGTAAAAAGTATAATGAGAAGGTATTAAAAAATTCTATGGATATAGCAGCGTTCCTTTTAGAGGTTGCACATGTTGCAGTAGTGCCTGGTGATTCATTTGAAGCTCCTAATTGTATCCGTATTTCTTATTCAAATTCAATTGAGAATATAAAAGAAGGAATGGATAGGGTTGAAAGGGCGTTATTGCAGCTTGAGAAATAGTGCATTGTAAAAAACTAGAATTCGGAGGATAAATTATGAGATTGGCTTTAGTTGGCTTTGGCGGCGTAGGAAGAGCATTTGTTGAATTACTTCTTTTAAAAAAGGATTATCTTAAAAAAGAGGGGTTAAATATCAGCTTGAATTATATTATTAATTCAACAGGAGGCATATATAACCCTAAGGGTATAGACTTGGCTAATCTCCTAGAGTATGCAAAGGTTGAAAAAGATATTACTAAGTATCCTGATGGAGGGAACTGTGATATTTCATTTTTAAGTATCCTGGATAATAAGGATATAGATTTATTAGTTGAATTAACACCAACTAATAAAAAAACAGGGGAACCTGGAATGACCCATATCATAAAATCCCTTGAAAACGGGATTCATGTTGTAACTGGAAATAAAGGACCTATTCTTGTAGATTATAATAAGTTAAAAGAAACAGCACTTAAGAATAATGTACAGCTTGGCATTGGGTGCACAACAGGAGGAGCTCTACCAACTACCAATGGCGGAATCATTGACTTGGCTGGCTCTGAAATATTATCAATTGAAGGAATATTTAATGGTACAACTAACTTTATAATAAATGAGATGGAAAGAAGTGGAGTTCATTATAAAGCGGCACTTGAGAAGGCACAAAAAATTGGCATTGCAGAGACAAATCCCTCTCTGGATGTTGAAGGGTGGGATACAGCAATAAAACTTTTAATTCTAACAAATGTGCTTATGAATACAAAAAAGACACTTGAAGATATTTATGTGGAGGGAATAACCAAAATTACACCTCAAGATATCACAAGTGCCTTAAATGAAGATAAGAAGTACAAGCTCCTCGGCAAGACGATAAACAGGGATGGAGAACTTGAGATGAGTGTAAAGCTTGAGAAACTTGATAAGGAGCACCCACTTTATAATGTAGATGATAAAAATAAAGGTGTTAGATACTCTTCGGATACCCTGGGAGATTTGACATTGATTGGAGGTGCCTCAGGGCTAGTTCCTGCAGCAGCTTCAATTTTAAGAGATATAGTAAATATTCATAGAGGCTATAGGTTTATGCGCAGTTAAGTGATGGGTTTAGAATTTTAATCGGAGGTTTATATATGTTGGATAAAATTAATGAGGGCCAACTTTTTGACTACCAAATTTCAAGGGAAATTAAAGAAAAGTTTTATCATGTAGATTTTGACCCGATTACAAACGAAAGAAGAATTTTTTTTGATAATGCAGGTGGGGCATTAAGACTAAAAGCTGCAAATGAAGTGTTTAAGAAAATAGATGAACTGCCAGACTGTCCTGAGCATTCCAATTCAACTGCGAAATGGCTTTTAGGTGTGCAGGAAAAAGCCTACGAGGATATAAAAACCATATTTAATGCAAAGTCAGGAAGCGTAGTGACATCACTCACAGCTTCCATGGCAATTTTTGAAATGACAAGAGCCATAATTGAAGATATACCCGGAACTAATGTAGTTACCACTGCATTAGAGCATCCATCTGCATTTGATTCTGTAGTAACCTATGCTAGAAAGTCAGGAAAGGAAGTAAGGGTGGCAAAAACTAATTCTGTGACAGGTAGTGTTGATGTTAGCGAGATTGCAAAATTAGTTGACAAGGATACATGTTTGTTAAGCATTATATATGCTTCCAACATTTCAGGTGCTGTTCTTGATATAGAATCCGTAGTAAGAGAATGCAGAAAAATAAAGCCGGATTTATATATTGTATGTGATTCTGTACAGCATACACCACATGGGATAATAGATCTTGAAAAGACTCCGGTGGACGCAATTAACTTTGCACCATACAAATTCTTTGGACCAAGAGGGGTTGGAGTAGGA
>CAZMQY010000115.1:0-10400 GCA_964568335.1 uncultured Clostridium sp.
AATAAAGTCGTCAGGTTAACACCATTGGCCTTGAGCACATCGGCAATGTGGTTCATCTGCTTGTCAACGCCGGTTTGATTTGTAACAAGCCCGACTTTTTTCCCATCAATTAAATCCCTGTGTTCTGCAAGCAATACTTCATAGCCTAATTTGACATTCGAGGGGTCGACCGGTTTCGGTTGTGTCTGCGAGGTCGCATAAGTATCAATCAGATATTTCGCGCGGATGGGCAAGAACGCGTTGACGTCTTGCTGAATTCTGGCCTTCAGATCCGCCAATTTGGCCAGAATTTGATCATTAGTGGAGTACTGCGGGAAACTGTTAACCGCACCCCGCACCCACGAGTTGCCGACCCTTGTGTTAAGTGCAACAGGAACGCTAAGAGCAGTTCCATACAATGACTTAAGCGTTAAGAGCTGGACAATCATAGAGTCAATAGGTGAAAAAGCGTATTTGTCGTACGCATGAATCTGGACGCCGTTTAACAACGTGCCAATATAACTGGAGGGGCAGGATTGATTGCCGATGAGCGGAGTAATAGACATAGCTCTGTATCTTACTCCCGGCAGATTCAGTTCGTTCAGTCTTTGAGCTAACTCAATGGGGTTAACATAAGGAGCGCTGAGGGTCAAAAAGGGCAGTGTGGTGCCTCTGCCTTCGGCTAAATTTGTTCCTTCGTGCCATACAGTGCCTGCGTAGGCCAAGGCAGCTTCATATGAGGGCATATTGGGCGAAGGCAGAACCCACTGCAAGCCTGTATCGTCCCAATACATGTCGCGGGTCCAGCCTTTACATGGAACGACAGCTAAATCAACCTCCGAAAAAGGAATGACCGGGTTGCTCCAGTGCGAATATTCTCCCACGTACAGCTTGGCCAGCTCTCCCATGGTCATTCCATAGCGCGACGGAAGAGGGAATCTGCTGATGCCGCTGGTATACCCCGACTCTACTATCGGGCCTTCAACAGTTAAACCGCCTAACGGGTTCGGACGGTCCAGCACTACAAATTTAACAGGGTGTCCTGCCCTCGTGGATTCTATACAGGACCTCATTATATCCGCCATTAAGTACATATATGTCCAAGTGCGGCTTCCTATCTCCTGTAAGTCAAACAAGAGCACGTCGACGTTCGCCAACATTGCGTTAGTCGGCCTGCTGGGGTTGCCGGCGCCATACAGGCTCCAAACCCAAATGCCTGTTTCCGGGTCTGGCCCGCTTGGAACAGCTGCGCCAGCCTGATAGTTTCCGCGTATGCCGTGCTCACCGGCGAACAATGAGACCAGATTGAAACTTTTGTCATTGGCCAGTGTATCGATTAAATGGTTCATCTGCTGGTCAACGCCGATCTGGTTTGTAACAAGCGAGACATTTTTCCCTTCGATTAATTGCCTGTATTCCGGATCCTCAAGCAGTACTTCCGCGCCTAATCTGATTTTAGTGCCTGCTTGATTAATTTGTTGACCGTAAGCCACCTGGGGAAAAATAACATTCGTTTGGAAAAGAGACGCAATAATTGCGAAAGCAATTAAAATCGATAGAAACTTTGAACGTTTCATGAAATTCCCTCCTTTAATTTTTACCTTAGTCATTTCAGACTTCCCATGACGATGAGAACGCGCCACCGCCCAGCTTGTAATCGGGCACGTGTTTTTGTTTTACCTCATATAATCACCCCCTTTACCTTCATATAATCTTTCTTATTTGATTATAACACATGATTTGGGATTATATGGAAATGTTTGTTGTATTTTCTGAAATTTAAAAGGGTACATAAAAGAAAGTTATCAAAACTGTTTTAAATAGTTTTTTATTAATCATGTGGCAATACAATCACCCTATTAAAATTGCGGTTAAAGCAATAAAATATTTATTGGGGGAACGCTTCAGGAGATGCTTAGGTATAACTGCTTTCGGACGGGGGTTCGATACCCCTCGCCTCTACCACCTACATAATTAAAAGCTCGGAAATGCCGGGCTAACTTTTTTTCCTATAAATTTATATAATTATGTTGCTTACGAGTTAAGGGAAAAGTGTTATAATATTTATGCTAATAAATTAAAGTTTTATTATTATTTCTAATATTTATGAAGATGATGAGGTTTGGGTGGAGAATATGGATTATATCGAAGCTGATAGGCAAAAGAGTGTTAATAATATACTAGCAATTGTTAAGCTAGGAGCGCTATTATTTGGAGTAGTTATAGTTTCAATTGAGGTATTAATTAGAAAAAAAACCTTATTAAATATAGATGCTGAACTATCTATTGCAATAAGTTATATAATTTTTGTACCACTTATGATAATTGTATATTTATTATGGGCACGTTTTTATGCAAATCAAAGTTATACTAAATACTCAAGTATTGTAAAAATAGAAAATAGTGTTTTTATGCTCTTTTTTTCAGCGTTGATTATTTTATCTGGTTCTTATGAGAGTGAATTTAAATTTCTATTTTTGTTTTTGATTATTTCTTCAGCTATACAATTAGGTTCAAAATTTGGAATGGCTACTGCTTTGATGTCTTCCATGATTATACTAGCAATAGATTTAATTTATTCACCCAATACAGATATAAATATTCACTTTGAAAATGATTTAATTCTTACTGGTGCTTTTATTCTTGTAGCCTGGTCCTTAGGTAAATATGTTGAGCTTCAGAAGGAAAGTCTCAATAAAAAAGATAGGCAATTGGAGCTTTTAAATATAAGACTCTCTGAACAGGAATTAATGAGAAAGTATATTGAAAATATGATTTTGAAAAATGAAGCATGTTATAATTTGCTTATTAACAATAGCAATGATGCTATATTTGTTCATCGCAATAATAAATTGATTTTTTCTAATGAAGGAGCTGCTAGATTAACAGGAATTCACTCAGACGTGATAACAGAGAAATCTATTCTGGATTTAGTTGCGGATACTGAAAAAGAGGATACAATCCACAGATATAATAGTATTTATGAAAATAGAACAAATACAATTAATTTTGAGCAAAAGTTAATTAGAATTGATGGCACTGCAATTGCTGTAAGAAACACCTCTACTTATTTTATTTATGAAGGAAAACCAACAATACTTACCATACTTCACGATATTACCTCTGAAAAGCAGGTTGAAAAACTTCAACTAGATGTAGAGAAAAATATAGAATTGCTAAATGAAACACGAGAGTTTAACAGGTTTATAACGGAATTTTTTTCTAATATATCCCATGAGCTTAAAACACCTTTAAATATTATATTTTCTTCAGTACAGCTATTAAGTTTGTATAATGTGAATAGTGCAGAAAAATATATAAAAAATAGAGACAAGTACTTAAACATTATGAAGCAAAACTGTTATAGACTAATGAGGTTAATAAATAACTTGTTAGATATAACAAGAGTTGATTCAGGATTTTTAAAACCGCAGATGAAGAATTGCAATATTGTAAGTGTAATTGAGGATATTACCTTGTCTGTGATCACCTTCGCAGAAAGCAAAAGCATTAGCCTTATTTTTGATACTAATTGCGAAGAAAAAATAATGGCAGTTGACCTGGATAAGATAGAAAGAATTATATTAAATTTGCTTTCAAATGCTGTTAAATTTACTGGCTGCGGTGGCGAGATAATTGTAAATTTAACGGACGAAGAAAACTATATAAGCATTTCTATAAAGGATACTGGTATAGGCATACCTATGGATAAGAAAGATTTGATTTTTGAAAGATTTAGACAAGTTGATAGAACCTTTACCAGAAATCATGAAGGAAGCGGTATAGGTCTTTCGCTTGTAAAATCTTTTGTGGAGATGCATGAGGGTACCATTAAAATTAATAGTGAGCTTGGAGTAGGTAGTGAGTTTATTATAAAGCTTCCAGTTAAGATATTAAATGAGAAATGCATAGAGAAAAAATATGAAGACGACAACATTATTGAGAGGATTAGTATTGAATTTTCCGACATATATTCTTAGAATGGAAAGAATAATAGTTCAAATTTAGATAAAAATTTAATAGACCTTAAAAGTAAATCTTTATATTTCAATATATTGATGATATAATACTAAGAAGTATGTAGCGCATTGTAGAAAGATGTCGGAGGAAATAAATTATCATGAAGCTGTCTATAATAGAGTTCGTGTTTAGAATTATTCCTGAAGGATTTTTATTTGTCTATGCAACATATGTATTTGCAAAAAAATCTATTAAGATGCGACCTTTTGTATTATCAAGTATTTTATTAAGCATAGCTATATATATTATTCGGATTTTGCCAATACATGTGGGTGTAAACAACATATTAAATTCCATTGTATTCATTACTTTATCTGTTAAGATTAATAGTTTTGATTTAATAAAATCAATTAAGGTAGTATTTCTTGCTACTTTTATTGGATTTATATGTGAAGGTATTAATGTTCTATTGATACAGTATGTGTTTATGTTAGATATTAACCATATATTTAGTGAACCTAAGCTAAAGCTGCTGTATGGAATGCCATCCTTAATTATTATTTCGATTATCGTATCTATTGTGTCATACTATAATAAAATAAAATTAAAGAATAAAAATCTAAAGACTACATCAGCTTAATAAAAATAAATGCTAAATGCGGATAATTTGTACTATATAATATAATTAGTTGATTTTCTATATGTTTTAAAAAAACTTAGAACTGTACAATAGTGTTGACATTCTTATTAAATGAGAATACTATAATAGTATAAACTTAATAAACCTCGGTAGGTGAGGTTACTACAAGGATACGGGTTGCTGCCGCGAAAGGATGGAAACATTCTTAGTTGGTTAGCAGATTTTACCGAACAAAGAAGGTTTAATCTAATGCAACTACATCGCCTTGCAGAGCCAAAACTTGAACGAGAAAGCATCGCTATAAGTGCCTTCGTCATTTTCAAGTTTTGACGAGGGTTTTTTATTTTGCGTTTTTGGAGGTGAGAAGAATGGAACCTGGCAATAGTAGCATGGCTAGTGATTATCGGAGTATAAGTCGGTATAGGATAAAATGTATATTTAATATAAGGCTATTCTTCTCAGGGAGTTTAATGCTGAGTTAACTTTTTATTTCTATTTTATCTTTCCAACCTATACTTTTCTATAATTTCAATTAAGCCAATCTCTACTGTTCATTTATTAAAAATCAAGCAATATGTTTAAAATCAATTAACTTAATATTAAATAACAATGAAGGTTAAAAAATAAGACAATTAACCTTTAATTTCTTATTGTCTATTTTCATGCATTTTTTAAAAATAATTTTTAAATCGAGGTGAAAATTATGGAAGAGGGGCCTGCTGGCAGTAAAAGCAAAAATCTAGTTGATGTAAAAATAAATAAAATAGTATTGTTTGATCAGGCAGCAGGAACTGCTTTTCTATTCTTGGCGCCTGAATAACAATACGCAGGAGGTATTGTTATGGTATTGAAGAAATTAATTAATTCAATTGACAATGATGTTATTGAAGTTTTGCTAAGAAATTTAAGTACTACAATTAAAGGTTTATCCGAAGAAGAAGCTAACAATAGAATTGAAGAATATGGATACAATGAACTTGGTGGAGAGAATAGAAAATCATCTTTTTTAGCATTAGTTGACAATTTGAAAAATCCATTAGTCATTTTATTATCTGCTCTAGCCCTGATATCATATCTGACTGGAGATACCACAGCAGCATTAATTATGCTGTTAATGGTTGCTCTGGGAGTTATACTGCAATTTGATCAAGAAAGAAAAGCAGACGAGTCAGCTGAAAAACTAAAATCCATGGTAAGCACAACTGCTACAGTTATAAGAAATGGTGTGGAAAAAGAAATACCCTTGAAAATGCTTGTGCCAGGAGATATTGTACATTTATCCTCAGGTGATATGATACCCGCAGATGTACGGGTTATTACAGCTAAAGACTTATTCATAAACCAAGCGGCATTAACTGGTGAAGCTTTACCGGTAGAAAAAAATATTATTGATGATGTATGGAAAAGTGAACTGGAAAATCCAAATTTATGTTTTATGGGTACTAATGTGGAAAGCGGTACTGCTATTGCTGTTGTAGTAACCACTGGAGCTAAAACTTACTTTGGACAGTTAAGCAGCAAGGTAACAAGTGTAAGTGAAATGAACAGTTTTGATTTGGGGATAAATCAATACACTTGGCTCATGATTAAATTTATTTTTGTAATGGCACCATTAGTGTTTGTTATTAATGGGCTGACTAAAGGAAATTGGTTTGAAGCATTTTTATTTGGTATTGCAGTGGCCGTAGGACTTACGCCTGAAATGCTGCCTATGATTGTAACTGTTAACTTGACTAAAGGCGCTTTATCCATGGCAAAAAAGAATGTAATCGTAAAAAAGCTGAGTGCAATACAAAATTTTGGTGCTATGGATATTTTATGTACAGATAAGACAGGTACAATAACAGAGGGAAAGGTCATTCTTGAAAAATCTTTAAATTTTTATGGCCATGAATCTGAGAGAGTTCTAAAGTATAGTTTCATTAATAGCTTCTATCAAACAGGTTTAAGAAATGTTATGGATACTGCTATTATGGCCCATAGAAATGATGGAGAGGATTACTTTGATATTGAAAAGAAATATGAAAAGATCGATGAGATTCCCTTTGATTTTATAAGAAAAAGAATGTCAGTTGTTGTAGAAAATGAGAGAAATGAGCAAGTGTTAATATGTAAAGGTGCGGTAGAGGAAGTATTAAGCCTATGTAATAAGTATGAGACTAAAGAAAGTGCTCAGCCTTTTATGGGAAAAGCTACAGACAAAATTGAAAAAATGGTAAGAGAGTTAAATGCTGAGGGATTTAGAGTTATAGCTGTAGCATATAGAATATTTAATGATAGAAAAGCAGCATATTCAGTAAATGATGAAAGCAAGCTAACCTTGCTGGGATTTTTAGCTTTCCTAGATCCTCCTAAGGAAACTTCAGAAGAAGCTATATCAAAATTTCATAAATATCAAGTGGATGTGAAAGTGCTTACAGGTGATAACGAGATAGTAACAAAAAAGATTTGTCATGAAGTGAATTTGCCTGTTGATAAAATTCTTTTGGGCAGCGAAATTGATAAGATGTCAGATGAGGAATTAGGCGACGCTGCAGAGAAAACCTCAGTTTTTGCAAAACTATCTCCTATGCATAAGGAAAGAATAATAAAAGCACTGAAAAGAAAAAATCATGTAGTTGGCTTTATGGGCGACGGCATAAACGATGCACCGGCTCTTAAGGCAGCAGATGTTGGAATATCAGTGGATACTGCTGTTGACATAGCTAAAGAATCTTCAGACATTATACTTCTTGAAAACAATTTGCTTGTTTTAGAAGAGGGCGTATTAGAGGGAAGAAGAGTTTTCGGAAATATAGTGAAATATATAAAAATGACTGCAAGCTCAAATTTCGGAAACATGTTTAGTGTGCTAGGAGCAAGTATATTTGTGCCATTTTTACCTATGCTGCCTATACAGGTTTTAGCTAACAACTTATTATATAATATCTCCCAAACTGCAATTCCTACAGATTCCGTTGATGAAGAATGGATATCAAAGCCAAGAAAGTGGGCTGTTGATGAGATAAAAAGATATATTTTCTATATAGGACCCATTAGTTCGATTTTTGATTATACAACCTATTTTGTGATGCTGTTTATCTTTAATGCATGGAGCAATCCAGCTTTATTCCAAACTGGATGGTTTATTGAATCATTGTTTACTCAAACATTGATAATACATGTTATAAGAACAAACAAAATTCCTTTTGTACAAAGCCGTGCAAGTAAACCGCTTATGATAGCTTCTTTCCTCATAGTAGCAATAGGAGTATTGCTTGTTAATTCACCGCTTGCAGGAGCATTTGGTTTCACAAAACTGCCTGCTTTCTATTATGTACTTTTAGCAATTACTCTGCTCTGCTATGTGATTTTAACTCAAGTTATTAAAGTTTGGTATATAAAAAAATATAAAGTAGAATAAGTTAACAAAAAGGTGCCAGCCTCTCAATTTATGGTGTTGAGAGCCCGGCACCTTTAAGTTTGTCATCCATATGCAAGTATTTTGCCATAGTCTATGTCAGATAAAGGTTGTAATTAGTCTAATTAAATTTAGAGCTGATTACGCATAATCCCCGCTTATGAATAATACTTATAGGATTATGGAGGGGATTAGTATGAGAAAAAAGATACTATTAATTGTGCTTCTTTGTATTTGTTTACTGGCCGGAAGCTGTGTTAAAGGTACGGAAAATCAAACCTCGCTGCTCGCAAGTATTCCATTAGTTCAAAGCGAGGAAATTGAAGATGTGCCTTTACCTCAAAAAAATGAAGAGGAAGAAGTTAAGAACATAACAATTGCCTCAGTAGGTGATATCATGATGCACGAAGCACAAATTAAAGCAGGAAGTTTAGGTAATGAAAGTTATGACTTCAGTGCAATGTTTAAAAGCATAAAACCTTATATAGAGAAGGCTGATTTTGCTATAGGAAATTTAGAAACAACCTTAGCTGGCAAGGAAAAAAAGTATACAGGCTATCCAATGTTTAATTCGCCTGAAATATTGGCAAAGAATATAAAAGATGCAGGGTTTGATATGGTAACTACAGCAAATAATCACAGTTTAGACAGAGGCTTTTATGGTGTAGTAAAAACAATTGAGAATTTAGATAAGGCAGGCCTTTTACATGTGGGCACATATAAGTCAAGGGAAGACAGCGAGGCGATATTCGTTGAAGATATAAAAGGTGTTAAGGTGGCATTTTTGGTATATACATATGGAACAAACGGTATTACCATTGCAGAAAAGTTTGCTGTTAATTTAATAGATCGAAGCAAAATATTTGAAGATGTAAAAAAGGCAAAGGCATTGAATTCTGATATGATTGTTGCCAGCATGCATTTTGGAATAGAATATAAAACAACACAAAATAAAACACAAGAAGACTTGGTAGATTTTCTGTTTAAAAACGGAGTAGATGTTGTCCTTGGCAGCCATCCGCATGTACTGCAGCCAGTGGAAATGAAAACCGTAAAAGATTTATACGGTGTAGAGAAAGAAAGATTTGTTATATATTCCCAGGGAAATATTGTAGCAAACATGCCTGAGAGATACAAAAATAGTGGTGTTATTTTAAACATCAATATAAGAAAAGATAAGGATGGGACAAACATAGATAAAGTTGAATACATGCCCACAATAGTTGATTCATATTATAACACAAATGCAAAGAAGGCTACCTTTGAAATACTTCCTATTTTTAATGAAAAGGACTATTCGAACCACCAGAAGAATACCAATATAAAACAGTCCTTTAATGATTCTATAGGAATTTTAAAATCAAACAATTCAAAAATAATACTTAAGGCTAGAGAGTGATAGATGAAATGCGAATAAAGGAATAAAATCATGATCTAAGAACATAGTTTTATTGGGCGGTGAGAATTATTTCTATCTTGATATATAAGTTAATGCTTGTAGCAATCTCTTTATTATATTTTTATATAGCTTGTATAATTAAAGTAAACCTGTTAAGTGGAATTCTAGTAAATTTATTTTGCTCAATATTAGTGATTTTTTTTAGAAGTTATAGCTTATTTTATACAAGTTTAATCATTTTACTTATAACATCATACAGATATTATAGTAAAAAGAAGAAAAGAATAGATTTTAGCAAATTGCTCAGCATTTTTGTGCTCAACTTAATCAATATAATTTTTTCTGTTTATGCAGTATTTCAAATGATATATTACTATCCTGCAAAATATTCTATTCTTATGTACATGCCATTTGCCAATATCTCTTTAATAGAGGCTGCCCCAATTGTATATATAATTATGATATACTTCCTGATAATAATATTAATACTGTCAATACATAGTCATCTCTTAATAGATGAAAAAAATAATATGCAGCACACAATAATAAAAATTACAGTGTCAATTATTTCAATTGTAATGCTTGTAGTTGTAGTAAATGCATTCATTTATTACATTATACATAACTTTCCTATGAGTCAGACTAATGCCATATTTGATGGAAACTTTTTAAAGGATCCTGTTAAATATTATTATAGATCACCAAAGCCCTTTTCAGATTGTCTATGGTTTAGTGCAACTACGTTTTTTACAGTAGGCTATGGAGATATGCATCCTGTGGGTAACATAATGTACTTGCTTTCAATGATGGAAATGGTAAGTGCCTATGTCTTAGGAATAATCATCATACCTATTATTTTATTTAAAGTATCAAAATAAAAAGTAGTCAGCTGTTTAATATTTATAAATGCTAAGCAGCTGACTACTATTGTTTTATTTCTTTAAGGTTTTACTTAATCCTATTTCCTCTTTTTTTAATATCTTTTTAAAATTTGTTCTATGATTATATATGCTAAGAATTGT
>CAZMQY010000116.1:0-10361 GCA_964568335.1 uncultured Clostridium sp.
ATTTTGGTTTACCAACCTTCGAAGGCGCCTATGTTTTTGGTCTCGATCTTGAAAAAGGCTTTACTTTAAAGAGCACCTTGACTCATAACAAAGATATTAAATATGAACCAAAGTATTTTGCTACAGATGAGGCTAGGTCAAATAAAATTCAAAGGCTGCTGTACATTAATGATACTTTATATACCATTTCAAATGGCAGAATTAAAGCTAACGATATAAACTCCCTGAAGGAGCTTAATGCAGTAAAGCTTCCCTAATAAATAAACCTGAAGCAGCAAGCTTCAGGTTCATTGTTCTCTTCCGCATTTAGGGCAAAATGTGGAACCTCTATCCATCTCAGCACCACACTTCTTACAGGATTTCTTGTCTTTAAGCCTTAAAAGCTTTTTCTTTAATACATTTATATCCTTCTCAATAGCTTCTATCTCTTCGCACTTATTTAAAAGACTCTTATCGCTTATTTTCTTTTCCTTATAATCCTTATAAACCTTTTCCCCTATTTTCTTATAAATATCCTCTACCATTTTTTCCTCCGAGGATATAGCCATATTGAGCTTCGAAACTTCAATTAGGTTCTCAGACTTATAAGCTACATTGGAAACTCCATCCTCTATATACTTGCCTATCTTTGACAAGCTATCCTTTAAAGGCATTATATTCAACTCCTAAAACTTGTTATAGTTTTAGTATATGAGGATAGTGGTAAAATGCTTCGTATTTTTTCACTTCATATTTTTATTGAAAACTTCAGCAATCTATCGGCTATCATAGCGGACACTTATTAATTTATTGCAAAAAAGATTTCGCCACCTTAACAAGTTCTTGTTCATTCTCCTTAAGCCCAGAAACATTAAAGAATTTTCCATCTTTCCAAAACATTATCTGCACAATATTTTTTTTGATTCCTTTCGTTTCATATATCCAAGCATCAATTCCATCTAGGCTTATCTTTTTAGACTTATTTAATATATCCAGAGGTCTTGTTGTTTCATTAACTTGTGTTATTTTCATTAAGTCTTCATCACCACGGGCGTAGTGTAGATCTAAAATATACAACGAATCTTTATCTACAGTTTTTATAGTTAGCATAGGTCTAAACTGCTTAAATCCTTCAGGGATATATTTAGGGTATTCCATTTTAAAAGGTACATTGTTTTTGATTTCATCTATATCATCAATGTATTTTAAAGTTTCTTTAGCTTTCTTATCAGCCTTTGTAAAATTAAAGGAACTAACAATTTTAATTAATTCATCATTGCTTAAAGCATCGCTATAAACTCTAAAACAAGTATCATTTTGCCAAAATATAATTTGTGGATAAGGCTTTAATGGGGTTATTTCAGAAATCCAAACATCCATATTATTTATTTTTATTTTTTCAAAATCAGCTGTAAGTGCATTTGTTCTGCCGATATCAATAGATTCTAGAATATTGAGTTGTCTCTTATTAGACTTATTTTCATAAAATAATGCAACACTATGAGACTTAAAAAGATAATTATATCTAATTTCCATTATATTTCGTGAAAGCTTATAGCCTTCTGGAATATAATTAGGAATTTCTACAGAAAAAGGTGCCTTTTCTTTAATTTCATCCATACTCTCATAAACTTCTGTCTTCGTTTTTTTCACTGAATCTTGCATACTAAAAACATCAAATACATCTATCCTATGCTCTATTAAACCTTCTAATTCATCTGCAAAGTCATATTTATAAGCTGAAACATTGGTATTTTCCCCCAAAATACTTTTATCTCCATTATCTTTAATACTTGTAATTATCGATGGCAAAGCGAAGAATATAAAAATGACTACTGCAAATTCAATTATATTTTTAAACTTAATTCTTTCTACTATTGTTATAAAGCAATTAGAAAACTTATTAATAAGTTTATTCTTCTTTATATCTCCCTGTGTCTCAATATAACGTATAATATCATCGCACCTCTCAACTGAAACATCTAGCTTTCTAGCTTTACTATCCAGGACTTCCTTTATCATCTCATCTAGATTCATAATACACACTCCCCATTATGGCTTATAAAATCATTATTAACTTCACTCAGTGCTTCTTTAAGAATTTTTCTTGCGTAAAATAATCTGGATTTAACAGTTCCCTCAGAACAATTCATAATGTCAGCAATCTCACTAATACTAAATTCATTAAAATAGTGTAATATAACCACCACCCTATGTTTTACTCTCAGCGAAAATATATTGTCGTGTAAAAGCTTATAAAGCTCTTTCTTAAGTGCTATATCCTCAGGCATATTAATTTCTGTCATAAATAGGCTGCTGTCTATAGCAAGTTCCTCATCCATATAGCTAATTTCTTTTTTACCCTTCTCTCTGATAGCCTCATAGCACAGATTTACCGTTATCCTATAAAGCCAGCTTTCAAAAGCCTCAGATTTTGAAAGCTTATTTATTTTTAAATAAACTTGTAAAAAAGTCTCTTGGAGTATATCCTCCGCCTGTTGAGGGTCTCTCATTATGAAGCAGGCTGTTTTATACACCTTTTGCTTATAACTATTAAATAAAGCTCTAAAGGCATACTTATCACCCTTTTTAATCTTGTTTATTAAAACTATCCACCAAGTGTTTCAATCCCCCTGTAAAATAGTACTGCCATTTTGTTCACCTATAATTAATGATGTAAAATTCTGCAATCAGGTTCAAAATATATTTGTGATAATTAAAAAATATCTTTTAATGTAACATTTCTACCATCTCTACAACATACACAGCAAAGAGATACTACTAATAATAGGATAATATAAAAATATATCAACATAAAAACATATAAATATGTTTAGAACGTGCAAGTTCTAAGCATATGCACCTTCTAAAACTCAACATTTATAAATTATTGAGGGCATAAAAAAGGTGCAGCTTACGCCGCACCTTTTCTTATATATCTAATAAATTCTTTTTATAATTTGTATAACGCTCTCTAAGCTCTCTCATTCTATCATCAAGCTCTAGCTGAAGAGTTGAAACCAAATCATAATTTCTATCTTCTATAGCTTCCTTTATTCTTGTAAACAAGCTCTTTGTAGTATAAGAGTCCTTCATTATATAGTACCTTAAATTATTAATAGCCATCCAGTTAGATACATCAAGGTCAAGAGCCTTGTCAAGGGAGTGAAGCATCTTATAGTTTCTTATTTCTTCGCTGTAGTTTACAATAATTCTGCCGCTAACCTCTGTAAGCCATCTCTCAATAGCTGCAAGTCTAAAGCTGTTTATAAGTTTATCATTTAGCACATCTCCAGCCTTTAGAGCCTTCAACTTCTCTGGATACTTGTCAAAAGCTATTAGGTTTTCATGAACCGTTGAGGGAGCCTTGCCGAAGAATCTTTCTCTTTCCTCACTGGTAAAATACTCAAATACATCTTCTTCACTTCTGTAAGCTCTGCTTTTTTCTAAATATTGAGCTTCTTCCCCAGGCTTCTTGGAAAGTTCAGCTAGAAGTTCGTCTTCACTTTTTCCATTTTCTAATGCATATTTAATTCCATCCATCATAGACATATATAAGGTAGTTAAGCATAGATAAGTGTTTGTGTGTGGGTTTGGAGCTCTAAGCTCGAATCTTGTTGCCAATGGATTTTCAACATCTCTTATTAAACCTATTAGTATGGTTCTATTTCTTGACGGCATATCTACACTGTGGCCTAAAGAAGTCACTATGCATACAGGCGCCTCAAAACCTGGTTTTAATCTTCTTAGAGAATCATTAGTTGCAGATACAAATGGATTTATTACTTCATAATTTTTTAGAATACCCATTACTGAAGCATAACCTATAGCACTCATAAAATGTTCCTTGGTTGCAGTAAATAAATTTACTCTCTTTCCATTTTTAAGTTTAAGTGCCATGCCTATGTGTGTATGCTCTCCGCTTCCCGCTACCCCGTCAATAGGCTTTGCAAGAAAAGTCACATCCAATCCGTTTCTTCTGAAGGTTTCTTTAATTATAGTTCTTGCTAAAAGTTCATTGTCTGCTGCTTGAATTGAAGTAGAATACTTCCAGTCAATTTCAAGCTGCTCCATGATATGAGTAAGCTTTCCCGATTCATCCATCTTAGCTTTAACTCCACCAACTTCCTTATGTCCCATCTCTGGCTCAAGACCATACTGTTCCATAAGAATTAAACTCTGCTCCATGGCTGTACGAACAGCTCCCTTTGTTCTTGTCCAATATTGTTCATGTAGCACTTGGGAAGTAGAAAGTTCTTCAACAATAGCTATTTCATCAGGGGTCTTAACCCAAAATTCAAGCTCTGTAGCAGAGGTAGGCACTAGGTCTTCGATTTCTTCATACTTAATTCCATAAGCATCTAGACTTGCAGGGTATTTTTTAAATAACCCCAATAAAGTTTCTTTAAAAAAATTGATAGAATTCTTTAAAATGCATCTTGAATCCACTGCTTTACTTTCGTGGAATAAAAAGCTTGGTATCCTAAGAGTTCCAACTGGTTTTTGAGTTTCCTCGTCAATAAACTCATAGTTGTAATCTATGAACCAATTAACCTCAAGGTCTGCCACTATATCTATTTTTGCGTTGTTTAAGCTTGCTATTCCAGGGAGAGCAACAGAGGAGCCATCGGTTTGAACCGCTCCGTTTAGAAATGTAGAGATGTCATCTAAGAAAAGTTTAACGGGGATTTTCTCATCAGTATCGTTTCCTGCCAGATCGATACCTACCAGTGATACAAATTTAATTTCCGGGTGTTTTGCAAGTAATTTTTTTAGACTTTCTTCAGAGTGTTCTTCTTTTGGAACAATATAGATTAATTCCTTATGCATATTCTTACCTCCTTTTAATATCATATTGTGCATATTTCTTTAATTATAGTACTATATTAACTTATAAATTATTTTGTACAATATTATACATTAAATCCATGTTAAGATTTTATTATAGTGGTATAAGGCTGTCAATGTAAAAATTGAAAGTTTATAAATTAATAATTTCATGCGGAATTTTTTTTCAGAGATTTTTTTCCGTCAATTTCAAGAAACCTTAGTATGCTTATTTGTTATACACAAACCACTAGATTTGGAGTATAATATATGAATGAATAATTAAAAATTCTTTTACGTGGCAATTTACACATTTCCCGTATATTTTTATTGGGGTGAACATTATGGAAGACTTATTGGAAATAAAAAGTAAACCCATCGGTTTTTTCGATTCCGGTGTTGGCGGTATAAGTGTATTGAAAGAAGCTGTTAGCTTGCTTCCCAATGAAAACTATATATATTTTGGAGATTCTAAAAATGCTCCCTATGGGACCAAAAGGGTTGATGAGGTTAAAGCGCTTACCTTTAGTGCCGTAGATTTTTTGCTTTCAAAGGGTGTTAAGGCTATAGTTATCGCCTGCAACACTGCAACTAGTGCTGCTATAGAGGATTTAAGAAGCAGTTTCTGTTCAGTTCCTATCATAGGTATTGAGCCAGCATTAAAGCCGGCAGTGGGGCTTGACAGAAAAGGCAGTATTTTGATAATGGCAACTCCGATGACACTGGTTGAGGCAAAATTCAACAATTTGATGAAAAGCTATGAGGATAGAGCTGAAATAGTTCCCTTACCTTGTGCTGGGTTAGTAGAACTAATAGAAAACGGGATAGTAGAAGGCGACACAGTAAATTCCTATCTTAGAAACAAGCTTAAACCTTACTTAAACGGCGATATAAGCTCTGCAGTGCTAGGCTGCACTCACTATCCTTTTATAAAGAATGAGCTTTCTAAGGTTCTACCTAAAGGAGCAGAAATTATAGATGGAAGCCTTGGAACTGTGAAGCAATTAAAGAGACAATTGGCTAAGATGAATGCTTTGAATAGTCAAAAGAATAAAGGCTCAGTAGAAATTATAAATTCTTTAAATAACGAAGAAATTATAAGACTCAGTTATAGACTATTAGAATATTAAAGGTAGGAAAGACCTCTGAGGTCTTTCAATTTTTTGTTCTCTTATATATGTGGTAGTAGTATAATATACCAAGCAATAAGAAAGGTGGACGAGTTTGTGCAAAATTACACTATGAATCCTTTAAAACAAAATATAAAGCTAAAACAATATATCGGTTGGTTTATTGCTGTTTTTTTCCCATTTACAGCTAAAGGCATAATGGACATAACTAAGTCTCCAATAATCTCTGCACTAATTTATTGGGGAGTTTGCGGAATTCTTCTAAGATTATCCTTCGAAAAAAAACTGCCATTTTTTAAACCTCAATTTAGTAAAGTAAAGAAGGAGTTATTGTTTTTAACATTAGCCACGGCTCTATGTGCTTATTTATATATAAGCGGTTCAGCTACTTCGTCAGTACCTGTAAAGGAATTAATATTAAATGCTTTTTTATTTGCAATTTTAAACGGCAGCTTTGAGCATTTAGTTTGGGTAAATATATTTGATTTGGCGGGTTCAAGGATACGGTTAAATGGATATATTGCAGCTTTTGTATATGTAGGCTTGATTCATATGTTCTTCTGGGGAAGCTTTATGCCAGTGCCTCAGCATAATATCCTACTTTTTATAATCTCACAACTTCTTATATTTATAATTCCTCTTAAAATGTATATCAAAACCAAGGATATTACTATATGGAGCATACAGCATATACTATATAATCTGATAGCTGTGTTTTTTGCTAACTTTGCAGCCAGTGCATTCTTATATATTAAATAGCCCTGTCAGGGCTTATTTTTTTACCTAAAATTATATTCTGTATGAACATATTTTATGCACTTTGAATACATTAAATTATAATTACAATAGAAATAAGGTGATAAAAATGAAGGTGTTTTGGCTAAAAAAGTACGCAGAAGAAAGATTGCACCAAATGTACAGAAGTTTTATGGAACCATATAACATATCTAATGTAAAAATAAAGGACGAGTTACCCTTTAACTACCTAGCAGTTTATAATCCAAAGGATAGCAACTGCATATATACTCTGTATAACCTTCGTTTTGAGGTAAAGGACGGTAATGCAATAAAACTTTTATCCAGTGATGACTTGGAACCTGCCACAGCCTTAAAGGAGAAGACTTCACTGCAAGTAACACACAAGCTTAACTTTCAACCTAAATCAGATCATATGGAGTTAGATACGATAAAAGACACAGACAACCTATTTATAAGTAATTATGCTATACTTCTTCCGGGAGGCAGTCTTGTAATAGAAACCGAAAATACTATTAGCGAAGTTGCATTAAGCATCGACTGGAGTGTAGAAGAATTTTAACTAAATCCTCTATATACCCTATGAGAGAATCTCATGGGGTTCTTCACCTTTTTGGCTAAATATTGTATAATTAAATTCATCATGGTAATAACTACTAAATAGTTACTTTACAACAAAATATATATAAACAAAGGAGATTTAACTATGGCGAATCCAATTGTTACCTTTAAAATGAAAGATGGCGGGGTTATGAAAGCGGAATTATATCCAGAAATAGCTCCGAACACTGTAAAAAACTTTATAAGTCTTGTAAGCAAAGGATTTTATAACGGAGTAATATTCCACAGAGTAATTCCTGGATTTATGATTCAAGGCGGTGATCCAGAAGGTATGGGAATAGGCGGCCCTGGATATTCAATAAAAGGGGAGTTCTCCTCTAATGGATTTAAAAATGAATTAAAGCATTCAGCAGGGGTTTTATCTATGGCAAGATCATCAAGCCCTAATTCAGCTGGCAGCCAATTTTTTATAATGGTTGCAGATGCTCCACACCTTGATGGACAATACGCCTCCTTTGGAAAATTGATTGACGGAACAGATGTAGCTAAACAAATAGTTAGCGTTAAGAGAGATTTCAGAGATAAACCTTACGAAGATCAAGTAATGGAGGAAGTTACAGTAGACACCTTCGGAGTTGAATACGAAGAACCAGAGAAAATGTAACTTCAATTTCTTAAAGGAAGGGAGAAATGGTTTTGGATAATAATAAAGTAATGCTTGTGTATGGCTTTGAGGAAGAAGAAAGAGTATTTCTTGATAATATGATAAAAGAGCTTGCGCTTCCTGGCTATAAGGTCATTAAGCAAAATATGGCCAACATGAGACTTAAAGACATTATTGATGGTCCCTTGCTAGATACATACGACAAACAATTACCAAATGAAAAAGTTATTATTTTTAACAACTTTACAGATAACGAGTTAGACGCTGCAATAAAAGCCATACGTGTAAATAAAAATATTAAGCCAATACTAGCTGTTTCAACCCCAACATCAATAAATTGGGAATTTCATTATCTCCTAGAGCATCTCATAGAAGAAAGGGAACAAGCTAAAAAATACATGCAGCAAAAAACACAAGGATAAATGCGAAGTCCTCCTTTACTGAAAATTAAAGGGGGACTTTCATTATTTTACATTAATTGCAAGAGCTATTGCCATAAAATCACATAAATCTAAACATTTTAAAAAAATAAAAAATATTTTTTAGTGTAAACTTTTTCACAACTTTCAAATTTTATTGATTTTATGTAAAATAGAAAGGGATTTATATAAATTCAATTAATAAATTGCCATTTAATCGAGAAATATATTGATGCTTCTACAATTTTCGAAGGTTAAATCGATGGTTTACATTGATATTTATATAAAGCTTATTTGTACAATATCTGCTAAGAGGAAAGGCGGTTCTTTATATGAACTTAGAAAAACTATATGAGTTTCAAAGAAAGCTTGATAATGAGATGCAGGATAGACTAGACGTACAAGAAAAATCACTGCTTACGCAAAAGATATTAGCACTTCAAGTTAAAATTGGCGAATTGGCAAGCGAAACTCAATGCTTTAAGTTTTGGGTAACTAAGAAGTTAACAATGAAAAGAAGGCTTTTAGAAAAATATATAGACTGTATCTATATAACGTTTAGCGTAGGTATTGAAAAAGGTTTTACTGAAACTGAATTTGAGGTTAAAGAAGTTGAATATGAACTAACGGATCAATTTTTAAACATGTTTATTGATTTAAATGACTTTATGGTATGCTCTTCTAAGGATAATTACATAACCTTAATGGAGGCCCTTTTAAGCCTAGGCTTAATGTTCGGCTTTACAGAAGATGATATACTAAACGGAAACAATAAACTATATACCGCATAATTAAATAGAATATGTTGACTCACCTTCAAGCTATAAATTTAAGCTTTAAGATTAAGCAAATAAAATCTTTTGTTTTTGAACAAAATAAGATAACAGGCTAAAATCTTTAAGCTTTACAAAATAAATGCTTGGAAGGTGATTTTTTTATGTTAGGCGTGATTCTTTCCATAGTAGCAGGTGTAGCCATGAGCCTTCAAGGAGTTTTTAATACAAGGCTTGGAGATAAAATTGGCACTTGGGAAACCAACGTAATTGTTCAGGGAACTGGTCTTATATTAAGCCTTATTGCCTTCTTTATAGTAGGCAGTGGAAGCTTTAAAAACATAAAAGATGCAAACAAATTATACTTACTGGGTGGAGCTCTTGGAGTAGTGATAATAATCACAGTTATGATGGGAATAAAAGCTCTCGGACCAACCTGCTCAATAACTATAATTCTTGTAGCTCAACTCACCGCAGCAGCATTAATTGATGCTTTTGGATTATTTGATTCTACAAAGCTTACCTTTGGAACAACAAAAATCATTGGCGTAGTGGTAATGATTGCTGGAATTTTAATATTTAAGTGGAAATGCTAAAAATTAATTAACATTGAATGATGAACAATTGAATGAAGGTTTTCCCCTTAAAAACAATATAAAATATGATGTATAGAAAAGTATCTAGATTTGTGTAAATCAAATCTAGATACTTTTCTAAATAAATTTAGTCTTGTCTATTTAATTTTAAACAAATTTATGGACGTTCTCTTATTCATTACATATTTATCTTTTATACCTCTGCAGCTTTGGTATTTTTAACTTCCTGTTTGCTTTTTACAGAGGATCTTAACATAGCTACTGAAGTATAAATTACAACGGCAATAACTACCCATCTTAATGCATCAATTGGCAGTGATTTAACTACAAGTGCAGCAATTAACGTTCCTATAGCTCCTGGTATAGCCATTCCTACTGCTGCTTTTCTATTATAGGCCTTTTCTTTAATAAATTTCGCAGAAGCTGGAGGCATTAAAAATGCACAAGAACCCATCATTATCGGAAAAGCAACTTTGGGTGACATGCCAAGCGCAAATACTAGTGCCATACATGGTGCATATAATCCTATTCCAGCTGTCATTAGTGCACCTAAAATAAAGTTTATAACTACCGCAACTATAAGCTTTGTACCTGTCAGTCCTATAGCATTTCCGTCTCCCTGAATCCAGCCCATTTTACCCGCTAACATAAATGAA
>CAZMQY010000117.1:0-10290 GCA_964568335.1 uncultured Clostridium sp.
GCAAGATAGCTCCTTTTTGTTTTTACATATTGAATTTATAATTTGATTTATATATAATAAATGTATAATATTGTAATATACATCGGGGTGTAGCGCAGATGGGAGCGCGCGTGCTTTGGGAGCATGAGGTCGCAGGTTCAAGTCCTGTTACCCCGACCAGGACTAAAAAGACAACTGCTTTTTAGTCTTTTTTTATTTTAATTCCCACTCCCGTTTTAGTAATCCGTACAAATTTAAATCTACTCGTCTTCCACCTCTATTTATAAATTCCCTATAGGCACCCTCTTTCACAAAGCCTATGCCTTCATAAAGCCCTATAGCTCTTTCATTGTAAGCTATAACGCTTAGCTGAAGTCTGTGAAGATTCAACTCATAAAAGCCAAAATTTATAAGCATTTTCAATGCTTCCTTTCCATAGCCCTTGCCTGTATGTTCTTTATCCCCTATTCCTATGAACAAGGTTGCTGTTCCATTATTCCATTGTATATCATCAAGTCCTGTAATACCTATTATTTTTTTCGAAGCTATATGCCTTATGGCAAATATTATCCTGTTCTGCGGCTTTGTAAAGTATTCCAAGGTTTCATTGACCTGCTCTTTTATTTGCGGAATGGCTGGAAGCATATCAAAATATGTAAGAAATTCATAATCATCAAACCACTCCACTATAGCATCTATATCGCTTTCTTTAATTGAACTTAACTTTATCTCCTCGCTTAACAATAAATTTTTCATTGCTTTCTCTCCTATATTCTTTAGTTCTAAAATATGTATTTACTCTAATCTTCATTTTACATTATTTTATTTTGTAAAGCAAAAGGAACTCAGCTTATAGCCAAGTTCCTTATAGACAACTATTCTTCTAGAACATCATCCTGATTTTTCTTATTTTTTCTTATAGCCATGTAGGCTATTCCTGCTCCAGCTAATATTCCCATAGCACCCATGCTGGGCATCATCATTTTTCTTTTTCTCCTCCTAGGCATAAGCATTGAGGATACTGTTTTTGCTCCAATTATTTCTCTTATCATATTTTTACCTTCCTCCATTGTAGTTATTTGGGCAAATTGCCTCTTCAAATCCATTTAATCCCTAATCCTCTTTGTCATTTTTTCTATTTTTGTTATGTTTATCTTGAACATTGCTAGGCTGCTTTATTTTTGTTTTACTTTTCTTTTCTTTGGTCATATAGAACACTCCTTTTAACCAATATGTTGTTTCTATATTATAATTCCCTAGCCTTTCTGCATCTATTCCTTGTACAATTTGCTAATATGAGTAACATAATTTATTTTAAAATGCAAAAGCTATTTCTAAATAAAATAAAAGGAGTTGCAGCCATGATTAACGAAGATTTACTTGGAATATCTAAGGTTCAGGAAACTCACAGCCAAACTGAAGCTAATGAATTGCTTGAAAGCGGCTGGAAGCTTTTAAATATTTATACTGGCACTTTTTCATTGGAATTTGATGATCGTATAAATATTTATGTCTTAGGCAAGCCTGGAGAACCAAAGAATATTTAATAAAAAGCGTCCTTAGGGATATGTCTCCCAAGAACGCTTTTTTATATCAGCAGAGTTCTCCATCCCATGAGTTTGTGTGATCTTTTATTTTTTCTTTAACCTGTTCTCCTACCTCATTGCTTATTTTTCTATTAAGAATAAGCTCATCAATTGGTCTAACCCTTTCCTGATTTATAAACATCTTAAGCTGTTCTTCGCTAAATCCCTTATCTTTTGCCAAATCATAGGCTGTCATATGTAGAAGCTTAGCTTCCTCTACCTCAGCATTAGTTGCTCCAATCTTATTTATAAGAGCATCGTTGGCACTTTCAACAAGCTTTTCCTTTTGAGCCTGGCATATATCTGTGTCCTTATTTTTATTTTTTCTTTCCATATACTTGTAAATCGCGTAGGTGGCTGCACCTGCTGTAGCAGCTGCAATCACACCTCCTATAGCTATGTTTCTAGCTCTGCGTCTATGTCTTAATCTCATTTTCCTTCTCCTTTCAATGAAAATTCTAGATAACCTAAGAGCGCTCATTTAATTGGTAAGTTAACCGCTAAAGTCCGTTTAGACTTTAACTCTCCCTTCTATTCACTTATTTTACCCAAAACTGAAAATATTAATGTACAAAAAAGCAGCTGGATTATTTAATCCAGCTGCATATGTCTTGGAAGGTATTTGGGTTAGGGGGTGTTTCTTAACTATTATTATAAATAATAACTATTAATTAACTATTGATTTTATAATAACTTTCTGTTAACTTTCTCATTGTTCTTGCCTGGTTCCTTTTCAGCTATAGACTCATATTTAGCTTCTGGATCGCCACTAAGGGTTGTTACACCCTCAGAGCCTTCATCTATCATATTACTTATTACAGCAGCCAAGTCTTGTTTGTCCTCATTTTTTCTAGTGCTCATTAAAGTACCTCCATTATGCTTTTAAAATATTAACATCATCATTATAAGTAAATTACACTTGTTTTATTCATAGACCAGTTCAGCGACTTTTAATGTTGTCTTTTGTATCCACACCATTTGCCTTTAAATATATGCCCGTAGCCTTAAAGCAAGCTGCTATAACGATTACCGTAACCATTCCAATAACTGCTGCCGTTTCAAGTATCATAGCTTTTCCTCCAATATGAGTTGCTACTATACTTTATGAAAAAAAGCCCAAGGCTGTGCCTTGAGCTTAATTTTCTATATTACAACTTACTGCCTCTCCAGTTTTTAAGCATTTCCCTAACAGAACGTGTCATCTCTATAGAGAAATCTGCTCCAGTTTTTCTTGCATACATGAATTGTCCAAGATTTTCTGCTCCTGCCTTATTATCCGGTGACAGTATTTTTTCTCTTTCAATAAACATATCTTTAAAATCTTCCTCAGAAAGACGTTTATACTCATCATCAAATACAATATACTCTCTATCAAATCTAGGACGTATTATTCTCTTCTGCTCCTCAGGATAATATCCCATACACAGCATGGCTGCTGGAAAAACCCACTCAGGAAGCTTTAATAAATCTCTATGTACCTCCCAGTTCTCTATTATGTCACCAATATAACAGGAACCAATATTTAATGCCTCGCCAGCTATTACAGCATTTTGGGCTGCCACAACAGCATCAGCAATAGCCAACATCAAATCCCCTTCGTCTGGTGCATTAAACTCTAAACCTTTTTTCTCACAATACTCCTTAACATTGCAGTGATTATAATAATCAAACCATCTCTGCATGTCTGCAAGAAAAATTAAAACTACCGGAGCTGAAGCTATGAAGGGCTGATTATCACAAGTTTTGCTCAATATTTTCTTTTTCTCTTCATCCTTAATTACTAATATTGAATAAAGCATCATGTTTCCTGCTGTGGGTGCTCTCATAGCCCCTTCAATGATAATATCCAAGTGCTCCTTAGTAACAGGTTCGTCTGCATATTTTCTAAGCGACATACGATTTTTTAATAAATCCATTGTATCCATTTTTTCCCCCTCACAATTTTGCTGAGTAAAATTAATTCAAGCTGCCTGGCAGCTTACTCTTATTTGTTTATTATAAAATTCTACAAAAAATGCATAATTCCTTTAAAATTAAAAGAACATACATAAATTATACTAAATTGTATAGTTTATGTATGCTGCTCTTATATTATCTTCTATGTTCTACTAAATCTATTGCACCAAGAACTATATGAGCAAGACCAAACCCTGCTATACCTGCAGCTAGCATTGATGCTGTATCCTTAGATTTATATTTTGTAGCCGCTGCTGCTGTTGCAGTAGCTGTTACTGCTGCTCCTAATACTGTTGGAATTAAGCCTTCACGATTTTTCATAAAAATGTCCTCCTCATAGTAGCTTTAATAATGAGTGTCAGTGGCCATTATTAATTAGACCACTATTAAAACTTAACCATCACATTATTATAATGCTGCTATTGGCGGCATCTTATCCGAGTGAAGCACTTCATAAAATCAATAAAAATGTCTTGCCATCCAAATATTATATAAAGGTTTCCTTTTCTAATTCTATGCTTTCTTGAACTAAATCTGGTGATTTTTGAGTTTTCAAAGCAATACCATCCGCAATTCTATTTTCCTGCTCCTCAAGTATTTCCATTTCCCTGTCTGCTCTACCTGCTGCTTTGCATAATGCCGCTGTAAAGAATCCAATAGTTCCTCCCATCATAACTAAAAGCAATGTTGTCATAGTTTTCCTCCTTATAGTCGGAAGCACCGGGCAGTTTGAACTTGCTCGTTTCACTCGCAAACTGCCCGTAAAAGTCCATTTAGGACTTTTACCTCCTTATAGTCGGAAGCACTTAGTAGTTTAAACCACTCGCTTCGCTCGCAAACCTTTCGTTAAAATTTACTTAGGACTTTAGCCTCTAAATTCTATACTTAATTTTATTATTTACATTTTTTATTTTTTTATCCAAAATGTTTTTATCTCTACTTAACAGTATTTTCAAAATTAAAAGAATTTATGTAAACGTTATGGTATAATATAAAGGTAGCCAAGTTCAACTACAAATCTAAACAAACAAAAGGAGCTGACCCTATGACTAAGAATGATTTGTTTAAAGCTATTGTAAAGTCTTATCGAGATAATGATTTCAAAGAAAAAGTGACCAGCTTGTTACAGGAAAACGAGAATAACAAGGAGCTTTTAGCTCGAACTATATCAGTTCTTTGCGGTGTGGAAATAAATTATTCTAGTACAGAAGCTTATGTTTGTGAGCTTGAAAAGGCTATTAAAAATTATAGCTCAAAATATAAGGTAGTTTCAAAAGTTAAGACCTGCAGCATGTCATGCTTAGTGTCTGAAGGTAAAACCAACTGCCAAAAAGCCTGTCATTTTGATGCTATAGTTGTAGATGATAATAATCACACTACTATCATGGTCAAGGATAGGTGCATCGATTGCGGTTTTTGCGTAGATGCATGCCCTAATAATTGTTATATGGATAAGGTTGAATTTGTTCCGCTACTAAGTTTGTTACAAAATAATATATGCGAACCGTAAGGTTCGTTTTTTTGTATAAAAAGATACTATTTTCACAAAATATACTAGTATATTGAAAAGATCCTATTTATTAAGGAGATGATAATTTGAAGGCTAAGTATAGCGATTTATTTAAGGAGCTTGTTCAAGTTTATTATAAAGGCGGCTTTGAAGCAAAGCTTCAGAGCATTCTTTCTGATCCAGATGTTAATAAAGAAGATTTAGCTAGAGTCATTTCTTCTCTCTGCGGTGTTCAATTAGATTTTACTGACAACTATATTGAGGATTTAAAAAAAGCTATTGAAGAATACAAAATTAATCATAAGATAGTTAACAAGGTTAAAATTTGTTCCATGGATTGTGCTGATATTGAAGGAACAACCATGTGTCAGCGTTCCTGTCCCTTTGATGCTATATTTATCGATGAGAACAAACGCACTTCCTCCATTGATGAAGAAAAGTGCACTGACTGTGGCTTTTGTGTGGAAGCCTGCCCCACTGGCTCTATATTGGATAAGATAGAGTTTATCCCTTTTGCTAATCTATTAAAAGAAAAAGCACCTGTTATTGCAGCTGTTGCTCCTGCTATAACAGGACAATTTGGCCCTGAAGTATCCCTATATCAGCTTAGAAGCGCTTTTAAAAGCATGGGCTTTACCGAAATGGTTGAGGTAGCCTTTTTCGCTGATATGCTTACTCTTAAAGAAGCTGTAGAGTTTGATGAGCATGTACAAACTGAAGAGGACTTTATGATAACTTCCTGCTGCTGCCCTATGTGGGTTGCCATGCTAAAAAGAGTATACAGTGACCTGGTTAAGCATGTATCTCCATCAGTGTCTCCCATGATTGCTGCAGGAAGAGTTATGAAGGCACTTAATCCTCACTGCAAGGTTGTGTTCATAGGTCCCTGCATTGCTAAAAAAGCTGAGGCAAAGGAAAAGGATTTGCTTGGAGATATTGACTATGTTCTAACCTTTGCAGAACTTATGGATATATTTAAAGCTCTAGATATAAATCCTGCTGATATGCCTGAGGATTACTCTACAGAATACGCCTCCATGGGCGGAAGGCTTTATGCTAGGACTGGAGGTGTATCCAAGGCTGTCAGTGATGCTATAGAAAGGATTTTCCCAGAAAAATTTAATATGCTTACTACCACTCAAGCAAATGGTGTTGTGGAATGCAAGAAAATGCTTAGCGATGCTAAGGAGGGAATTATACATGCTAATTTTATTGAAGGCATGGGCTGCATCGGAGGCTGTGTGGGCGGACCTAAGGCCATAATTCCAAGAGATGAAGGAAAAGAAAGAGTTAATGATTTTGCCTATAACTCCGATATAAAGGTTGCTGTTGACAGTGATACAATGAATAGAATAAATTCTGTTGAAGATTTTAAACACCTAGAAAGGGTTGAAATCTTTGAAAGAGATTTTTCATAAATTAATAACTTATTTTAATACCTATCTATTTACTATAGATGGGTTTTTTTATCGATTAAACCAGCATTGTATTATTCATATTTTATAACATTCATGTTATACTTAAAAATGAAAAAGTCTGACGAAAGGATGATTAAATATGCTAAATAACATAAATGCAGCTATTTTCGACTTAGACGGTACATTAATAGATTCTATGGGTATCTGGGGCAAGGTTGATGTAGATTTTCTAGAGAAAAGAGGAATTGAAGTGCCTTTGGATTTAAGAGATCACATTGAGCACTTAAGCTTTATAGATACAGCAAAGTATTTCAAGGAAAGATTTAAGTTAAGTGAAACTATAGAGGATATAATGGATGAATGGAATAACATGGCTTACTATGAATATTCAAATACAGTCACACTAAAGCCTGGGGCCAGGGAATATTTAGAGTGTTTAAGGTCCAAAGGAATAAAGCTTGCACTAGCTACAAGCAATTCCCACATACTTTTGGAGGCAGTTTTAAAGAAGAATGGCGTATTTGAGTATTTTGACTCTATAACTACTACAATTGAAGTTGAAAGAGGAAAAAATCACCCTGATATATACCTGCTTTCTGCTAAAAAATTAGGGGTGCACCCTAGTGAGTGTGTAGTATTTGAGGACATACTCCCTGCAGTTCTGGGTGCTAAGTCTGCTGGCATGAAGGTTGTTGCTATATATGATATTTATTCAGAGCACCAAAGAGAAGATATATTAAAAAATGCGGACTACTTTATTTATGAATATAAGGAGCTTACTAAAGCTTGCTGAAGCCTTTAAGTTGGCTTAGCCTCTTAACTACTTAATCCTGTTCTATAACAGGATTATTTTTTTGTAAACCTTACAGGTTTATTGAATATACTATTATTAATAACTCAAGTAGCTTCCGTTCTAACTGAAAGGAATTAAAGGTTTTAATAGGCTCTTCTGAGCAGTATGTCATTGTAAGCCATGGAAACTATAGCGCTCATTTTTGAATGAAAGAGGGGATCTTTTTGTTTACATTTATAGTATTTTTACTTCTGCTTGTCTTCTGCTATTTTTTATATGTATATTTAACCAACCAGATTATTGCACAGCGAAAGCGAATAATGCTCTTAATAAATGAAAATAATGAACTAAAGACTAAGCTTAATCGAATGATAACTAGCTCAACTTCTTCAAAAGTTAGTAACTCTCCTCCCGAAGAATTCCTAGAAGAACAAATAAACGCCTCCTCCGACGAAACTTAGAGTATATCTCTCAATTATCAGTTACTTTTGACCAAAAGTATAGGGACGGTTATCAATTATATTATGTTTGAAAAACATAATATAATTGATAACCGTCCCTATTTGTAACACTTTTTAATTTTTATCATAAACTGTAATTGATGAAAGTCCGGAGACATAGCAATAAATACAAGGAGGCTTTTAATGTTTAATAATACATCTTTTTATTGTCCTTATTGCAGCGGGGACATAATTTGCCCTTTTTCGGATGACCCTATGAGAAACTTAGATAACTATAATAACAATTACAACTTTGATGATTACTTAGACAATGCCAGAGCTCCTCAGCGTGAAGTTAACAGAATATTAGTAATGCTTAACAGGCAGCAGCCTCAACTTAGCAGAAACCTTCAAAGGCATGGAGTAAGCAGCGCTGTGGTCAATATGTACTTTAGAATTGCTATAGCCTACACAATTGACAATGCCTCAAAACATAGCGGTACTATAAATCAAAGGACAGATGCTATATTTAACAGCTTTAGAAGAAGCTATGCTTGGATATTCACCGCTCTTCGTAATGCTGGGGTACCTAATAATGTAATAAACAGCACCTTTAGAGATGTAATAGAGTTTACCTTAAGACATATGAGTACTCCTCCTGCTCCAGGGCCTGGTCCTGCACCAAGTGATAGATGGAGTCAATGGGAGGACCTTGGTGGTGTATTAGTTACCGCTCCTGGTGCTTCATCCTGGGCTCCTAACAGACTTGATACCTTTGCAGCCGGTAGCAATCACGCTTTATATCATATGTTTTGGAACGGCTCTAGATGGAGTACATGGCAAAATCTTGGCGGAACCTTAACTTCTGCTCCTGCTGCTGTTTCTTGGGGAAACAATAGAATTGACGTATTTGCCAGAGGTACAAACAATGCTATGTGGCATATATTCTGGAATGGTTCCCGCTGGAGCCAATGGGAAGATCTTGGCGGCAGCCTAACCTCCTCCCCTGCTGCTTCCTCTTGGGCACCAAATAGACTTGACACATTTGCTAGAGGTACCGACAATGCCCTTTGGCATAAATGGTGGGACGGTTCTCGCTGGAGCGATTGGGAAAGCCTCGGTGGAGTACTAACCTCTGCTCCTACTGCTGTTTCTTGGGGAAATAATAGGATAGATGTATTTGCTCGCGGTCAAGGCAATCGTCTGTTCCATTTGTGGTGGGACGGTTCTCGCTGGAGCAGCTGGGAAGACCTTGGTGGCAATATAACCTCTGCTCCTGCCGTTTCTTCTAGAGCGGCTAATAGATTAGAAGTTTTTGCTAGAGGTGCTAACAATAAATTAATCACCCGTTCTTGGAACGGCTCTCGTTGGAGCGACTGGCAAAACCTTGGCGGAACTCTTACCTCAGACCCTGCAGCAGTATCTTGGGGACTAAATAGAACGGATGTGTTTGCTAGAGGAACCAATAATGCAATGTGGCACATTTGGAGAGGATAATTAACAATTTAAAATTTACAATTAATAATTATTGAAAAAACTCCCCTTGCGGGGAGTTTTAAGCTTTATATTTATTTTAGAAAATCCCTCAAGGAATTTTCATCATTTAATTGTTAATTATTTATTGCTAATTGTTAATCTCTTTAATCGATTCCTCAAGAACTTTAATCGCTTCGTCAATTTCTTCTAAAGTAACATTAAGAGGAGGAAGCAATCTAATAACATCTTTTCCTGCAGTTACAACAAGCAGACCTTTGCTAAAACAGGCATTCATAAACTCCTTAGGATTTTCCACGCTCATTCCTATAAGAAGTCCCATTCCTTTTACTTCCTTTATTATGCTATGCTTATCCTTCAATGTATTAAGCTTTTCTTTTAAATAAGCACTTTTTTCTTCAACAGAAGCAACAATTCCATTATCAACAAGTTCTTTTAGCACTGCTAAAGCTACAGCACTGCCTAAAGGATTACCTCCAAAGGTGCTGCCATGATCTCCAGGTACAAGACTTGTGGCTCTATGGTTAGTTATGAAAGCTCCAATTGGGAAGCCTCCCCCCAAAGCCTTGGCTATTGCAATTACGTCTGGTACTACCCCGAACTTTTTGTAAGCAAAAAGGCTTCCAAGCCTTCCCATGCCGCATTGTATTTCATCAAATATCAATAAGGCATCATATTCATCACAAAGCTTCCTGGCTTCTTCTAGAAAATCTATATTAGCAGGATTTATTCCACCCTCACCTTGAATTGGCTCAATTATAACTCCACAAACATTATCATCAAAATTCCTTCTTAAATCCTCTATGTCATTAAACCTTACTTCTTTAACTCCCGTCATTAGAGGCATAAATTCCTTTTGGTATTTTGGCTGCCCTGTTACTGAAAGCGCACCTATTGTTCTTCCATGGAAGGAATTATCCATATAAAGTATAACATTTTTATTTTCGTTTCCCTTGAGCTTTCCATATTTTCTTGCTGTCTTTAAAGCTCCTTCTACAGCTTCAGTACCACTATTGCAGAAAAACACCTTGCTGTGGTCGCAGTTTTCTATTAGCTTATCGGCTAATAGACCGTGATTAGTGTTCCAATAATAATTAGAGATATGCATTAGCTT
>CAZMQY010000118.1:0-10288 GCA_964568335.1 uncultured Clostridium sp.
TAACATAATCATACTTTATGTCCTTTAGCTTGCCAACATTTATAACCATATCAACTTCCTGAGCACCTTCTCTAATTGCCTCAGAGGTTTCAAATGCCTTTACGCTGCTTGTATTTGCTCCTAAAGGAAATCCAATAACTGTACAAACCTTAACTTCACTTCCTTTAAGTATGCTTGCTGCTAAGGCTACTTGACCTGGATTTATGCATACTGAAGCAAAACCATATTTTAGAGCCTCTTCGCAAATACTTCTAATCTGCTCCTCCGTTGCTTCTGGCTTTAATAAAGTATGATCTATCATACCTGCAAGTTCATTTTTTCTCATTAATATCACTCCTAATACTTTAATATCATAATTTACTAATCAATTGTATTTTATACTAAGAAAATAAAAGTAACAAGCAATTGCTGATTATTATAAACAATAAGAAAAATAAAAATTAAGAACAAACTCATACTTCTAAGGTTGATTTGGAAAACTAAAATATAAATGAAATAATAATATTTTAAATACCTTAATAGTGTGATATAATGTATGTAAAAATGTCCAATTTATACATAAGATTATATGTTATATTTTACTGCCTATACATATTATAAAATAAATAAGATTAAAAAGGAGTCATACATATGAGTATTAAAGAAAAATTTGCAAAGTACTATACTGATACCTACTTGAAGAGATATGGTGATAGACTGACACAAGTTCAAGGTAACGTAGTTTCAGTTAAAGTTGAGGAAAAAACAATACTATGGATATTCCATAAGCTTAAGGCAACTTTAATTGTAAAGCCAGATAGAAGCAAATCTGTGATTAAGTGTGTTTATAAGAAAAATAAATGGTTTAAAAAACCTACCTTCATTGCTGTAAATCAGGGAAACCTTTTAATTGTTCAAGGCTTGAAAGGCAAAAAAGGCAAGGATGATAAGGAAGGTATCAGCATAATGAACATTAGAAATTTAAGTACAAAGAAGGATTTAGTCCCTATCGAGGGGAAAGTGCAAAGAGTTCAAAAGGTTCAAAGATTCAAGTAAAATGAGCAGGCTACATACCTGCTCATTTTCTATTTGTGCATATATAAATAGAAGCTGTTAACAAAAGCTATAACGCCGGAAAGGAATATTACTATCATCCATTGTCCAAAGTTTAAAGGAACAGTTTTAAATATTCCCTGTAAAAATGGGATGTACAATACGCAGCAAAGCATAGTTATAGAAATAAGTACAGCTCCCACAAGATATAAGTTAGTAAAGATATTTATTTCAAATATAGAATGCTTTTCCGACCTGCATTCAAATACGTGAATCAACTGAGACATTATAAGAGTTCCTAAAGCTAAGGTTCTGCAGGTGCTAAGTCCCATACCATAGTATTTTCCTGCTAAGAATGCCAGCACAGTACATATGCCGATTAAGGCTCCTCTTATAATAATTTTCTCCTTTAGCCCCCGAGCAAATATATGCTCATTTTTTGGCCTTGGCCTCTGGAACATAATATCATTATCAGGAGGGTCAACCCCAAGTGCAATTGCTGGTAATCCATCAGTTGCCAAATTTACAAAAAGTATTTGTATAGGTAAAAGCGGTGTATCCAAGTACATAAGTGAAGCTAAAAACATTGTAAGCACTTCTCCAAGATTACAGGACAATAGATATCTTATAAACTTTCTTATATTGTCATATATAACTCTTCCTTCTTCTACAGCTGCTACTATAGTAGCAAAGTTGTCATCTAGCAATATCATCGAAGATGCTTCTTTTGTTACATCTGTGCCTGATATTCCCATAGATACCCCAATATCTGCTTCCTTAACAGCAGGAGCATCATTAACTCCATCTCCAGTCATAGCAACAATATAATTTTTCTTTTTAAAGAGCTTAACAATTCTAAGCTTGTGATTTGGGCTGACGCGGGCGAAAACATTCAGCTTTCCAATCCTGCTTTCAAGTTCCCTATCACTAAGCTTATCCAATTCTTCTCCAGTAATAACTTCTGTGGAATCCTTACATATATCAAGCTCTCTGCCTATTGCAAAAGCGGTGTTCTTGTGATCACCGGTAATCATTACAGGTCTTATTCCTGCAATCCTGCACTTTAAAACTGCATCTTTAACTTCCCTGCGTGGAGGATCGATTATTCCTGCAATCCCAAGGAAAATTAAATCTCTCTCCAAGGAGCTGTTTTTTACAACCCCAGAGTCCTTGTAAGCAGCCCCAATACATCTTAACGCATTTAATGACATTGACTCTACCGCAGCATTTACTTTATTTTTATAATATGAATTTAATAGCTTTACTTCACCATCAATAAATATGTACTTACATTTTTCAAGCAGCCTCTCAGGAGCACCCTTTACATAGCAGTAATCCTTATTTCCTTCCCTGATGACAACTGACATCATTTTTCTATCTGAATCAAAAGGAATATCATAGATTCTAGTGCCTCTTGAAAGAAAATTAATAAAGCCTTTTGTGTCCTTAAAGAATACCTTTATAAGGGCTGTTTCAGTAGGATCTCCAAACAGACTCTTTTGTATAAGATTTTCTTTTTCGTCGAAGCTACAGTCATTGCAATATGTAAAGCTCTTTCTTAAGAGATTATTATCCGGAGCTCCATCCTTATCTATGTTATATATTTTATCGTTAAAATATATAGTCTTTACTGTCATATTATTTTGAGTAAGAGTTCCTGTCTTATCACTGCATATAATCGAGGTACACCCCAAAGTCTCAACAGCAGGAAGCTTTCTTACTAATGCTTTTCTTTTAAGCATTCTCGAAACTCCAAGGGCTAAAGCAACTGTGACTATAGCCGCAAGCCCTTCAGGAATAGCTGCAACTGCAAGGCTTACTCCAAGCAAAAACATTTCATATGCATCTTTTCCTCTCCATATGCCCATTACAGTTACAATAGTACAAATAGCTATGCAAAGAACAACCAATATTTTCCCTAGTGAATTTAACTTATCCTTTAGTGGAGATCTTTCATTTTCAATATCCTGCAGCATATTTGCAATCTTACCCATTTCTGTTTTCATGCCAGTTTCAGTGACTCTAGCCATAGTTTTCCCTGTAAGAACAACAGTTCCCATAAATAAACTATTTTCTTTGTCTCTGCTGCTTTTATTTACACCAATAGATTCTCCTGTTAATAAGGATTCATCTACCATAACAACGCTGTCTTGAACTGCAATACAATCAGCAGGTATTCTGTCACCACTCTCAAGTATGATCAAATCTCCTGGTACTAAAAATTCAGCATTAACAACCTGAAGTTTTCCATCTCTTATAACCTTACAGGTTGGTGCTGCAAGCTTTTTAAGAGCCTCCAAAGACTTTTCGGTTTTAAATTCCTGAATAAAACCTAAAATAGAATTCATAATTACGATTATCAATATTGTAATTGCGTCTGCCTTTTCCCCCATTACACCTGATATGATAGTAGCTGCAATAAGCACCCAAACTATAAAATCATTAAACTGCGAAAAAAATATTTTAACAGGTGAAATTTTCTTTTTATTCTCTAGTTGATTTAAGCCATAGGTTTTCTGCCTTTTTTCCGCTTCAATTTTAGTTAATCCCTTTACTAAGGCCTCATTGTTTATCATCTTACCCCTCCTTAAGCCCTGTGAGCTAAATTACACATTAACAATATATGAAAGTGTGTCCAAAGTTATGAACTGTTTTATTTAATCGAAAATATGACAAACTATTTACAAGTAAACTAAATACCCTTACAATAAAAACATTAACTATACTACGAAATTATTCGAGGCAAAAGTTCTAAATGAATTTTAACGAGTAATCTTAATTGCTCAGTGCTTCTGACTAAAAGGAGGAAACTAATGAAAGATGCTATTTATATAACTGGACATAAAAATCCGGATACTGATTCTATATGTGCTGCAATTGCCTACGCGGAATTTAAAAATAAAGTGGGCGGTCTTAAGGCTATTCCCGTTAGATTAGGTGATATAAACAGAGAGACTCAGTTCATATTAAATTATTTCGGTGTGGATGAGCCTAAATTCATTGAAACGGTTAAAGTTCAGGTTTCAGACCTGCATATCGATAATGTCGCTCCAGTGTCTCCTGATATATCTTTGAAGATGGCATGGAGCATAATGAAAAAGAATAACTCAAAAACTCTGCCAGTTGTAGATGAAAATGATACATTAATTGGTATAACCACAATTTCAAATCTTTTTTCAAGCTTTATGGATATTTGGGATAATGATATATTATCTAAAAGCAATACGATGCTTGAAAATATAGCTGATACTCTCTCAGCTAACTATGTATACGTGCATGATGAAAATCTTAAGCTTGGAGGAAAAATAATTACGGCTGCAATGGCGCCTGAAAGTACAGAAAGCATTTTAGAAGCAGGCGATGTTGTTATTTGCGGCAACAGAGAGGATACTCAAAGGATAGTTGTTGAAAAGGGAGCCTCCTTAATGATTATCACAGGGAATCATGGTGCAAGCGATGAAATAGTTGAACTAGCAAAGAAAGCAGGCTGTTCTATATTGTCAACCCCTTATGATTCCTTTACTTCTTCAAGACTAATAACACAGAGCATTCCTATAGGCTATGTTATGTCTAGAGATAATATCGTCAGCTTTGATACAGATGATTTTGTTGAGGATATAAAGGATATTATGCTTGAAACACGATATAGAAGCTATCCTGTAGTTGATAAATACAACAAAGTTGTTGGAACTATTTCTCGCTACCATTTAATAAGCCAAAATAGAAAAAAAGTTATCCTTGTTGATCATAATGAGAAAACCCAATCTGTTCATGGTCTTGAAGATGCAGAGGTACTAGAGATTATTGACCATCATAGAATAGCAGATATACAAACCGGGAATCCAATATATTTCAGAAACGAACCGGTTGGAAGTACGTCCACAATTGTTGCATCTATTTTCTTTGAAAATGGCATAAGGCCGTCTAAGAAAGTAGCAGGTCTTTTATGTGCAGCTATTATATCTGACACCTTGCTATTTAAGTCTCCTACCTCAACAAATGTTGATAGGCATATGCTAAAGAGACTTTCAGAAATAGCTAATATTGATGTGGACAGCTTCGCCAAAGAAATGTTTAAGGCTGGTACCTCTTTAAGTAATAGAACAGTAGAAGAGATATTCCATCAAGACTTTAAAGTTTTTACACTTAATAATCTAAAGATTGGAATTTCCCAAATTAGCACTATGGATCTAGAAGGCTTTTCAGATATGAAGGCTGATATGTTGTCACTAATGGAGAAAAAAGCTCTTGAAAACAGCTTTAATCTTTTAGTATTCATGCTTACAGATATATTAAAAGGAGGTTCTGAACTTTATGTTGTTGGTAAGGATAAAGAACTGATTTCCCGTGCCTTCAATGTTAAGCTTCACGGTCCAAGCGTATATCTTCCTGAAATACTTTCAAGAAAAAAGCAGGTTATTCCTCCACTAACTGCAGCAATAACCTCATTAAAATAAGAAGTGGATTTTCCACTTCTTATTTTATCATCACAAAAAATATAATAAATATTATTAAGCATATACCATATCCAATGCTTAAATAATCCTTTACGCATACTTCATCTATTTTTTTTGTGTACTCACCATAGCTTTTTAGATAATCCGTATTTTTAGAGCTGTGAAGATAATAAAAGTTAACAGACTCCACATAGGCTCCTAGGATATCTACATTTAACAGAGGTCTTAGTAATAAATTTGTAAAATAATCCCCTTTAAAATCAATCATAAATTTTTTATTTCTACAAAGATATACAAAGTACAAGAATGCTTCTGCAATAAGTGCCGGAAAAATGGTTAGGATTGTAAAAATAATTTTAAAAACATCTAGGTCATAAGCTACTAGGCTTACATTGTATATTAGCATATAAGCTATACCAAAAGCATTTCCAAAGACAACTACAAACATTAAGGGAGCTATAAAGCCACATACCATAGCTCTTGAGATAACAGATATGGAATCATAAAATCTTACTTTTTCCCTTTGACTTAAATTTTTCTTTTCAGTATTACTTATGTCTATTACTAGAAATGCTGTAATAAAATTATTCAGCTCCCTAAACTTCAGCTGACTAAATAGAACGTATGCTGCCACAACAAACAGAATATAAATTATGAGCAGCAGAACCTTACTATTTATAAATCTTGTTATGGTTTTATTAACCTTATAAAATAAATATTGTTTGTCCAACTTCCAGGTCAGCAGGCTTACCATACATCCAATTACGTATCCTATTCCCATTATTGCCCCCCGCGTTTTTAATATTAATCTTCTATCTCCTCCATGGAAACATGTCTCATTTCTACTTGAAACAAGTAAGGAGTATTAATATTGCTTCTCATAGGTCCGCCCCCGCAAATGCAGGCGTTTTGACACCCCATAGGTGTGGTTCCACATATATTATTGCTTAAGTTATGATTCATATGATTTGGCATCTGACACATCATCATTTGATTTATATTCATTGGCTGCATAATCATCATCGGACAACTCATCATAGGATAAAAAGGATGTATTTGCATTGAGCGTCCCATATTGTACATATCTTCCATTGAAATCCTCCTAATAATATTACATCTATACTATATATATGAGGTTATGTTAATACTTTATGAAAAGATCATAAAATAAAAAAGCAGCATAAGTGCTTTAAGCCTAATACTGCTTTAAAACTATCTTCCTTTTAAGTTGTTAGCCATTCCCCACATTTCATCGGCGGTTCTCATAGCCTTAGAGCTCAGTTCAAAAGCTCTTTGGGTCATTATCATGTCAGTCATTTCCTTTGTTAAGTCAACATTTGAAAGCTCTAAAAAGCCTTGTCTGAGACTTGAATCCTGTACAACATATGGTCTTTCTAGCGGCATCTCTATACCGTTAATATTCTGTGTACTTAATACATAAAGACTATTTCCTATAGGCCTTAAGGAATCTTGACCTACCACATTATATAAGTTTATTCTTCCAATTGCTCCGGAGGTCTCACCATCTAATTTATAAATTGTCCCATGCTCATCTATTTTAAAATTGTCCTTTGTAAATCTTCTCTCTTCCTCTGTTATGTTATCATAAAAACTGATGTTAAGCCTATTGCCGTTTTTATCAACTAGACTGCCATCTTTATCTATGTTAAAGCTGCCGCCTCTAGTATAAGCAGTTTTAAAGCTTCCGTCAGCATTTAGCTCTGGTAGTATTACTTCAAAGTAACCTTGTCCATCAATAGCTAAGTCAGTATTTTCACCTGTCTCAGTTAAATTTCCTTGCGAAGTGTCCCTTATCCAGCCGCTTGATCTTACTCCAGTACCGTTTAGCGAGGAGTCTTTATTTGCTTCACTATTGGGATATCCGTTTCTACTTAGAGTTTCATATACTAAGTCCTTAAAGCTAACATCCACTTTTTTATAGCCTTCTGTATTAACATTTGCAATATTATTTGAAATGCTGTCCAGTTTTTCCTGCTGGGCTGACATAGCACTTCTGCTGCTCCATAATATTCTAAGCAAGTCCTCATCTCCTTTGCTACCTGTTTATTTTCCTAAGCTTATCTCACTACTCCAACCTCATTTACAGCCTTACCTAGTGTATCATCTATAGATTGAAGTATTTTTTGATTGGATTCAAAGGTTCTCATAGTGGTCATCATATTAACCATTTCATCAATAACATTAACATTTGATTTTTCTAAGTAATCTTGCTTTACGGAAATATTGCCAGACTGAATTGGATTATCTCCCTGATAAAGGTTGTCTCCAATTTTTCTTAGCGTATTATAATTTTGAAAATCAACTGTGGTTAACTTATATGTTTGTCCATTTAAAAGAAAACTTCCATCACTCTGAAACTTTAACTCTTCACTTCCAACCATAATTGGAGAAGGTGCAGAAGCTATCTGTCCATCGGCATTTATAGAAGAAGCTAAAATTCTATCTCCGCTGTCATTCACCAAGTATCCCTGTCCATTAACATGAAAATGTCCATCCCTCGTATAAAAGGTATTGCTCAATCCGTTGTTATCACGTAAAACCGCAAAGAAACCTCTTCCATCAATAGCGAAATCGCTCCATTTATCAGTTTTCTCAAGCATTCCTTGAGTAAAGCTGGTATTAACTCCGTCTATCTCACTGCCTTGACTTATAGAACCGATAATATTTTGCACATTCCTGCCATTTACAACTTTATCATAGTTTTGTATTAAAACATCCTCAAACTTTTTAACAGAAAGATTGTCTCCCTTGAAGCCAACGGTATTTACATTAGCTAGATTGTTAGTAATTACACTTTGCTTTGCTTCCTGTGTTATAAGACCTGATACAGAAGTATAAAGCGCCCTTATCATTTGATCACACCCTTATCTATAACTTTAAATTCACTAGGATAATCCATTCCGAGACTTCTAGCTCTTCTCTCAATTTCAGAATCGCTAACGTTCGAGCTTATTTTTACTGTACTCATTACAGCAGTTGCAATTATTATTCCAATACCAATTCCAAGTAGTATCCGTCTATCGCTTAGAAAGTCTATTAATTCTTTTACTTTAAATACAATTCTTTTATTAATAGTACTTCCCCCTTACCAACTCCTAGCCTTGTTGAAATTTCTTCTAAAGAAAGTCCACTGCTAAGAAGTTTTTTTATTTCTTCTATTTTCACACTATTATCTATTGTGTTATTTTCAAGCTTAGTTTTAATTTTAGTTGGAGACTTTTCATTATCTGTTTTAATAACTTTAATTTGAATATCAGTCTGAATTGCCTCCTCAGTTATATTTTCGTTTCTTTTCTTCTCTTCTTTAATATTACTTATATTATTATCTGTAAAACTTTCTTTTTTTAGTTCAAGTATTTCTTTTTGAAGCTCTAGTATGGTTTCTGAAAATTCACGTCGTACTTCCCCTAATTTTACTTCAAACTCTTGTATATTCTCCTCAGTGGCATGAAAAACATTACTAAAAGAAGATTTTTCTTTTTTTATCGCTCTGATATTAAGGATAACTAATGCAATGCCTATAGCTAGTAAAAGCAAACCCATTGTATCAACTCCATAAAATTATTAGATTTTTATTTTCAAGGTGCATATTTTAATTTTTTCAGTTCCTTCCTAAGATGAACTATTGCTCTGCTATGAAGCTGACAAACTCTTGATTCAGAAACCTCCAGTACCTTTCCTATCTCCTTAAGAGTTAAACCTTCATAATAATATAAGGAAAGCACTGTTCTATCCTTTTCATTTAGGTTATCCAAAGCTTTTGCCAAATACTCCAACTCTTCCTTTTCCTCTAAGGTCTTTTCAGGACTTGGACTTTTATCATCTTGAATTGTGCCGATTAAAGATATATCATCATCTTCGGAAAAAATTAAATCCTCTAATGAAACAACAGAAATATAATTAACATAATTTTCAATTTCACTAACTTCTTCCATACTCATCTTTAAATCAATTGCTATCTCTTCCAGGCTAGGCTCTCTTAAAAGCCTTTTTTGCAAGCTTTCCATAGCTTCATTGTACTTATTTAACTTATCCATAGCACCTTTAGAAATAGGACTGTTTCGTCTTAGCTCATCTATCATGGCTCCTTTAATTCTTATAGAAGCATATGTAGAAAACTTCATTCCCTTGCTTTCATCAAACTTATTTATAGCATCCATAAGTCCTATCATTCCATAGCTAATTAAATCCTCATATTCTACATATCTGCTTTTCCCAATTATTACTCTAGAAGCAATGTATTTCACTAATGGTATATATTTAATTACAATCTGCTCTTTTACATCTGATGTCTTGGCTATAGCCACAATTCTCCCCCCTTTGTACGCAATCTAATATCCTTTTTTCATCTGATCCCTCATTATCTGAAAAATAAACCTTATAAGCTTTTCTCTTACTCTTTCTTCCAAATCAATAAAGCTTATACCACATATTTTTCTTTTAGAGTCTTCCTCTGCATCAACTCTGACTACTTCACCTTTTATTTCTACCTGTTCTGTTCCTAATGAAACATTTACTTTTATCTTATCACCAACTCGTAATCCATCCTTAAGCTTAATCCTCATGCCTCCGCCGCTTAAGTCCACCATTACTGCCTGCAGCGGCTTTACTGACATATTATTTACTATTTTAGAATACTCAACAGTGCATACAATAGGAACTCTTACAAATCTTCTTCTTTGTACCTTAAATACTTTCTTTGGATAAGCTAAAAGAACAACAGGTATTTTATCTACTCTTCTTCCAATTACTAAAGTATAAAACTTATAAATATCCCT
>CAZMQY010000119.1:0-10109 GCA_964568335.1 uncultured Clostridium sp.
TCTGAGGGACAGCGTTATAACAGGCGCTTATTTCGCTTCGTTCATCAATGATGCACACCTTTTTTCCATATAGCTTAAGATTCTTAAGTCCATCTGAAAGATTTCTTGCTATATCTCTTAGCAAAGTAGTTTTTCCACATCTAGGTGGAGAAATAATAATAGTATTTAAAACATTATTGCCTTTTAGCATAAATGGAATAAGAGTATTTGAGCAGCCGACAACCTCTTTACCAACCCTAATATTTAGTGAGCCTAAGCTTTTAATAGTTTTAATCTTATTGTCTTCTACTACACAGCTGCCACATAATCCAACCCTATGTCCACCCTTGATTGTTAAATAGCCCTGCTTAATTTCTTCCTCATAAGCATATATAGAATACTTGCTTATATGCTGAAGGATAAGCTTAATATCTTGAATAGACACATTATATTTTGTTATTACTTCTTCATTTCCAAGCTGGAGCATTAAGGGCTTGTTCACTTTTAACCTAAGCTCTTGAAGCTTTTCAAGCTCCTGTATAGTTTTAATATGATTTCTAATATGTGTCGGCAGTATTTCTAGTACCTCTTTGGTGTTTTCCATTTTTCATCCTCCTTCCTTATATAATTCCTATTTTATTTCTATCAAAATTATTCCACAAAAATAAAAAATTGCTTAAAATAAAAAAACCTATGAAGTAATTAACTTCATAGGCATATATCATTTATTTATTCAGAGCAAACATCCAAAGGGATTTCCTTATGGCAATTTGGACAAGTTATTTCTTCACTGCATGCACAGATATCACTGTCTATATAAACAGTTTCATTGCAATGAGGACAGTTAATATTTATGTAGTTTCCATAATCATCTTCATCATAATCATATTCATCTTCATCATCATAATACAAATCCTCTTCTAGGCTGCTTAAATCCTCATCTATAGCATCCACATATTCTTCCATCTCATCCTGTGAATCTTTAAGCTGTTCTATTTCTTGAGCCATGTCCTTAAGTATGCTGGCCATTTCTAGTATTATTTTACCTTCCTTAGAGTCCTTATCAATACCTAAACCTTCAATCAATCCATTTAAATAAGAAACTCTTGAGAAAATCGATTCCATAAAAACACATCCTTTTAAATAAATATAATAAATATGCAGTATAAAATCATTTCATTTTATACTGCACTATTATCTACTAAACTATTCTATATTATAGACTAAACTCTCTCCATATATTCACCAGTTCTAGTATCTATTCTTATAACTTCGCCTTCATTAACAAAAAGAGGTACCATTACTGTTGCTCCAGTTTCAACTGTAGCTGGCTTTCCTGTATTTGTTGCAGTGTTTCCTTTAGCGCCTGGCTCTGTGTATGTCACAAGAAGTTCAACAAAGTTAGGAGCTTCAACAGAGAATGCCTCTCCTTTGTAAAACTTAATTAATGCAAACATATTTTCTTTTAAGAACTTTATAGCTTCTTCAACCTTCTCAAAATTTAGAGGAATTTGATCGAAGGTTTCTGGATCCATAAAGTAGTAAAGTTCTCCATCAGAATAAAGATACTGCATTTCTTTTCTCTCAATTACAGCTTCTTGAAGCTTGTCGGTTGGATTGAAAGTTCTATCAGTAACTCCACCTTGAATAACATTTCTCAATTTAGTTCTAACGAAGGCTGCTCCTTTTCCTGGCTTAACATGTAAAAATTCGATTACTGTGAAAACTTGTCCATCTAATTCAAAAGTAGTTCCTTTTCTTATATCTCCTGCTGATATCATTAAATATCCCTCCAAAAACTATAAATTCATTTATATTATAACCCTTTCAGGTAAATTAATACCACTAGTACCTTACAACAAATTCACATCACTCTATTTGTATTTTGCTCACCATGCACTTTCATTTATATGTGTAAAACACCATAACCAATGATATTTTATCAAAAGATGTGATTATTTGCAAACATTATTATTTTTTTCTTGAAATCTTTTGACATGCTTTTTTATGCATGGTTATTCCTCAATTTATGACTTTAGGGATAATGTGTATATATTTCTATTTGGTTTTTAAAAATGTTGCTGTAAAGCTTATATTTTCAGTGTTGTCCTCAATTTGGTCAATTATTATATTATCTACAGAAATAAAGCAAGCTTCTGATTTAAGCTTTTCTAGAGTATGATATAAATCCTTAGCGCTGCTATTGAATTTCAGCTCTAATTTTATGAAATCTTTATTTTCAATTGAAGTATTAATATTTGCTATTTGTAAATCAGTATTCATATCAATGATTTTTAAAATATCTGAATATCCAAATTTTTTTATATCAAAGGTAGTAAAATTATTGGATATAAGATTACTTTTATTAGAGTCCCTAGATTTTATTGTATTAAATATCATATAGCCTAATACAATAAAGATACATAGAAAAATTAAAACAAGAGTTTTGTATAATTTCAAACTTTCATTCATACTTCAAGTTACCTCTACAAGCATTTTAAATTCAAATAATCCATTATTATCATAAAGAGTTGATAAGTATAGAATTTTGAATCCAACCTTATTTTCTACTAAATTAATTATCTCATAGTATTGTTCCTTTTTTTCAACTACCAATTTTATTTCTGCTTTTTTATCATCAATTGATAAAGCTTTGTAAGGCAAACCATTTTCTATTTCTGATATAAGCCTTTTTAAAGTATTAATACTAACAGTCTTTTTACTTGGGAGATTATTAGTAGCTACAGTTTTAGCTAAGTCATTGTTATAGATTATTTCTTTTCTTAAGTCTTTATTTTTATTATAAAAAAACATATATATTACAAATAATATCAAACAGCATATCCATAAAACTAATACAGCTATTTTATATGTCTGCATCTTCTGCAGGATATATTTTTTTTCAATTCTTGGTGGAAGAAAATTAAGATTTTCCAATGGTTTTAACTCCCCTTTACAGCTAAGCTGCATATTAAATTATTCACATCTATTTCACCTAAATTCTCGTAAGCAATTTTATTTAATAAATCATTATCAAATTCCTTATTACTGCAATTAGCAAAGTATACCTTATAAATATCTTTATCGTAAAGTATCTTGCTTCTTTCAATAAAGTTATTCAGGAGCTCTTGCATGCTATTTGATGCTGCTTTATAAACATTATTATGCAATACTTTGTTATCAATGCAGTATAAAAAGTATATATTTTCTCTAAAGATAAATACAAAAACATAATTTTTTTCTTTAATTTTTGTTCTAAAGTAATTCAAAAGACAAAACTGCAATAGATAAACACCCTTAATAATAATATCACTGCCTATACATTTCTCTATAAAGTTTATTTTTCGTTTATCTAAGCAAAATACTAATATGTCAAGTTTATTCTTGTACTCTTCTAAAATACTATAGTTAAATGTAACATTTTCCAGATCCTTAAAATAATAAAAAAGCTCATTTTTAATTAAGTCATAAAGAGCTTCTCCCTTTACCTTAGGCAGCGTCAAAAGCTTAATATTAATCTCTTCCCCTTCAACTATAACGCAAGTATTTCTATGCTTTAAGTCTAAATATATATCTAAGCTTTTAAAAATATTCAGGTTATAAATTTCACTATTGCATCTTAGCTTAAATTTTTTTCTATTGATATCATGCTTTACTAAATAATCATCATTTATTTCTATAATAGAATTTCTCTTAAACACCTTACTGAATCCTGCCTTTAACATATGTAGTTTTTAAATATACGTATATTAGTTTGTTTGAAATTATTTTATAATCGTATAAATCTCTTCTGTAATAATCCGAATCATAATAAGTTTCTAAAACAATCTTATCTATATTTGAATCATATCTTATGCATGATTTATCATTATCAAATTTAAACTTTATATTGTTTTCATTTAAATATTCTTTTACGCTTTCTTTACTTCGACTTCTTAAAGCTTCATTTAATTCTTTATGAAAATAGGTAAATAAATGCTCCCTATATTCGTCAATTTTTTTTGCATTTGTGATAAGGTTTTTATAGCTCTTAATGTTTCTTGCCTTTTTTACTTCCAGATAAAAAGAATATAAAACTAAAGTCATGCATAAAAAACTTATTAATAATATATAGACTGTTACATATCCTTTTTTTACAGAGATGTTTTTATGCTTATACATTTTTCATACTTTTCTCCATTTTTTCTGGTTATAGAAATGTAAATCAAATTATTTTTCTGAACTGCCTCGAAGCAGCTTACATCGGTAATTATATTGTTTGATGCTTCTACAATATTGCTTTTCCTATGAATTATTGCAATACTGCCATTATCTTTCAATCTTATCTGTTTTTTTATAGTCTCATCTAAATAATTCAGTTCAATTATATTGTTCTCTATAGACACGTTTTTAGCATTATTAACTTCACTTTGTATGAACATTAAAGCTTCCATTGAATAAAAATAGTCTCTTTGCTCCTTTGAGTTTTTTATATAGTAAGAGTTATATGTTAACAATGTGGAAACCATAATAGTTGCGATAACGCCAGCTGTAGAAAGAGCTATAATTAGTTCAATAATTGTAAATCCTTTTTTCATATGTAGTTCCCTTTATAAAACACACAACTAATAATTTCTTCTGTTTTTTTGTTCTTCAAATGAAGCTCTAATTCTAGTTTTAATATGTCACCGGAAGTAATATTCAGCAATATGTATGAGGAATCATTTTTATAATTCACGCTAAATATTTGCTCTAAGGTTAATGATCGTATATTATGAATGGAGAGTTTCTCAAAGCTAACATACTTCTTATTTTGTTCGTTTATGTTTACTATGTCATTATATGAAGCGTTACTTACCATTTCTTCCTTTATAGCTTCTAAGACTGTTATATATGTTAGTCTGTCTTTATTAAGATTTTTCAGTCTTAAGTTGCTTAGCTGGAAAGCTGTTAAAAACAAAATCAAAATTGAAATAATACTTATAGCGCAAATAGTTTCTACTAATGTCATCCCAGGTTTCTTATTTAATTTCTGCATATCCAGTTCCTACACTTATTGTAATAGGGTAAAGCTTCCCTTCTTTGTCTTTTAATATTATGGTGCCAGCATCAATAGCTGTTCCAAATTTATTAATATCTACCTTGTTAAATTTTGTGTTTATTGAAAATATATTTACGCTTTTGGGCAACTTAATTCCATCTACTCTTTTTGTTGAGCTATAAAAACTAACCTCATTTCTCACAACATCAAATAGCACATAGCCGGACCTTTCTTTTTCCCTGCAATACTGCTTGCCATTGTTGATAAGTGCTATTATCATGTTTTCACTCATAAGCATATCCATTTCGCTGCTATATTTTTTATAATTTGAAATGTTGAGAAAGAAAGCAAGGGAGAATATTGTTAGTATTGAAATCGCAACGGTTAATTCTATTAAGGAAAAGCCTTTTCTCATTGCAAATGCCCTTTTAATCCTTTCAGGTTATAAATATTATCAATTTGTACCAGATATATCAGAGTCTTTTTTTAAAACCTTATAACTGTTATCAGCAGTAGTTATAACTATAGAACAAGGTACACTATCAGTAGAAAAAGCAATAGTAACTTTACTATCATCCTTAGTTACTGAAGTTGAAGTAATGCCTATTATCCCCACTGTATCATTAATTGCTTTTGAAATTTTTGCTTCATCAAAGGTGTTACCTTGATCACTATAACTCCACATTGCTGCCGTATATATTTGCTTTGCAGTATTCAACACCTTTGCGTTTTTTGCTTTATCAATATAGCCTGAAACCTTAGGTACAGTAAGACTAGCTAAAATGACTACTATCGACACTGCAATTATAACCTCTATCAATGTGAAGCCCTTTTTCACTCTATTTTTTTTATAACTCATTTTATTATCCCCTTTTCTATATAGTATCCATAATATTAAACATAGGGCCTACTAAAGTTATTAAAATAGCACCTACAAAAATAGATAAGAAAATTATTAGTATCGGCTCAATAAGTGAAGTTATCTTTTCTATAGTGTTATATAACTCTTCCTCCAAGATATTAGAAGCTTTTATTAGCATTTCATTTAAAGTACCGCTTTCCTCTCCTATTCTTGTCATGGAACATAGCATCTTAGGAAAAATATTTAATTCACTTAGGCTTTTTGATAGTGTGCTGCCTTTTTTGATATTATTAATACATTTTTCTAATTCATCCTTAATAAAACCATTATCTAATACGCTTCTAGTAATATCTAAAGCTTTAATTATTGGAATTCCGCTATTTAATAAAATTCCTAATGTTGTTGAAAATTTAACAGCAATAACCTTTTGAACTATTTTTTTTGTAAAAGTATTTTTCATTATTTGCTTTTGAAAAAATGATGTAGTTCCCTCAATCTTTCTAAAATAATTCGCAGTAATAATAAAAAGAAAGCTTACTATAATTATAGAAGTAAAATTATTTCTTAGAAAATTGCTAAATACTAAAGCTATTTCAGTTATCTTAGGAATATTTCCACCTAATTCCTGTAATGTAGTAACAAAAATTGGAATTATATAAAAAAACAAAAACTGCATCACTATTATACTTACTATTAATATTAAACTTGGATATGCTAGGGCTTTCATTATTTTATTTTTTAGTTGTTCTTCACGGCTATAATATTCAGAAAGTCTGTCAAAGACATTTTCTAAATTACCGCTTTCCTCTCCAATCCTTACCATATTAATCATGAATTTAGGAAAGATATCTTTATAAGAACTCATGCAGTGGGATAGTTGAACGCCTTGCCTAACCATATGCTCCATATCAATAAGGCTTTTCTTCAAATATTTATTTATAGTCTCTTGCATTATTATATTGATTACTTCAGATATATTAATTCCAACCATAAGTAAGGATGCAAATTGACGGCAAAATATGGATAGGTCTTTCAAACTTGGTTTTATTTTATTAAGACTCCAAGGTTTATTATTTAACTCCTTATAAAACACCAAAAAATATCCCTTATCTCTGAAAGTTTTTGTCAAATCCTCCTTGCTGGTACACAAGCATTTGCCCTTTATATTATTGCCCTCTATATCAATTATTTTATATGCACAAAAAGCCATATTTAAACAAATCAACTTATAAACTAATAGTCACTGTTGCCAAGTTTTAAAAACTCTTCATAGGTAGTGATACCTAGTTTAACAAGTTCCCTTCCATTATGTTCTATAGTAGACATATTGCTTCTTTTATTAATGCTTCTTATCTCCTCTGCACTTTTTCCTTTGCTGATAATATATTTTATACTTGTATTTATTTGCATTAGCTCATAGACAACTGTTCTATCTTTGTAACCTGTATCATTACAAAATACGCAGCCTTTTCCTTTGTATAGAATTGCAGTTGATTGGAGTTCCAGACTTCTTCGCTCATTTTCATCAGGACTATACTCAGTTTTGCAATAATTGCATATTTTTCTCACTAATCTTTGAGCTATACAAGCTATTAGTGAATCCGCTAGAAGATAATTAGGCACCCCCATATCAATAAGTCGAGTTAATGATGATACTGCATCATTTGTATGAAGTGTAGAAAGTACTAAGTGTCCAGTAATAGCTGCTCTAATAGCAATCTGAGCAGTTTCCTCGTCTCTAATCTCTCCTACCATTATTACATCTGGATCCTGCCTTAAAATGCTTCTTAGGCCGCTAGCGAAGGTTAAGCCTGCCTTTGTATTTATATTTATCTGATTGACCCTACTAAGAAATATTTCTGAAGGATCTTCAATTGCTACTATGTTTTTATGCTGCTTATCTATTTCATTTATCATAGAATACAAAGTAGTAGTTTTGCCACTTCCTGTTGGTCCTGTTACTAATATAATTCCATGACTTCTGTTTAAACAATCTAATATATTTTTAATTCCTAGGCTGCTAAATCCTAAAGAATTTAAAGATATTATCCTTTCTTCCTTATATAGTATTCTTATTGCTATTTTTTCTCCATGAAGTGTTGGAAGCGTTGAAACCCTTAAGTCGTAGTTTAAATTCTTATATTTGAACTGAATCTTACCATCCTGAGGCACTCTTCTTTCAGCAATATCCATATTTGCTTCTATTTTTACTCTAGAACAAATAGATAAATATATGTTCCTTGGTATTATAAAGCTTTCATATAATACACCATCTATTCTGTATCTAATAATTACATTGTCTTCGAAGGGTTCCATATGAATATCACTTGCTTTTTTATTAATGGCCTGCTCTATTATTGAGTTAGATACTTTTACTATAGGAGAGCTTTCTAAAGATATATTAAAGTTTAAAGTTTTTGAGCCTTCCTCAGGCTTGTTGTTTTTACTTTCTTGCCTCTTTAACTGTTCTAGTACTAAATCAGTAGTATTAATGTCCTCTAACGTGTTAATAAGCGAATATATCTGCTCTTGTTTCGCAGGTATAACACTTATTTTCTTCCCAAGTAAAAAAGCTGCCTTTTCAATGGCTTCGCTATCCTCTGGATTGCCCATTGCTATGTAAACATACTCATCATTAACGTCAATAGGTACAATACAATACTTTTTCATAATATCTTTCGATAGCAACTTAAAGTCTGAAAAGTTTAAGTTTATACTATTTAAATCTACACAGTTACTTCCATATTTAAAATACTCATCTCTAACATGCATAAGTATCAACGCCTTACTCTTTTAGTCATTTTACATTATATCCCCAGAAAAAAATTTTAAACCAAATATTATCTGCAAAAAAAGAAAAAGTATGCTGGATTTTTTTAGCATACTTAAAAAATTTTAATAACTAACAATCATATTCACCTGAAAAGGTAATTACTGCTGGTCCAGTCATGTGCACTCCGTCACTTTTAATTTCTATCAGAAGGCTGCCGCCTGGAATCCATACTCTTACTTTATCTCCAACCAATCCTAGTTTGTTAGCTGTAACAACAGAAGCACAGCTCCCTGTTCCACAAGCTAAGGTTGGCCCAGCCCCCCTTTCCCAAGTTTTAACTCTTATTTCTTCAGAATTTATTATCTCACAGAAATTCACATTTGTTCCCTTAGGGAAAATAGCATATCTTTCGATATACTTTCCTTCTTCAACATTGTACTTATCCAATTCGCCTATTATAACTGTATGAGGAACTCCCATTAATAAAGAAGTAATTTCATATTCTTTATTATTTACATTTAATTTTTTTCGTATAATCTCTTCATCAGATATAGCAGGAATCTTTCTTGCATCGAAGGATGGAGTTCCCATATTAATTGTTACTTCTATAACCTTGCCTTTGTTTACAGTTAGCAGCGCACTTTTGATTCCATCTCCTGTTTCTATATTCACGTATTCATATTTCACTATTCCTTTTTCATACACATACTTAGCAAAGCATCTAATTCCATTTCCACACATTGCTGCATAAGAACCATCTGAATTTATAATAACCATTTGTATATCTGCAATATTACTTTTCCTTACTATTAGGATTCCATCAGCACCTATTCCAAAATTTCTATGGCAAAGCTCTTTTGCCAATGCGCCTTCATCTTTAATATTATTTTCCATATCCTCCAATACAATAAAATCATTTCCATTCCCATGCATTTTTGTAAACTTCACATTCTTCATTCCCTTCATACAAGTATTCAAAGCTAATTTATTAATTTAATTATATATTCTATCATATAAATTTAAAATACATTACCCTTTATTATGCATATTTAGATTTTTTTGATTTTAAGTATTTATAATGGTATACTAACTTATATTAAAACAGATATAAACATTTATGAAAGGGTGATTTCATGCCTTTAGATGGTATATATATATTTAGTCTGACAGATGAATTTAAAAAAAAGCTTACAGGATGTAGAGTTGACAAAATATCTCAACCTGAAAAATACGAAATTATTTTAAACTTACGAGGAGATAGAACAAACTTTAAACTTTTAATAAGTGCCAGTTCAACCTATCCCAAAATACATCTGACAAATGCAAATAAACCTAATCCAGTAAAGGCACCTATGTTCTGTATGGTGCTTAGAAAATATCTAAGTAATGCACGGATTATTGAAATCTCGCAAGTTTCAACTGATAGGGTAATTATTATTGATTTTGAAAGCTCAGATGAATTAGGGTTTTATAGT
>CAZMQY010000120.1:0-10083 GCA_964568335.1 uncultured Clostridium sp.
ATCTCCTTTGGCTATGGTGATGGCGGCGGCGGAACCACAATAGAAATGCTGGAAAATGCAAGAAGAATGGAAAAAGGAATACCTGGATGCCCTAAGGTTAAAATAGGAAATTCCTTGGATTATTTCAAACGCCTTGAACAAAAGATTATGAGCAATAAGAGACTTCCTAAGTGGGCGGGAGAGCTATATCTTGAATACCACAGGGGCACTTATACTTCCATGGCAAGGAATAAGAGATATAACAGAAAGAGTGAATTCCTCTATCAAGATGTTGAATTGCTTTCTACGATAAATAGTCTAGTGACAAAGGAAGGCAATTATGAACAGGAGAAGATAAATGAAGGCTGGGAAGGAATTCTTTTAAATCAATTCCATGATATATTGCCTGGTTCTTCTATTAAAGAAGTTTATGAGGACTCTGAAAAGCATTATATAGAAATTATGAAAGAAGGCAATAAATTAGCTGATAAAGCAATGAGAAGTATAGCGGCAAACATTGACTTAAGTGAAACATCTATAGTGGTGTTTAATCAATTAGGCTTTGACAGAAGCGATGTTGTTGAATTTGAGTTGCCTGAAGGCTATAAAAATGCTGCAGTTTATGATTACCTAGGAAATACTGTTCTTTCACAAAAGATAGATGGAAAAAAGGTTATTTTCTTTGCAGAGAAGGTTCCTGCTAAAGGCTATAAAGCCTACAAACTTGTAAAGGCACAAGGAGAGGCATTAAGCAAGGAAGAAACAAGAGAAATCAAAAGCCTGAGCAATGAGTTCTTTAATATTAGCTTTGATGAAGATTATAATATTATATCCATCTTTGATAAAGCTAATGAAAGAGAACTATTGAAAGCTGGGGCAAAAGCCAATGTTTTACAAGCTTTTGAGGATAGACCACATAACTTTGATGCTTGGGATATAAATATTTATTATCAAGAAAAGCAGTGGGAAGTAAAGGATGTTGTAAGCGTTAAGTTAACTGAAAATGGACCTCTGAGAACAACAGTAAGAATAGAGAGAAAGTTCTTAGAGTCAACAATTGTGCAAGATATTCATATGTATACAACAATTTCACGTATTGATTTTGTTAATCAGGTTGACTGGAAAGAAAGGCATATACTTTTAAAGGCGGCTTTCCCTGTTGACATACATACTGATAAGGCAACCTTCGATATACAATATGGCAATGTAGAAAGACCGACTCATTGGAATACAAGCTGGGATTATGCAAGATTTGAGGTTTGCGCACATAAGTGGGCGGATTTATCTGAGGATGATTATGGAGTAAGTCTATTAAATGATTGCAAGTACGGTCATGACATAAAAGATGGTGTAATGAGGCTCACACTTATAAAGTCAGCAACTGATCCTAACCCTGATGCAGACTTAGGCAAGCATGAATTTGTTTATTCTCTATATCCCCATGCAGGAGATTGGAAGGCTGCTAAAACAGTGGAAATGGGTTATCAGATTAATTGCCCTATGCACTCATTAGTTGAGGAAAAGCATGAAGGTACTTTGCCAACTGAGTTTTCCCTAGTAAGAGTAGACAAAGAAAATGTAGTTGTAGAAGTAGTAAAAAAAGCTGAAGACAGCGATGATATTATTTTAAGATTATATGAATGCTACAATAGGAGGACTAAAGCAGCACTATCCTTCTCTAAGGAAATAGTTAAGGCTTGGGAGTGCAATCTTATGGAGAGCAGCCAAGAAGAAATTACAGTATCAGAAAACAGCATTAGATTTGAAATAAAGCCTTTTGAAATAAAGACCTTCAAACTTCAATTAAAAAAGCCGTAAAAATCTTTTCTAAAAATACACACAGATGAATTATTTCATCTGTGTGCTTTAATAAATAGATTTGTTAGGAGATAAATTATGTTTTTTGTTGAAAAGTATTGGGAAAATCCTGAAATTTTACATATAAATTGTGAAAAACCGCGTGCATATTTTATACCCTATGAAAATGAAGTAAAAGCTGAAAGGGGGATACGTGGCACTTCAAGTTTTTTTAAAAGCCTAAATGGTACTTGGAAGTTCAAATATTATGATTCGGCTTACAAAGTTGAAGCTGAATTTTTAACTGAAGGCGTCAAGGCAAGCGAATGGGATGATATTATTGTGCCTTCAAATTGGCAGCTTCATGGATATGATATACCTAACTATACCAATTATAATTATCCTTATCCTTGCGATCCGCCTTTCATACCAAATGAAAATCCTGCTAGCGTTTATATTCGCGATTTTTACCTGGAGGATATCAATAAAGAAACTTATCTTGTATTTGAAGGAGTAGATTCTTGCTTTTACCTTTGGGTGAACGGCAAGCAAGTTGGATATAGCCAGGTTAGTCATATGACTTCAGAGTTTAATATAACAGATTACTTAAATCAAGGGAATAATAGAATAGCTGTAATGGTTTTGAAATGGTGTGATGGAAGCTATCTTGAGGATCAGGATATGTGGAGGCTATCCGGAATTTTTAGGGAAGTATATCTGTTGAAAAGGGATAAGACTCATATAGCAGATGTATTTATAAAGCCACAGTTAAACGAAAATTTTGCTGTTGGCAAGCTTAAATGTGAAATAGAGTTAAAGGGAGATACTTCTGCCAGTATTAGAGCTATATTGAAAGATATTAAAGAACAAGTTATATGTGATCAAACAATTAAAGTTTCAAAGCATGGAACTATGGAATTTGAAGTTCTAAGGCCTGAGTTGTGGTCTGCAGAAGCTCCAAATCTTTACAAGCTATTTTTATATCAAGGTGAGGAAGTAATATTATTTAAAATTGGCTTTCGAAGGATTGAAATAATTGATTCTGTTGCTTATATTAACGGAGCAGCGGTTAAGTTTAAAGGAGTAAATCGCCATGATTCCCATCCGGAATTAGGACATACTATTCCTTTGTATCATATGAAAAAAGATTTAATTATGATGAAGCAGCACAATATAAATGCCGTAAGAACTTCGCATTATCCAAATGATCCAAGATTTTTAGAACTATGCGATGAACTTGGCTTTTACCTTATTGATGAAGCTGATCTTGAAGCACATGGCGCAGGCTTTAACCATGGAAATATTCTTTCTAATGATCCTCAATATGAAAAAGCGTACTTAGATAGAATGGAAAGAATGGTGGAAAGGGATAAAAATCATCCCTGCGTTGTAATGTGGTCTCTTGGGAATGAATCAGGGTATGGTCCTAATCATATAACTATGGCTGAGTGGGCTAAGAAAAGAGACAACTCACGACTAATTCATTATGAAGGTAACAGGGAACGTGGAGAATTATCAGATTCATGTCTGGATATATTCAGCAGAATGTATTCATCAATTTCTTCCGTTGAGGAATTCCTTGCAGACGAAAAAGAGAATCGCCCTCTAGTATTGTGCGAATACAGTCATGCAATGGGCAATGGACCAGGAGACTTGAAGGATTATTGGGAGCTTTTTTATAAACACCCAAGATTAGCAGGAGGATTTGTATGGGAGTGGACAGATCATTCAATTAAAACAAAGAATTCAGAAGGGATAACTTACTATGCCTATGGCGGCGATTTTGGAGATAAGCCTAATGACGGCAACTTTTGTATCGATGGTCTTGTATATCCAGATAGAACACCTCATACCGGCCTGCTTGAGTTAAAAAATATTATAGCACCAGTAAGAACAGAAGCGGTGGACATACTTAAAGGCAGCTTCATTATAACAAACCTTTATGAATTTATAAACCTTTCAAAGCTAGCCCTAAATTGGAAGCTTGAGAAGGATGGAGAATGCATAGAGGAAGGCAATATCGACAATATTGAATTAGAGCCGCAAAAATCCCAATCAATAACTATTGAATATAGCAAGCCCCAAAAAGCTGATGGAAGATATTTTTTAACAATATATTATACATTAAAGCAGCATGAGGTATGGGCTCCAAAGGGACATGAAGTAGCTTTCCACCAATTTGAGCTTCCCTTGGGACTTGTTGAGAAAACCAGCTTAAGAATAGCTGATATGCCCTGTGTAAAGCTTGAGAAGTCAGAAAACCAATTCATAATTAAAGGAGCTGATTTTCAGTATGCTTTTGATATGAGTTTAGGTAGCTTTGCAAATATCCAATACAATGGTGTAAGCATGATTGACTCCATTCCTAAATTTAATGTTTGGAGAGCCCCCATAGATAATGACATGCACATTAAAACAAAATGGATTGAGGAAGGCCTAAATAGGATTAATACTCATGTTTATTCAGTTAATGTTATAAGTGAAAAAGCTAAGCAGGTATCTCTTTGTACAGAGTTTTCCCTTGGAGGATATATAAGCAGACCAGTTTTTCGCGGGAGTGCTGTATGGACAATTTATGGAAGTGGAGATATTGTTCTGGAGGTCAATGGAAAAGTAAGAGAAGAAGATATACCGTTTCTCCCAAGGTTTGGAATACAATTTAAAATGCCAAAAGGAAATGAGCTTGTAGAGTATTTTGGTTATGGTCCTCATGAAAGCTATATAGATAAGCATAGAAGCACAAGAAAAGTCAGGTTTGAAGCTAATGTAGACGAAATGCATGAAAATTACCTTAAGCCTCAGGAAAACGGCAGTCATTTCTCTACTGAATGGGCAGTAGTGTCAAATCTATTAGGAATGGGATTGATGTTTATAGGCATGGAGGACTTTTCTTTTAACGCATCTCATTATACACCTGAAGACATAGAAGCAGAAGATCACCCCTATAAGCTTGTAAGACGGGATGAAACTATTGTAAATATTGATTATAAGATGAGTGGAGTAGGCTCTAACAGCTGCGGTCCAGAGCTATTGCCGAAGTATCGATTAAAGGAATCTGAAATATTATTCAAGCTAAGAATTAAGCCTATATTCAAAGAAGATATTTCTCTGCTTGATATAGTGAAAACTGAAATTCAATAAATTAATCCTTTGTGCTATTAACTGGCTAGAGCAACAGACTAAATTAATTAATAAATTATAACTACTAAGAGAGGTACGGAAATGAAAAAATGGGATGTATATGTAACAGGAGACATTAATGTTGATTTGCTTGTTCAGGGACTAGACAAGCTACCTCTTCCAGGGCAAGAAATTAATGTTAACAATATTGAGCTGTGTGTTGGAGGAGGTGCTGCGCTTTTTACTTTAGGTCTGGCAAAGCTTGGAGTTAACACAGTATTTGATGGAGTGCTGGGAAATGATTTGTACGGCAGATTTATTCTTGAAGAATTGAAGAGCAAATCAGTGGATACATCCTTGATTAAGCAAAGCCAGCAAAATAGAACGGGCATATCCATTGCATTAACTAATGAAAAGGACAGATCCTTTATTACTTACATAGGGTCAAATGCTGAGGTAGAACTAAATATTGACCATAATATAAGTTTAGCCAAGCACACACATTTAACAGGTTATAGAGGAGGCAGCAATCATGAAAGCTATATTGCTGCTCTAAAAAAGATAAAGAATTGTAATATGACAGTATCCTTTGATGTGGGTTGGGATGATACCGGCGAGTGGTATGAAGGAATATATGAAATAATTTCTTATGTGGATGTATTCTTTATAAATGAGGTAGAAGCAGTTAATTACAGCAAATGTGCTGTGGTTGAAGAAGCAATGAAAAAGTTTAGCAGCTATTGCAATAATATTGTTATTAAATTAGGCAGCAAAGGGTCTATAGCCTACAAAAACGGTGAAATAGAAACAGCAGAAGCGTATAAGGTAAAGGCAGTTGATACAACAGGTGCAGGAGATTCCTTTAATGCAGGTTATATATATGGCTTTTTAAAGGGAGAAAATTTAAAGAAATGCTTAATGTATGGAAATGCTTGCGGGGCACTTTCAGTTACTGAATTTGGAGGAAATACAGGCTTCCCCTATGAGGATGAGCTGCATAAATTTATTTGCGACCAAGGAGGAGTAATATGAAAATAGTAATTATCGGCGGAGCAGGAGTAAGAACGGTTTTCTTTATAAAAGGCCTTTTAGCCAGGTATGAAAAATTAGGAATTAACAAAGTAGTTTTATTTGATGTGGATAAGGAGAAGCTTAGTGTCATTGAAAAATTATGCGGGTATATAGTTGAAAAGGAAAATGCAAGGCTTATTGTTGAGGCATCAACGGATATAAGAGAGGCACTTGAAGGCGCCAATCATGTTGTCACAACCCTTAGAGTTGGAAATGACCACTCTAGAGTTGTAGATGAAGAGGTAGCTTTAAGCAATGGGGTTATAGGACAAGAGACCACAGGTGCTGGTGGATTCTCTATGGCTGTTAGAACAATTCCGGTATTAGTTGAATACTGCACATTAATAAAAGAAATAGCGCCTGATGCTTGGATATTTAACTTTACAAATCCATCTGGCTTAGTCACTCAGGCATTAAGAAATTTAGGTTTTGATAAGATTATAGGAATATGCGATGCGCCCAGCTCAACAAAAATAAGAATGGCGAAAGCTCTTAATGCAGATCCAAAAAAGCTTTATGTTGAATTTTTTGGCTTGAATCATCTTTCATGGATTGGAAAGGTTATACATCAAGGAAGGGATATACTGTCTGGCTTAGTGCAGGATGAAGAGTTTTTAAGTAAAATAGAAGAATTTAACATGTTTGATTTTTCGCTTATAAAGACTTTAGGTTATCTACCAAATGAATATTTATACTATTACTATCATCGTGAAAAGGCTGTAGAGAATATTATTAAAGCTGGAAGTACTAGAGGAAAGACTATAGAAAAAATAAACCTTGAGATGATGGATGAACTGAAAAGCATGGACATTGATAATAATTTGGAGGAGGCTCTTCAAGTATTTTTATACTACATGGAAAAGAGAGAGTCTTCCTATATGAGCATTGAAGCCAATAAAGAAAAGAAGGCTGTTATAGAAAAAGGCAATTTGGCATTTCCTGATTCAATGGGATATGCAGGTGTTATGCTGGACTGCATCGAAGCGCTTCAAACTAAGGAAACCAAGGAGGTTGTTTTATCAGTACCGAACAACGGATGCATAGAGGGCTTGGAGGATAATGATGTAATTGAAGTAACCTGCAAGGTGTCGCATCAAGGCTTTACTCCTGTTAAAATAGGACAAATTCCTGAAGAGATGCTTGTACTGGTTAAAACAATAAAACTATATGAAAAATTAACAATTGAATCAATAATAAATAAATCGCCTGAGACCGCAATAAGGGCGCTTATGGTGCATCCTCTTGTAAATTCTTATTCCTTGGCGAAAAAATTAGTTGAAGATTACTCAAAAGCATATAATGGTATTTTTTAATAGGTTAAGAATAATATTTTGAAAGAAGTGCTAATATGGGTAGAAAGCAAATATTAATTACAGCTCATTCAGGCTGTATGAGAACAATACCAAATACAATTGATTCAGTATTAACTGCTGCTAAATATGACTGCGATATTATAGAAGTGGATGTACGTAGTACAAAAGATGGAGCAGTGATTCTAATGCATGACAATTATATACAATTATCAGATGGCAGTATCAAGTATATAGAAGAGATTGATTTTAATGAATTAAAAAAATATATAACTAATGCTGCTAGATTGGAAGAAGCCTTAGAAATAATAAAAAAACATAATAAAATTGCTAATCTAGATTTAAAAAATCCTAATTGCCTAGATCAAATAGTTAAGCTGTTAAAGATATCTGATATGGAAAATAGGGTTGTATTTTCTGGATGCGGCCTTGAAACTGCTCATGTAATAAAAAAGTGCTATCCAAATCTAAAATATCTATTAAACGTAGAAGATGATGTTGCTGAATTGGATGAAGCAGGTTATGAGCATTATATTGAGGACACTTGTAAAGCTTTGAAGGAGGCTGGATGCATAGGCATAAATATTTGCCATAAGGATTGCAGCAGCATGTTGGTGGAATATGCTCATTTACATAAGATACCTGTCTATGTATGGACTGTTGATGAAAAAAGCAAAATGATGGAACTTATAAATATGAAGGTTGATTCTATAACAACTAATAATATAAAAGTTCTTTCAGAGCTTCTAAGCTGTTAAGCTTTATAATGATATAAAACATTAAAAGGGAGTAGAGCTATGCAAACATATTTAATTCAGCAGGGTAAATTAAGCCCTGCTGATTCCTGCAGAAATATATCAGTTCCATTTGAACTTAGGGAAGAAACTCAACAATTAAATATTTCGTTTAGCTATAAGCCAAAGATATTAAATGATAGTGCCATAGCTGAAAAAATAATGGAAGGCTGTATTAATGACTACAGCTCAGAGGAACAAGAGGAGTTTATAAAAAGATTTAATGAAAACATGCCGCTTAATAATTTGCTTACTATATCTTTGGACGATCCAAGCGGATTTAGAGGTGCTGTACATAGGCATCTAAATAATCAGCACTTGTTTGTTAGAAAAGATTCTGCAACATTTGGCCTAATAGCCGGAGATATACCACTCGGGAAGTGGATTGTAACTATTAGTGTGCATTCTGTTGTCACTGAAAATTGCAGCTATAAGCTGCACCTGTGGGGAGGTTATGATTATGATGAAGAAATGGATTTCTAGTGAATTGCATACTCATACTATTCATAGCGATGGCAGACATTCTTTATTGCAATTAGCTGAAGCTGCGAAAATGCAGGGCATTGAGTGCATATGTATAACAGATCATAATACAATTTCAGCCTATTCTGAGGTTGAAGAGGTTAAAGAGAAAACTGGAATGAAAATAATAAAAGGGATGGAATTGACCACCTTTTATGGACATGTATTGTGCATGGGGTTAAGCAAATATGTTGACTGGCGCGATCTGAATGAAGACAATATTCATTTAGCAGTAGAGCGTGTTCATAAACAGGGGGCTTTAATAGGTGCAGCACACCCTTTTCAGGATGGAAGCCCAATTATTACAGGAGGTAAGTGGCAGTACAAGGTTTCAAATTGGAATGATTTTGATTACCTAGAAGTTTGGCATGAAAGCTTTCCTGCCTATCAAAGAGAAAATGTTCGTTCCTATAAGCTTTGGAATGAACTGCTGAATAAAGGCTATAAAATCACTGGAGTAAACGGAATAGATTGGCATAGAGTTGATACGGAAGAAAGGGATATTCCAGTGACCTATTTGGGCATAGATGATGAGAAGGATGAAAATAATGAAAGTGCTGCCTTGAAAGCAATTAAGGCTGGTTCCGTATCTGTTACTATGGGGCCTCTTTTGCTTATGAGTTTAACTTTGAAAAATGATGACAGGGAATATCAGATAGGTGATACTGTTCAGCTTCAGAGTGAAATAGAAAATATAAAGGTTAATATATCCATCAATTATGATGTACGTAAGTCCCACTGGAATTTAACAAGCGAGGAAGCTTATATAAGCATTATGAGCAATAAAGGAGAACTAAAGAAAGTAATTATTGACACCAAGGTTACAGAGAATTCATTAGAAATACCTGCCTGTGGGTTAAGCTGGATTAGGGCGGAACTTCATGGAAGTATCAAAAATATTAATAAAATGATAGCTTTTACTAATCAAATATATTTTAAGTAATGAAGCACGGCGGAGAATAAATATGAATACATTTAAGTTTAAAATAGTTGATGCAATGGAAAAGGTATTCCCTGATGCTGAGCCAAAGGAAATTGACGAAAAATATCTTTATGATTTTATGGGAGAAACTATTTCCTTTCAAGTTGCATATTTTATAAGCTCAGATTGTAATGATGTGGATGAAGATTATTTTAATTTTTCTGTTGAATCGAATATATATTCAAAAATAAAAATAAGAAGCGTTGGTTTAGTTCCAGTGAGATTTCCTGCTTATAGTATTACAGATGATAAGTATTTAAGAACTACACCTGGATTATATCCGGATGTATTAACTGAAATAGAAGAATTAACAAGAGTAAAAGCTGTTCAGGCACAATGGAGGAGCTTATGGCTGGAGGTTGATAACTTAGAAGAAACTGATATTGGAAAGCATGAAGTTAAGCTAAATATAAGGGACATGGAAGATAAGCTCATATTTCAAGAAACCATAATCATTGAAATCCTTCCCTTAAAGCTGCCTAAGCAAAAGCTGATTTTTACTCAATGG
>CAZMQY010000121.1:0-10028 GCA_964568335.1 uncultured Clostridium sp.
GATATTACAAGGGAGGATTTGAAAAATGGCTAAAAAGATGAAAACCATGGATGGGAACCAGGCTGCGGCATATGCATCATATGCCTTCACCGAGGTTGCAGCGATATTTCCCATTACTCCATCTTCTCCAATGGCAGAAGGCGTAGATGAATGGTCTGCCCACGGAAAGAAAAATATGTTTGGTCAGCAGGTTAGAGTAGTGGAAATGCAGTCAGAAGCAGGTGCAGCGGGGGCTGTTCACGGGTCACTTCAGGCGGGCGCACTTACTACTACTTATACAGCCTCTCAAGGCTTGCTTTTAATGATACCTAACATGTATAAGATGGCTGGAGAGCTTTTGCCTGCAGTATTCCATGTTAGTGCTCGTGCCATAGCTGCACATGCTTTGTCCATCTTTGGAGATCACCAGGACGTTATGGCAGCAAGGCAAACAGGCTTTGCACTTTTAGCAGCATCAAATGTTCAGGAAACTATGGATATGGCAGCTATAGCACATCTGAGTGCTATTAAAGGAAGAGTACCATTTTTACACTTCTTTGATGGTTTTAGAACTTCCCATGAAATCCAAAAAATCGAAACAATAGATTATTCTGATTTAGAAAAGCTTGTTGATTATGAAGCTATTAAGGCATTTAGAGACAGAGCTCTTAGCCCTAATCATCCAGTAGCCAGGGGATCAGCGCAAAATCCAGATATATATTTTCAAGGAAGAGAAGTCGCCAACCCATTTTTCCTTGCAGTTCCTGATATAGTTGAAAACTATATGAAGGAGCTTAAAAACATAACAGGAAGAGAATATCGTCCATTTGATTACTATGGAGATCCAAATGCTGAGAATATTATCATAGCTATGGGTTCAGTTTGTGATACAATAAGTGAGGTTATAGATCAACTTAGAGAAAAAGGCGAAAAGGTTGGTATGATTAAGGTTCATCTATACAGGCCATTCTCAGAAAAATATTTCTTTGATGCTTTGCCAAAGAGCGTTAAAAAGATCGCTGTTTTAGACAGAACTAAGGAACCTGGCTCACTAGGAGAACCCCTTTATCTTGATGTAACAAAACTATTTTACAACAGAGAAAACAGTCCTATCATAGTTGGGGGAAGATATGGTTTAGGTTCAAAGGATACAAGGCCTTCTCAAATACTTGCGGTATTTAAGAACTTAAGAAATGAGCAGCCTAAGGACAGATTTACTATAGGTATTGTTGATGATGTAACACATACCTCACTTCCAGAGGATGAAATTATCAGTACAGTACCGCAAGGCACCATAAGCTGCAAGTTCTGGGGACTTGGCTCGGATGGTACTGTTGGAGCTAATAAGAGCGCCATAAAGATAATTGGAGATAATACAAACATGTATGCTCAAGCCTATTTCTCCTATGACAGCAAGAAATCAGGAGGAAGTACGGTATCGCACTTGAGGTTTGGAAAATATCCAATAAGATCCCCTTATTTGGTTTTCAATGCTGATTATATTGCTTGTCATAACAAGTCCTTTATTTATAATATTGATGTTCTAAAAGGATTAAAACAAAACGGAACTTTTGTATTAAATTGCCCTTGGGAAGCTACAGAGCTTGAGTCAAAGCTACCAGCAATTATGAAGAGATATTTGGCTAAAAATAATATAAGCTTCTACATAGTTGATGCTGTTGAAATCGCTAAAGAAATTGGCCTTGGAAATAGAATTAACATGATAATGCAATCAGCGTTCTTTAAGCTTGCCAATGTTATTCCCATAGAAGATGCGGTTAAGTATTTAAAGGAATCAATTGAAAAGACTTATGGAAGAAAAGGTGAGAAGATAGTTCAAATGAACTATGCTGCAGTTGACAGAGGCCTGGAAGCAGTTAGAAAAGTTGAAGTTCCAGCACATTGGGCAGAGGCAAAAGACGAAATTGGAAAGATTAAGGAAGAGCCGGACTTTGTGAAAAACATTCAAAGACCAATGGAAAGACATGAAGGCGATGAGCTTCCCACAAGTGCTTTTGTTGGCATGGAAGATGGTACTTTTCCACTTGGAACAGCCTCCTATGAAAAACGCGGCATAGCAGTAAATGTTCCCGAGTGGCAAATAGATAAATGCATACAATGCGGACAATGTGCATATGTATGTCCACATGCTACTATAAGACAATTCCTCGTGGATGAAGAAGAACAAAAGAAGGCTCCAGAAAAATTCTTGGTAAAGAAGGCTGCTGGAAAAGGACTTGAGGCCTTTAGTTATAGAATTCAAGTTACACCTCTTGACTGTACTGGCTGCGGAAATTGTGCAGATGTATGTCCAGCGCCAGGAAAGGCTCTTATTATGAAGCCTCTTGAAGAACAAATACTTGAGCAAGCTGAAAACTGGGAATTCGCAATCACATTGAAGCCAAAGGAAGACTTGATGGATAGAAATACCTTAAAGGGAAGTCAGTTTATAAGACCGCTGCTAGAGTTCAATGGTGCATGCCCAGGCTGCGGAGAAACTCCATACATAAGGCTTTTAACCCAGCTTTATGGAGAAAGAATGATGATAGCAAACGCAACAGGCTGTTCATCAATCTGGGGTGCCAGTGCTCCATCCATACCTTATACAACTAATCATGAAGGCAAGGGACCATCTTGGGCAAACTCCTTGTTTGAAGATAATGCTGAATTTGGTTATGGAATGTATTTAGGTGCTAATCAAATAAGAAATAGACTAAGAAATCTTATGGAGGAAGGCTTGGAATCAGATCTTCCTGAAGAGGTTAGATCAACCTTTAGAAATTGGCTAGACAATATGAAGGATGGTCATGGGTCAAAGCTTGCTTCTGATAAGGTTATTGAAATACTAAGAAATGATAAGTACTCAAATCATAAAATTGCTAAGGAAATACTTGAGAAAAAAGACTATCTAGTAAAGAGATCCTTCTGGATGATAGGTGGAGATGGTTGGGCTTATGATATAGGCTATGGCGGACTTGATCACGTTCTAGCATCAGGAGAAGATGTTAATATTTTTGTTATGGATACTGAAATATACTCAAATACTGGAGGTCAGGCTTCCAAATCCTCACAAACAAGCGCAGTTGCAAAGTTTGCTGCAGCTGGAAAGAATACGAGAAAGAAGGATTTAGGCATGATGGCTATGAGCTATGGCTATGTATACGTAGCCCAAATAGCTATGGGTGCAAACATGAATCATGCTATAAAAACAATTGTTGAAGCAGAAAAATATCCGGGACCATCACTTATAATTGCTTATGCTCCATGTATAAGCCATGGTATTAAGGTTGGTATGGGAAGCAGCATAAAGGAGGAAAGAAAAGCTGTAGATGCAGGTTACTGGCATTTATACAGATACAATCCGCTGCTTAAGGAAGAAAATAAGAACCCATTCATCTTGGATTCTAAGGAACCTATTGCTTCCTACAGAGATTTCTTAGAAGGAGAGATAAGATTCTCTTCTTTAATGAATACATTCCCAGAAAGGGCAGAAGAATTATTTGGCATAGCAGAAAAAAATGCTAAGGAAAGATATATGAATTACAAGAGGTTAGCTGATATGCAGTATTAACAAATATATAAATAAGAAATCCCCGTCATTTCGGGGATTTCTTATTACTTTTGATTTTCGTCTACATATTCCTTGGCATTGGCAATCTGCCATTCATCTGGAACATTAACATTAGATAGAGGTTTTGTTTTTTCCATGTTTGCCCATGCGGCTGTATTGTGATTTTCAATAGGCATAGCCATAAATTTTTCTTTATAATGACGCTCTTTCATTATATCCCTCCTGAATTAATATTCATTAATTAGTATCTTCAATGTAGTGAAAACTATAAGGAGTATTTGTTTGAATAATAAAATTTTAATAATAGATACTATATTTGAAGTTTTTTAGAAAGGTGGAATTACATATGGATGCAGCAAAGGATTTTCCTAAACAAATACCTGCTCAAAGGCAGGATAAGCAGCCAGGGATAGAAAAGCTCATGAACCCGCTACCTGTCTTTGAGGATCCAGATTATAAAGCTTCAAACAAACTTCAAGGAAAGGTAGCAATAATCACTGGTGGAGACAGCGGAATAGGCAGAGCTGTAGCGGTTGCTTATGCTCTTGAGGGAGCAGATATTGTAATACTTTACTTAGACGAACATGAAGATGCAGAAGAAACCAAAAAAATAATTGAAAGCAAGGGTAGAAAATGCTTGACATTAGCAGGAGATATAGGGGATGAAAGTTTTTGTATTGAGGCTGTAAAAAAAGTTATCGAAGGCTTTGGAAACATAGATGTGCTTGTTAACAATGCAGCTGAACAGCATGCCCAAAACAGTGTAGAAGATATAACTAAGGAGCAACTTGAAAGAACCTTCAAGACCAATATTTTCTCAATGTTCTATATGACTAAAGCTTGCTTGCCACATATGAAGGAAGGCAGTGTAATAATAAATACTTCCTCTATAACAGCCTATAAAGGTGATGAAAGGCTTATCGATTATTCTTCCACTAAGGGAGCCGTTACAACTTTCACTCGTTCTTTAGCAATATCTTTATCTAAGAGAAACATTAGAGTTAACGCTGTTGCACCAGGACCAATTTGGACTCCTCTTATTCCTTCCTCCTTTACAGAGGATGAAGTAGGTAAGTTTGGAAGCAATACAAATCTAGGTAGGCCGGGTCAGCCAGTTGAATTAGCTCCTGCCTATGTATTTTTAGCTTCGGATGCTTCAACCTTTATAACTGGAGAAACTATCCATGTTAACGGCGGCGAGATAGTGAATGGATAAATGTAAATTATGCTTTGGGTAATAATTCTCTTATAAGCATTAAAGTAAAACCTTCAGCAAATAAAAAAATAAGCAGTCTGCAATTTTACAGCAGACTGCTTTGTTTTGGTGGAGATAAGGGGATTCGAACCCCTGGCCTCCTGAATGCCATTCAGGCGCGATCCCAACTTCGCCATATCCCCAAATTAAGATTATTATAGCATTAGTTATTTTGAATATCAATAATTTTGCATACAATTTAATAATAAATTTTTGCATGATTAGTTTCAATTTAAGTACATAGATTAAAATTCGACTATTAATGATGTACAAACTTGCCTTACTGTCGAATGTAGAAATAAAGTTTTATTTTACAACAGATTGAAATATATGGTAATATTTGGATGTACTGAGGAAAAAGTATAGTTATTGAGGAGGGATACTGATGTCTAGAATTATATCCTTAGAGATTATAATCGTAATATTATCAATGCTAGTGCTACCGTTAGTAGTTGTAATTTTATCATTATTTTCACTAGCTAGTAAAAATAATAGAATGTTGAATGAATTTTTATTTAATAAAAATACTCGCGATATTAATGCTTGAACTTGTAGAAGAATATTATACTTTTCAATAAAATTCTGCAGCTGCTTTATTATATTTCAGCTGCAGGTTTTATTTTTTGTTCTCTAATCATAGTAATATAAAAGCTGCATATAGCGTGATTGGAGGAATAACTATGAGGGCAAGACAAGCTTTGTTTTGGGTCTTATTTTGGATGTGTATTTCCGCACTATTTAATCTTGGAGTATATATATTATTAGGACCCAAATTAGCATTGCAGTATCTTGGAGGTTATATTATCGAGCTAAGCTTAAGTATGGACAATCTATTTTTGTTTTTGCTAATATTTGAAGCCTATAGAATTCCAGCTATGTATAGAAGGAGAATACTTAATTATGGAATAGCGGGTGCTGTTATTTTACGCTTTTTATTTACTATGCTTGGGGTAACAATAGTTAACAAATTTCATTGGGTACTATATGTTTTTGGTGCCGTGCTTATTGTTAGCGGCGTTAAGATGATAGTTAAAAATGAAAATATACCGGATTATGGCGACAGCAGGACTGTCAGAGCTTTAGGAAGTATTATACCTATAACTAAAAGACTATATGGAGAAAGCTTTTTTGTAAGAATAAATAGAAAAATTTATGCTACACCATTGTTTGCGATAATAGTATTAATAGAAGGGTCAGATATATTGTTTGCAATAGATTCAATCCCAGCTATATTTTCTATAACAACAAACCCTTTCATAGTATATAGTTCAAATATATTTGCCATATTAGGGCTTAGAAGCTTGTATTTTGTTCTGGAAAGGCTTAATAACAGCTTTTGTTATGTAAAGTATGGAGTAGGTCTAGTTTTAATATTTACTGGAGTCAAGCTTTTGATGTTGTTGTTTAATATAGAAATATCACTGCCCATATCACTTTGGTTAATATTTACCACTCTTTCATTAAGCGTTATTGCTTCTATGCTTTTCCCAGAGAAAAAATGCGGAAGACTAGCGTAATATGTGTAAATATTGCAGAAAAAAGTGCAGCTAGTATGTACAGCTGCACTTTTAATTCGTTTTTAAATAAGAATCTAAAAAATTATATATCTTTTCCTTATACTCTTCTTGGTTATTGATATAAGATTGAGCATGTGCTGAATTTTTAGCTATATAAAGCTCTTTAGCAGAGGTTTTGGCTTCATATAATGCTTCAGTCATTGTTGTAGGAACATAAGTATCTTCGTCTCCATGTATGAAAAGCACAGGAGTTGACACATCCTTTATTACATTTAATGGTGAAGCCTCTTCAAAATAGAATTCATTTCTAAGCTTGTTTACTTTATCTGCATAAAACATAAGAGCCTTAGCTGCTAGCCTGCTGTTTATTTTGTAATCTTCTTTAAGTCTTAAACTTAAAAACTGGTTAAGATCCGAATAAGAACAGTCTGATATATAAAAGCTAACTCTCTTTTTAGATTCGTTAAGCTGCGAATGCAGCAATGCTGTAGCAGCACCCATTGATTCACCGTGTACGCCAATTATTCCACCTTTATTTTTTGTATATAGCCAGCTAACCCATCTATCTAAGTCATATTTTTCATAAAAGCCATAGGTAACATTGCTGCCTCCGCTATCTCCATGATTTCTTGTGTCGTAAATAAGCACATTAAAACCTCTGTCAAGATACATATCAGCATACTTAAGCATTGACCAGCGGCTTCCACCTATCCCGTGTACCAGAATAATTGTGTCCTTGCTTGCCTTAGGATTTTTCAGATAGGTTCCATATAGTTTATAATTGTTTTTTGTGGATGTAACAGAAACATCTTCTTTTTGAATCGAATTAAATCTTTTAATATTAAAATATTCCTTATTAGCATCGAACTGGTCAATCTCTTTTTTTGTATCTACTTCAAAAGCTTTTTTATAAAAAATATTTCCTGCATAAAAGCCTGCCAAATTAACAGCTAAGAAAACAAAAATAATAATATTAATTATAAGCTTAGGTCCTCTTTTTTTATTTGTTCTTCTAACATCCTTAATGGAGGTAAATTGTACTTGAATATTCATTTAATCACCCTTGTCCTATTTTCAACAATTATAATTGTATCATTATAAATTTTTTTTTAAATAGTTTTGTGTATTTTATATAAAAATTATTTTGGAAGCTTTGGAAACATATTATAATACTCCTCGGGCATATTTTCTTCCTGGAATCCATATTATAATCATATGCTTAAATCTGGATAATATGGAGGAGCAAAGCTTATGAATAAGACTTTAAAGATTTTACTTTCAGTCATAGTAATTTTAATCCTTATAATAGTTCCAATAGCAGGAAGCTATAACAAGCTGGTAGGACTTGAACAAACTGTTAAAACTTCTGAAGCTAATATAGATGTTAATCTTCAAAGAAGAAATGACTTAATACCTAATTTAGTTGAAACTGTTAAAGGATACGCAGCTCAAGAAAAAGACATATTAGCTCAAATATCAAATGCAAGAAGTAAGCTTTCAGGTGCTCAAACTGTTCAGGATAGAGCCAATGCAGATAATGAGCTTTCTGGCGCATTATCTAGATTATTAGTGATAGTAGAAAGGTATCCAGAGCTGAAGTCCAATCAAAACTTTAGAGATTTATCCGTTGCTTTAGAAGGTACTGAAAACAGAATAGCAATAGCAAGACAGGATTACAATAGGGCGGTAGACAACTACAACACTAGTATTAGAAAATTTCCAGCTGCAATAATTGCAAATATTTTTAGATTCGAACAAAAGCAATACTATAGAGCGGCCGAAGGGGCAAAAGAGGTTCCTAAGGTTGATTTTAATACTGTCAAATAATTATGAGAAGAATTAACAGTAGATTTAACATAATTGCAGCAGGTCTTATTTTAGTGTTGTTTTTCAGTTCCTTAAGGATATATGGAGCTATTAAGTTTCCTAGCCCCACAAATCTAAAATATGTGAATGACTATTCGGGCGTATTAGACTCTGATACTACTAATTATTTAGTGTCAGTAGGAAAAGAACTGGAGGATAAAACTACAGCTCAACAGGTGATAGTTATTATTAATTCTCTAGAGGGCAAAGATGTAGAATCCTATGCTAATGAGCTTTTTAGAACCTGGGGAATTGGTCAAAAAAACAAGGATAATGGACTTTTAATACTGTTAGCTGTAAAGGACAGAACTTGGAGAGTTGAGGTAGGTAGAGGGCTTGAAGGAGCGGTAACGGATATATATTCAAGCAGGGTAATGCAAGAATTAGCTCTTCCAAACCTGCAGCAGGGTAACTACAGTAAGGCAATGAGGGAAGCATATTCTGCTTTTGCTGATAAGGTAGCCTCAGAATATAATGTAAAACTTGATAAAAACATAAAAGTAGCTTTACCTGGTAGGGAAACCGCTGGAGTTAAGAAAGGAGGCGGTCCCTTCAGCATACTTTGGATAGTAGCATTTCTATTGTTTGACTTTATATTTTTCAGAGGAAGAATATCCAGGTTTTTATTTAGAGTATTTTTTTGGAGCTCCTTATTTGGCGGAAGGAGAAGAGGAGGCGGAAATCACTCTGATGGAGGCTCAGATGGTTTTGGCGGCTTTGGTGGTGGTTCTTCTGGAGGAGGCGGTTCTTCAGGGAAATGGTGAGATGAAATGAATTTACATGAATGAATATTCGGATTAATGAATATGGTCAGCTGATTACATGCAAAAAACAGTGGTTTTATTTTGTTAGAATGTTTACAATATTTTCTTTATATAATAGAATATATATTAAATAGACAAAATTTAATTATATGAGGGGGATGGAAAATGAAAAGGTTAATTGCGTCTGTGGCTACGGTTATGTTTTGCGCCTCAATCCTTGCAGGCTGCAACACATCAAAGTCAGGGGAGACCAATGCTGGCAAGACTGAGGTAAAGCAAGAGTATTCAACAGTTTATTCTGGTGAGGTTACAACATTAAACTACCTTATAACAGCTAGTGAAAATGAGTTTGCAGCAGCGGCGAATTTAGTTGATACATTGATTGAACATGACAAATATGGGGTTGTAAAGCCTTCCTTAGCTACTGATTGGAAAGTATCCAGCGATGGGCTTACCTGGACCTTTAACTTGAGAAAAGGTGTTAAATGGGTAAACAACGAAGGTAAAGAGTATGCTGAGGTAGAGGCTCAGGATTTTGTGGATGCTATGAAATATGTACTTAATAAAGAAAATAAGTCTAGTACAGCCAACATTGCCTATAGTGTTATTAAAAATGCTGAAAAGTACTACAAGGGCGAGATAAAAGATTTTGCTCAAGTAGGAGTTAAGGCAAAGGATAAATATGTACTTGAATATACATTGGAAAATCCAACACCTTACTTCTTATCTATGCTTACTTATGTATGCTTTTTCCCTGTAAACGGTAAATTCTTAAACGAAAGCGGATCTAAATTTGGTACAGACAACAAAAATCTATTATATAACGGAGCGTACATTCTTCAAACCTTTGAACCTCAAAATTCAAGAGTGTTTGTTGCTAATGAAACCTATTGGGACAAGGCGAATGTATTTATTAAGAAGCTGACATACAGCTACAATAAAGAAGCAGCTACTTTGTCGCCAGAATTATTTTTAAGAAAGCAAATAACCGATAGTTCTATTCCAACAGCTTCTATTGACGAATGGATGAAGGATCCTGCTAAGAAGGAAGTGGTAAGACCTTCATCAACAAGCTT
>CAZMQY010000122.1:0-1059 GCA_964568335.1 uncultured Clostridium sp.
TAATACCCAAAATAATAGATGAGCTGCTGCCTAACATAGATAATGAAAAGAGAAGGATAACTGCGGGCTGTACTGATATCGTAGTTGCTATAAGAAATGGCAAGCTTTCCTGTATGCCTTCTATAGACATAACAGAAATAGAGGATCTTAAAAAAATATTTAATAAGGATGGCCGAGTTTATATTGGAAGTAATGTGACCTTAAGCCATATTTGCAGCAATCAGCTTATAGCAAAGAATTATAAAATACTGGTGGAGGCTATTAAAACCATTGGCTCATCTCAAATAAGAAACAGAGCTACCTTGGCTGGAAACGTGCAAAATGCTTCTCCAAGCGGTGATGGTATCTTAGCTTTAGTTCTTTTAGAAGCCTCTTTAATACTTAGAAGCATTAATGGACAAAGAGAGATTTCTGTAGAGGATTTTATATTAGGACCCGGAAGAACTGAGCTTAAAAATGATGAGTTTATTGAGTATGTGGTTTTAAACAAGGCTTATTCAGGCTATACCTGCTACTTTGAAAAGGTAGGACTTAGAGGCGCTATGGTTATATCTGTAGCTTCTATGGGAGTTTTATTAAAAGAGGAAGAGGGCGTTATTAAGGATGTAAAAATTGCTTATGGTGCAGTAGGGCCAAAGGTTTTAAGGCTTAGAGAAGCAGAGGTTCATCTGAGGGGAAGATATATTGAGGAAAATGCCTTAATTACAGCAGGTGAAATAATAGGAAGGTTAGTTTCTCCTATTGACGATTTAAGAGCTTCAGCAGCTTATAGGAGAATAGTATGCAAAAATCTAATTCTTAGATTACTTGAATTAAAGAAGGAAGGTTAAAATATGAAAACTTTAATTAAAAATGCTTATATTTTAACCATGGATGAAAAGCTTGCAAAGTTTAAAGGAAATATTTTAATAGTAAATGACATTATTGAAAAAATAAGTTCTCAAGCTATAGAAGGTGAATTTGATAAAGTAATAGAAGCTGAGGGAAAGGTGGTTATGCCAGGCTTTGTTCAACCGCATATACATCTATGCCAAACTCTTTTTAGGGGCTTGGCAGATG
>CAZMQY010000122.1:1069-10016 GCA_964568335.1 uncultured Clostridium sp.
CTCATGATGAGGAAAGCATATATAATTCTGCTAAGCTTGGGTTAAGTGAGTTAATAAAAGGCGGTACTACATCTATTGTGGATATGGAAACAGTACATCATACTGATAGGGCCATTCAAGCAATATATGAAAGCGGCATAAGAGCCATAACTGGAAAGGTTATGATGGATTACGGCTCTGAGGTGCCTGGAAGCCTTATGGAGGATAAGGAAAGTTCTATTAGAGAAAGCGTGGAACTTTTAAAAAAATGGCATGGCAAGGATGGAGGAAGGGTTGAGTATGCTTTCACTCCACGATTTGTAGTTTCCTGTTCAGAGGAACTGCTGCTTGAGGTAAGCAGACTTTCAAAACAATATGGAGTTAAGGTCCATACACATGCTTCGGAAAATAGAGGCGAAATAGAACTTGTTGAAAAAGACAGAGGAATGAGAAATATAACTTATTTAAAGAAGCTTGGACTTCTTAATGAAAACTTAATCCTGGCTCACTGCATTTGGCTTGATGAGGAGGAAGAAGCGTTAATTAAGGAATCAGGAACAAAGGTAGTACATTGCCCAGCCTCTAACTTAAAGCTTGCTTCAGGAATAGCAAGGATTCCTGAGCTAATGGAGAGGGGAATAGACATAGGTCTTGCTTCCGACGGTCCACCCTGTTCCAACAATCTTGATGCATTTATGGAAATGAGATTGAGTTCTCTTATACAGAAGGTAAGACTTGGACCTAAGGCTATGGAATGCAGTAAGGTTCTTTATTTGGCTACCATGGGTGGAGCCAAGGTTATGGGCAAGGAAAAAGAAATAGGATCTTTGGAGGAGGGAAAGAAGGCGGATATTATCATCTTAGATCTAAACAAAGCATATAATGCTCCCAGCTTTAGAAATAATGTTGAAAGTCAAATCGTCTTTTCAGGTAAGACAGAAAATGTAGACACTACCATAGTTAACGGAAAGATACTTATGGAAGGAAGAAAGCTCCTTAGCATGAACGAGGAGGAGATTATTAAAAATTGCAATAAAAGTATCGAAGATGTATGGAATAGAGCTAAATTAATGTTTTAGATTGAAGGGAGAGATTCCATGGAATTAAAAGATGTTTTTCAGCCGAAGTGTTTGCAGGAAGCAAAGGAAATGTTAAATAGCCTTCCTAAGGCAAAGCCTTTGGCTGGAGGTACAGATTTAATAATAGATTTGAATAAGAATAACATTGAGTTAGACTATTTAGTGGATTTAACTAAGGTTTATGAGCTGAAAAAAATTAAGGACTTTAATCATCACATTATAATTGGAAGCATGGCTACCTTTACAGATATACTAGAAAATGAGATTTTTAAAAATAGATTCACCTGCCTTAGAGACTGTGCTGAGATGATGGGTTCTCCTCAAATAAGAAATAGAGCTACCATAGGTGGAAATGTTATAAATGGAGCTGCAGCAGCAGATATTGTTCCATGCCTTATGAGCGTTAATGCGGTTCTTATATTTGAAAGCATAAATGGCAGAAGGCTTGTTAGGTGCGACGATTATTTTATAAAGCATGATCAGTATAAAATAGAACCAAATGAAATTTTAGTGGGAATTATACTAAATGACAGGAATGCACTTAGCGGCTTTTACAAGCTTGGAAAGAGAAACTCCCTATCTATAGCAAGACTTAGTGCAGCTATTAGTTTCAATTTAGCAGAAGGCAAGCTTCATGACGTTAAGCTTTCATTAGGAGCCGTTGGAAAGCACCCATTTAGAGTCTATGAAATTGAATATTTAGCACAGGGAAAGGAATATGAGTATCTGTTTAAAAAAGAGCTTTTAGATATACTTGAGGAAAGGATATATAGAAGTATAAAAAACAGACCAACCCTGCCCTTTAAAAGAGAAGCAGTGAAGGGTGTTTACAAGGAAGCTATTAAAAAAGCACTTGCAAAAGGTGGTATCTTGTATGAGTAAAATTAGTGTAATAGTTAATGGAAAACTGTATGTGGGAGAGGTTTCTCCAAGCTTAAGACTAATAGATTTTTTGAGGGAGGAGCTTAAGTTAAAGGGCACTAAGGAAGGCTGCAGCCAAGGGGAATGCGGAGCTTGCACTGTTATCCTTGATGGTATGACAGTTAACTCCTGCTTAGTTTTGGCAGCTTCCTGCAATAACTCCCAAATTACTACCATAGAAGGCATATGCGAAGGAGAGCTGCACCCGCTGCAAAAAGCTTTTTTAGACGTAGGAGCAGTGCAGTGCGGCTACTGCATTCCAGGAATGATTTTAAGCGCAAAGGCTATTTTAGATAAAAATTTAGAAGCTGACAGGGAAGAAATAAAAGAAGGTATCTCCGGCAATCTCTGCAGATGCACAGGCTATCAGAAAATAGTTGAAGGTGTAGAGCTTGCGCAAGTATACATGAAGGGCAGGCGATAGTGTGCTTAAGGTAGTAGGAAAAAATATAAGAAAAGAAGACGCCTATGAAAAGGTAATGGGCAAGGCAGTTTTTCCTGATGATATAGAATTTCCTAATATGCTTTATGCTGGTGTGGTACGTAGTTCCATAGCTTATGGAAAAGTTAAATCCATAAACATTGAAGTAGTAAAAGCTTTAGAAGGAGTTGTGGCAGTAATTGACCATAGCATGATACCAGGAGAAAAGTTTCATGGTGTAGTATTTAAGGACCAGCCTGTTTTAGTGAGTGATTTTATTAAAAGAGTTGGAGATCCTATACTTATAGTGGTTGTTGAAAACAGAGATATCTTAAAGAAAGCGCTATCTTTAGTTAAAATTGACTATGAAGAATATGAAGGTATTTTCACAATTGAAGATGCACTCAAGAAGGAAGCCCCTAATATAGGCAATAACAGCAATATTTTATATGATCTTAAAATAAAAAGAGGAGACATAGAGGAAGGCTTAAAAAATGCGGCTCATGTAATAGAACATTGGTATTCAACACCACACATTGATCATGCAGTGCTTCAGCCTGAAGCAGCAGTTGGAAGATATGATGAGGATGGAAATATAGAAATTAACGTTGCTACTCAGTACCCTCACTATGATAGAGAGGAAGTAGCAAGATGTTTAGGACTTTCAGAGGATAATGTTAAAATATTAAATACATCCATAGGAGGAGCATTTGGGGTTAGGGAGGATATAACTCTTCAGTGTCATATCGCTCTTGCAGTTTATCACACAAAGAGGCCAGTAAAGGTTGTGTATTCAAGAGAAGAGTCTGTAGTGGCTCATTGCAAACGCCACGCTATAAAGATGCACTATATAACTGGTGTGGACGAACAAGGCAAGCTTTGTGCATTAATGGCCAGGATATATGGAGATACAGGAGCCTACTGCTCTTGGGGAATGAATGTTTTAAGAAAGTCTGCGGTTCATGCTGCGGGGCCATATGAAGTGCCTAATGTGGATATTCAGGCTCTTGCAGTATATACAAATAACTCCTTCAGCGGCGCCATGAGAGGTTTTGGAGCAGCTCAGGTTGCTGTAGCTTATGAAGGACAGATGGATGAGCTTGCGAAGCTTTTAAATATGCATCCTCTTAAGTTTAGATATATAAATGCGGTAAAAGCAGGCAGTATAATGCCTACAACGCAGGTTTTGGAAAGAAGCGTTGGCATGAAAGAATGCATAAAGAAAATTGCCAAATTAGATGAAATAGTTCTTGAATAGGGGGTTGAGCTTTGAAAAAAAGAGGTATAGGTTATGGCTGTATGATATATGGAACAGGCTACGGCAACGGCTTTCCTGATGAATCGAGAGCTACTGCTGAGCTAAATTCAAATGGAACTGTTACAGTATACGTAGAGGCTACTGATGTTGGTCAGGGAGCTAAGCAAATAATGAGACAAATAGCAAGTGAAACACTTCAGATTAATATAGAGAATATTATAATAAAAAATACAAGTACAGCATATATGAAGGATTCAGGTACAGCTGCGGCCAGCAGGCAAACCTACAATACAGGCAATGCGGTTTTGGCTGCCTGTAAAAAGCTGAAAGAAAGCATTGAACAGACAAATTTAAAGGATGCAGGTAAAGCCTATGCTTATATGAGGGAAAACAGTATAGCATTAAGATGTGAAGGTTATTTTAAAGCAGATACTACTTCAGTTAATTCGGAAACAGGAGAAGGAAGTCCCTATTGGCCATACACCTTTTCAACAAATAAGGTGGTTGTAGAAGTGGATGACGAGACTGGCAAGGTGGATGTGCTTGAGGTAACAGTTTGCCATGATTCAGGAAGGATAATAAATCCACTGCTGGCAGAAGGACAAATTCAGGGAGGCTGCGCTATGGGCATAGGTTATGGTATAATGGAAGAGGTTATTTTTAATAAGGGAGTAATTAAAAACTCAAATTTCAACGACTATATTATACCTACAAGCAAGGATATACCTAATATAAGCACTTTGTTTGTTGAAGAGTTGGAAGACAGCGGTCCCTATGGAGCAAAAGGGCTTGGCGAGCCTTCCATTATAGCTACTGCACCAGCAGTAATAAATGCAATTTGTGATGCAGTTGGTGTTAGAATTTATGATTTGCCTGCATCAGCAGAGAAGATTATGAAAGCGCTTGTGAATAAGAGGCTGGGCCATGAGTAGCTTGAAAAAAGATATAGATATTGCAGTTGGAAGGGTAAAGGCGCCTTTAGTGCTAAAAAACGCATTTATCATAAATGTTTTTACTCAATGCATTGAAAAAAATGATATTGCAATAAATGAGGATAAAATTGTTGGCATAGGAAATTATGATGGAGACCAGGAGCTTGATTGTACAGGACTCTATGTTTCACCAGGCTTTATTGATGCACACGTACATGTGGAATCCTCAATGGTTACACCAGAGGTTTTCTCACAGCTTTTAATAAAAAAAGGAGTCACTACAGCTATTGCAGACCCACATGAAATAGCTAATGTTCTTGGAGCTAAAGGCATTGAATTCATGCTTGAGAACAGCAAGAAAAGTGTGATGGATATATTATTTATGCTGCCCTCCTGCGTACCAGCTACAGAGTTCGAGGATGCTGGAGCTGAGCTAGGAGCAGAGGAACTTTCAGAGTTTATAGATAATAAAAGAGTTCTCGGTTTGGGAGAGGTAATGGATACCCCCGCAGTTGTAAATTGTAGAGAAGCTATGCTTAAAAAATTGGAGCTTTTTAAGGAGAAAAATATTGATGGGCACTGCCCGAGCGTTTCTCAAAAATGGCTTAACGCCTATTTGTGCTGCAGCATAAAAACTGATCATGAATGCTCAACCTATAGCGAAGCGCTTAAAAAGGTACAGCGAGGCATGTATGTCATGCTTAGAGAAGGATCAGCAACTAGAAATTTAAAGGACTTGCTACCGGCAGTTAACAGAGATAACTACAGCAGATTTTTGTTTTGTACAGATGACAGGCATATAGAGGATTTGCTTGAAGTAGGTACAATAGATAATTCAATAAGACTTTCAATAGAGCTGGGTATTGAACCGCTTAAGGCATATACAATTGCTACACTAAATGCAGCTGCCTGTTATGGTCTTAGGGATAGGGGAGCTGTGGCGCCAGGCTACAAGTCAGACTTGGTAATATTTGAGGACCTAAGTAAACTAAATATAAAAACTGTAATTAAGAATGGAAAGATATATAAAGAAAAACTTAGCTTTTCTCAAGCTAACTTAGGAAACTCTATTATGCTTAAGACAGTACATCCAGAGTTTTTTAAGATAGAAGCAAAGGGTGAATTTATTAATACAATTAAGTTGATACCCCGTTCTGTAGAAACCATAAAGCAGAAAAGAAAAGCTTTGTCAGCTAATAATTTTATTATTGGTACTGAATCCTCAGATTGTCTTAAGATAGCTGTATTTGAAAGGCATAAGTCAACAGGAAAAAGAGGCTTAGGTTTTGTGGAGGGCTTTGGTCTTAATAACTGTTCTATAGCACAAAGTATAGCTCACGATTCCCATAATATCATAGCCATTGGAGATATTGACGATGATATGGCTTTAGCTGTTAATACCATAATAGAATTAGGAGGAGGCATAGCGCTTGTATCTAAAGGTAAAGTGCTGGAAAAGCTAAGCCTTCCTATAGGTGGTCTTATTACTTCAGAAAATCCATATGTGGTTTTAGAAAAGATAAAAAACCTTAATAAGCTGGCGCGAAGCTTTGGTGTTAGCGAGGAGTTTGATCCATATTTAACTTTGGGTTTTTTAGCTCTGCCAGTTATTCCAGACCTTAAGTTAACTGCAAGAGGATTGTTTCATTTTGATGAATTTAAGTTCATAGATTTGTTTTGCTAAAGAAGTTTAAAGGAGAGAATTTCAAATGAGGATAAGAGGTGTAATTCTTGGAGCTGGCAAGGCAACAAGGATGGGGAAGGATAAGCTTAATTTAAAACTTGGAGACAAGGCTGTAATAGATATGGTACTAGAAAATGCTAAAAATTCTAAGCTGGATGAATTAGTTTTAATTTATGGTAAATATAATATTAATGCTGATGTGAAAAAAATATATAATGCTGATTATGAAAAAGGTATGAGCACCTCAATTAAGAAGGGACTGGAAGATTTTAAAGGTGATGCTGTAATGCTTATACTTGGAGATATGCCATATGTGACTACAGAAATTATCAATAAGCTTTATAATGAATTTATTTCAAGTGGCAAAAATATAGCTGCTCCGGTTTTCAATGGCAAACGAGGCAATCCAGTCATCATAGGGAAAAAATATTATCAGCAGCTTTTAGATAACACTGGTGATAAAGGCGCCAGAGATATAATTAAGAATAATCCAGAAGACATTCATTGGGTCAAAATCCAAAGTAATGGTATATTTATTGATATCGATGATGAAAAAAGTTACAACTCTTTAAAAGTATAACTTATGCTGCCCTTTTGTGGCAGCTTTTTTGTTAATATTAATAAATATTTTGGGTATAACTAAAAAGATATACAACAAATATTATAGGGAAAGAGGGTATATAAGTGGCTAAAGAAATGTCTAAAACCCAATTAAAAATGGCTGCGATAGGAAATCACATGATGGAAGCTGGAGCAGAGATTTATAAAAATCCAGAAGTAAGAGAGAAGATAAAGGAAAATTTATTAAAAAAGGAGACTAAAAATGAGAAAAAAGGTTAGAAATGAACCTGAAAGAATACAATTTAAAAGTTTAGATCCTAAGGATAATGTTGAGATAAACTCCCAATATTATGGCAATGATGAAGGTATATCCACACAGATAGTTACTAATTATAGATACACTCCTAATGAATAAATATAAAAGCCGGTGATCTAGTAGAAAGTATATTCTATAGATCACTGGCCATTTAATTTTTAGTATGCTCTTCCCCAGTAAACAAGCTTTTTAGCTGGCTTACCGCAGCAGACACAATTATCTGCAACATGCTCTTGTTCAAAAGGCATGCATCTTGACGTAGCAGCAGCTTCTTCTTTAATCTTGTCTTCACAGGCTCTGTCTCCGCACCACATGGCTTTAACAAAACCAGTCTTAGTATCAAGAATGTTCTTGAATTCTTCCATTGTTACTGCAGTAGTAGTCTTTTCATTTTGAGCAGCTCTTGCTTTTTCTAAAAGTGACTTTTGGATATCCTCAAGTAACTCTGGAATTTTTGATTCTAATTCATCCAGTGAAACTATTAGTTTTTCTCTTGTATCTCTTCTAACTAGTACAGCCTGATTATTTTCAATGTCCTTTGGTCCTATTTCAAGTCTTAGTGGAACACCCTTCATTTCATATTCGCTGAACTTCCAGCCTGGAGTCTTGTCACTGCCGTCAATCTTAACTCTAACTACCTTGGATAATCTATCCTTAAGCTCAGAAGCCTTCTCTAAAACTCCAGCCTTGTGCATAGCTATCGGAACTATAACAAGCTGAGTTGGAGCAATTCTTGGTGGAACAACAAGGCCGCTGTCATCACCATGTACCATTATCATTGCACCTATAAGCCTTGTGGTCATTCCCCAGGAGGTTTGATGAACATACTGAAGCTTTCCAGTCTTGTCGGTATATTGTATATTGAAAGCCTTAGCAAAGCCATCTCCAAAGTTGTGAGAGGTTCCGCACTGCAGAGCTTTTCCGTCATGCATCAAACTTTCTATTGTATAAGTAGCATTTGCACCTGCAAACTTTTCCTTATCTGTCTTTTGTCCCTTAACTACTGGAATTGCTAAGTATTCCTCGCAAAGCTTTGCGTATATATTTAACATTTTTATAGTTTCATCCTGAGCTTCTTCAGCAGTAGCATGTGCTGTGTGACCTTCCTGCCATAAAAATTCTAAAGTTCTTAAGAATGGACGAGTTGTCTTTTCCCATCTTACAACGGAGCACCATTGATTATATAGCTTTGGCAAATCCTTATAGGATTGAATTATCTTTGAATAATGATCACAGAATAATGTCTCAGAAGTAGGACGAACACATAGTCTTTCGGTTAATTCTTGATTGCCGCCGTGGGTTACCCAAGCAACTTCAGGTGCAAAGCCTTCAACGTGATCAGCTTCTTTTTGAAGTAGAGATTCTGGAATAAACATCGGCATATATACATTTTCATGTCCAGTTTCCTTAAACATTGTATCTAGATTTTTTTGTATGTTTTCCCAAATTGCATAGCCATAAGGCCTTATAACCATACAGCCTCTTACGCTTGCATAATCAACAAGCTCAGCTTTTTTAACAACATCTGTATACCACTGTGCAAAATCCACATCCATAGAGGTTATAGCCTCTACTAATTTCTTTTCTTTTTCCTTACTCATAAAGTTCACCTCATAATATTATTTATCAAAAAATAAAAGCTTCAAGTCCCAAAAGGGACCGAAGCTAAGTCGGCGGTACCACCCTAATTAATGCTGCCTAAAAAGCAACATTCACTCGGTTCTGTAACGGCAGAAATCCGCTGCATCTTAATTCGATGCAGAACTCCGAGGCGGGTTCAAAACTAATCTTTAGAA
>CAZMQY010000123.1:0-9985 GCA_964568335.1 uncultured Clostridium sp.
CTTATCAGTATAGCTTCTCATATGAGCAACTATTCTTAAGCCTAATTCTCTTGCTGCTTCGTCTTCTCCATGATGCTTGCCAATTAAAGCTGCTAAGGTTTCAGCTAAGCCTATAAATCCAATTCCCCAGGTTCCATTTTTAAGTATTGGTTCTATAGAGTTATCAGGACTTAATCCCTCTGAGCCTCTCATTAAGCCTTGACCTGCCACAAAAGGCAAATCCTTCATTCTTAGCCTCTTAAGCACATCATACCTGTTTAGAAGTGCTTCTTTAGCTAATTCAAGCTTAGCATCTAAAAGAGAAAAGAATTTATCAATATCTCCCTTTGCCAATATCCCAAGTCGAGGAAGATTTATTGTTGTCGGTGCAATATTGCCTCTTCCCTTAGTACCTGGCTCCCCGTTAATATTTGACATTATATAGGTTCTACAGCCCATTGTTGCAGGCATATATCCATTTTCATAATATGCCTTATTAAAATCCGCATCTATATTCATAAAGGTTGGGTTCATTCTCTTAGCCGCAACCTTGCAAGCTAATCTATATAAATAGTGATATGGGTCATTAATTTCCCTGTTTACGCCTTCTTTTACCCTAAAGATTATGTTAGGGAATATTGGCTGTTCGCCCTTTCCTAAGCCCTTCTCATATTCCAATAAGAATATTTCACATACCAAGGCTGCATCTTTATTGTAGGGTATACCTAGATTTATAGATGAAAAAGGCACTTGGCTGCCAGCACGTGAATGCATTGTGTTAAGATTATAAACTATTCCCTGCATTGCCTGATGAATGGTCTTAATAAGTCTTTTCTCAACTGCTTCTTCAAGCTTGGTTCGTTCTAATCCTAATTCTTCCAATTCTTTTCTTATCTCTTTTCTAGTAGGTTCTACAAACACACCCATATCATTATCAAAGTCTGGATGAGATTGTCCACCAAACATATCATTTTGTGTTGACTGCAGCAGTATACAGGACAATTCTGCAGCTGACTCAATTCTTCTTGGTGTATTTATTGTTCCGTAGCCAGTATTAAAACCTCTTTCTAATACTTCTCCTGTTGGTATATGTAAACAATTTGTTGTCAAATTGTATGAGTCTAAATCATGATAATATATATCTCCGTTTTCATGAGCCTTTGCTAAATGTTTAGGCATCATAGCTAAATTGTGCCACTTATTTGATTCGGAAGCAATTCTTAAAAGCTTCGAACTAAAGTTGTTTCCAACATTTGCATTATCTCTGTCGGTTTCTACTCCTATTTGTTCGATAGCCCTCATCAAATCGGATTTTATTTCTCTTACTTTGTTTCTTTCTTTTCTATAATTCGAATAAGTGCTTTTTAATAGCTTATATTCATTTTGAAGAAGTATCTCCTCAACAACGTTTTGGACTTCCTCTACTGCAATTTCTTCTCGTCCCAAGCCCTCTAATTTTTTAATTACCTTTTGTGTAAGCTCCACAGCTTCACTTTCCTTTAAGCTGTATGCTATTTCATCCGCGGCTCCCTTTATGGCATTGGTTATTTTAACAGAATTGAACTCAACCCTTCTGCCATCTCTCTTCACAACATGTAGCATTAATATTCCTCCCCGAGCACCATATATTGTACCTTGCTTATTATACCTTCTAAAAATTTTTATAGCAATTTTAAAAATAACCTTCTGGTTATGTTATGGCTAATTACATTAATTTACCTTCAATTTTGATTAATTTTTAATATAAATGGTCATTTGCTATGGTCATAAAAATTTATCTTTATAGTTTTTTATCATAAAATTACAAGCAATGAATATAAATTAATATATTATAGACATGCCGTAATATATTAGGAGATGATTTATATGAAACATAAATTTATATTATTAATCGGCTTAACGTTAAGTATAAATATTTTTTCTGGCTGCCATAAGGAAAAGACCGTAGAAACCATAAGTCCAACACCTCCTCATGGCGCACTGATGCCAACTGAACCAGTCAAACCATCGGAAAAACAGCCTCTTAAATATTATGCTCCATATACTGGCGAACAGGTAGATGAAAAAACTTCAAAAAACATAGCTGTTATGGCTATCATAGAAAATTCAAAAGATGCAAGACCTCAATCTGGCCTTGCAGATGCAGATATTGTTTATGAAACCATGGCTGAGGGCGGTATTCCAAGATTTATTGCTTTATTTCAAAAAAACACCCCAGCTAAAATAGGTCCAATTAGAAGCGCCAGACCTTACTTTATAAACATAGCAAGAGAATATAATCTTCCCTTTGGCCACTGCGGCTATAGTGATGAAGCAAAATCTATGATAGAGAAAAATAAACTTATGTCCTTAAACGAATTTTTCTTAACAGGCTTTTATTGGAGGGATAAAGAAAGAAAAGCACCTCATAATCTTTATACTTCTGCCAAAAGGTTAAGAGACTCCATTGTTTCAAGAGGCTATGAAATAAATGCTGATGTTAAGCTTAAATTTAATAAAAACTTTTGGGCTAGTGATAATCACTCTAGTTCTAAAAGTATCGATCTAAAGCTAAATAAATACTATTCAACAGGTTATATCTACAAGGATGGAAAATATTATAAGTCAATGAATGGTGAAACTTCCTTAAATAAAGAAGATAATAAGCCTATAGCTGTAAGCAATATTGTGATTCAAGCCACAACCATAAAGCTTCAAGCAGATAATCAGCACCTTGATATCGCACTTGTAGGCGAAGGAACTGGATATGTATTCAGCAATGGCAAGTATACAAAAATGAAATGGTCAAAAAAAGATATAAGCTCTCCTACAATTTTAAAGGATGAAAATGGACTAGACATCCCCTTTAGTCCTGGCAGTACTTGGTGGCATATTATTGATAAGAATAATACTGTAGAAATAAAGTAAATAATAGTAGGCTTTACTTGGATGTACTAAGTAATTGTGTATCCAAGCAAACTAAAAAACTATAAGAGAAGAAAACTGGGCAACTGCCCAGTTTAATTTTTAATTTTTACAAACTCACTTGGACTGTAACCTAAATATTTTTTAAAGGTTTGAGAAAAATATCTGTAGTCAGGATAGCCCAGGCTTGAAGCTATGTCAGTTATTTTCACATTAGGCTCTTTTAAAAGCTCAACAGCTTTTTTCATTCTAAGCTTGGTAAGATACTCCACAAAGCTTATTCCCTTGAATTTTTTAATTTTTCTGCTTAGATAGCTTTCACTTAAATACACCGCTTTAGCTACATCCTTTAAAGAAATATCTTCACAGAAGTGATTTTCTATAAATTCTATTGCTTTATTAATTCCAGTCTCATTAGCTTCAATAGCTGCTTCTTTTATCGCATTTAAAACATTTAACAAAACCTTGTGGATCCAATTATATGCCTCACTTAAATTTGATACGGCTTCCGCAGTTTCATATATATCAAGACTCTCTAATTTTGCATCCTCTAATGATATATTATATTCCGCTAGAACATTCAAGGATTTTAAAACAATATCAACGCTAACCTGTTTAATAATATCATAGCTTTCTCTAAATAAAATATTAAAGTAAATATTTATAAGCTGCTTCTCCATTTTAACTTTATCATAAGCTCGTATAGCAATCAGCAACTCTTTTTCTTCTTTTAATATTTGAGAAATTCTAATTACTGCATCCTTGCTTATTGATATGTTTTTATTTAATTTTCTACAGTCTTCAGCCGCTTTTTTAACCGCTGCTAAAAACTCTTCTTCATCAATAGGCTTTAATATAAAATCAACAGCATTAAGCTTAATTGCTGCTTTTGCATACTGAAACTCATCGTAGCCTGTTATAATGATAAGCTTGCCCTCAGGCAGCAGCTTTCTTATTTCCTTAGACATTTCAATACCGTTCATCTCTGGCATGCTAATATCCGTAACTATTATATCCGGTTTTAGCTTCTTAGCCATTTCAAGACCTTCCAGCCCATCTTTAGCTTCTCCGCAGACTATACAACCGTAATTCTGCCAAGGGATTGTCTTCTTCATTCCTTCTCTGGCAAAATACTCATCATCAACTATTAAAACCTTAATCAATTTTCTTCATCCCCTTTATCAGGAATAATCAGTTTAACTATTGTGAGTTCATTATTTCTCTCTATTGTAACTCCATAGCCTTCACCATAGTGCAGCTTAATTCTGCTGTCTACATTTTCAAGACCTATGCCCTCTCCCTTAGTGCTGCTGTTGCCAATTCCCACGCCATCATCAATGATTTCAAAGCATAAATTTTCTTGCTTCTTAAATCCCTTAATCCATAGGTTCCCGCTTTCTCTCTTCTGCTCTAAGCCATGTATTATAGCATTTTCCACAAGAGGCTGAAGCAAAAGCTTAAGGATCCTTTTATTGTATATACTCTCTTCTATATCCAAAGTCATATGAATTTTATTTCCATATCTTATTTTCTGTATAGTAAGATAGTTGTTTATCTGCTCTATATCCTCTATAACTGTAACTATATCTCCCTTACTGCTGATGCTGTATCTTAAAAACTTTCCAAGAGCGGTAACCATAGTTATAGCTCCTTCTTTATTCTCAAGCTTAGTCATCCACTTTATGGATTCAAGAGCATTGTAAAGAAAATGAGGATTTACCTGAGCCTTTAAAGCCTTAAATTCCGCTTCCTTGAGCAAATACTGTTTAACATAAACTTCTTCAATAAGCCTGTTTATCTCCCGTATCATGTTATTAAAGCTATGACCAAGCTTTCCTATTTCATCCTCAGTATTCATATCAAAATTAACTTCCAGCTCTCCATTTTCTACTTTTTTCATTAGCTCTGAAAGCTTATTTACTGGTCTTGATATATTTTTCGAAAGAATTAAGGAAGCCACTATAGCAAGCATTCCAAAGAGAGCAATTAAAATTATAAAAGTTCTAACTATAAATACTCTGTCTCTATACATAGCGCTAAGAGGTACGGTTTCAACAAGCTTAAAACCTGTGTTTTCCAAGGTTGTAAAATAAGCTATACTCTTTTCTCCAGCTATAGTGCATTTAAAGCTTCCACTTTTGCTGTCTATAACCTTGTCAACATACTCATTGTAAAACATAAAGCCTGTTTTGTTTTTATAAAGCTTATCAGTAATTATTTTCCCCTTGCTGTCTAATACATAAATATTATTTTCTTTATATACCTTTACGCTTTTAAAGATATCGTTAAAATAATCATCATACACATTCAGAATTACGTAGCCTGTTTTATCTCCTTCCTTAAGGCTTCTGGCCTGATGCCCAATAGATAGCACTATGTCCTTTCTTTCCTTCCCGTCTACTCTTCTATGAATGTATAAAAGTTCTTTGTTTTCTCTTTCATCAATGAGCTTAAATATTTCAGCCTTCAAGTCCGAATATATTGGTGGAAAATAATCTGTAGTAGTAAATCTGCTATATTTATTCATTCCTGCAATGTATATTGGCACATCCAGCCTTTGAGTAGCAAGAACACTGCTTGTAATCTTGTATATCTTCTGTACGTCGCTAAACTTTTCTTCATAGCTTTTATACTCTTTTTTTCTAAGCACATCTTGGACATCTTCATTGCTAGATATATAAGAGGCTATACTTATCAGCGTTCCCATTGAGGAGTCAACAAGCTTGCCCATAACCTCAAGATTCTCTTTTACAGAGCTGTTAACCTTTTCATTTATGAGCCTTGAGGCATCATAATAGGAAAAGCTGCCCATAAGAATAAGCGGTATTATACCTACAACTATAAAAGCTCTAAAAAGCTTATCTTTAAATAAACCCTTTTTAAAAATATTCATACCGCAGCTCCTCTCTTTTTATACATAATCAATTATAGCATTAAAAGCTCAACTTTGTATGGTTGAGCTCTTAGCGTGAGTTTTCTTATATTATGTGAACATTATATGGGTTGAATTTAATCATTACTTCTTCCCCTTCCTTAAATACATCTCTGCCTTGGGGATTATTGTCTTGGATTTTAACCTCTGTGTCTCCTAACCTAACTACATAATCTTGATAGGACCCCATGAAGGTGGAAAGGATTACTTTTCCCTTTAAAAGACCTTCTCTTCCTACTTCTACAGCTTCTGGTCTAAGCACAAGCCTGCATTTTTCACCAGATTTTTTATTTCCCTTATATGGAACGCTCATCTTTTTCCCATAAACACTTATATCCGCAATTCCGTCTTCCACATCTGCTATTTCAGCGTTTATAAAGTTAGCTGTTCCAATAAAATCAGCAACAAATTCTGTGCTTGGAGTGTAGTAAACTTCCTTGGGAGTTCCTACCTGTTCTATCTTTCCTTTGTTCATTATTATTATTCTGTCAGACAAGCTCATTGCCTCTGACTGGTCATGAGTGACATAAACAGCAGTTATTCCAACTTTCTTTTGTATCTTTCTTATTTCAGTTCTCATATACACTCTAAGCTTTGCATCCAGATTTGACAGCGGTTCGTCAAATAGAAGCACACCAGGTTCCATAATTAGTGCTCGAGCAAGAGCAACTCTCTGCTGTTGTCCTCCTGACAATTGGTTTGGGTATCTGTTTTCCATTCCATTTAACCCAACAAGGTCAATTATGTTAGCAACCTTTTCCTTTATAACTGACTTGTCGAGCTTTTTAAGCTTAAGTCCATAAGCTATGTTGTCGTATATGTTGTAGTGTGGAAATAATGCATAGGTTTGAAACACCATTGCAGTATCTCTTTTGTCTGGAGGAAGATTATTTATTTTATCTCCTCCAAGATAAATTTCACCTGAGGTTGGAATTTCAAAGCCAGCTATCATTCTAAGAGTTGTTGTTTTCCCACAGCCAGAAGGTCCAAGAAGGGTAACAAACTCTCCAGCCTTTATATCAACGGATATATCATCTACTGCCTTAAATTCATTATTGTTTGAACCTACATATATTTTAGACAGACTTTTTATATTAACACCTTTTTTATTCATTTTAAACCTCCATCATTACAGTTCTTCTCTGCTTATTCCCATTTTGCTAAGCAGGAAGTACATAATTGATATTGCTATAAATACTATTACAATTAATATTGTTGAGAAGGCGGCTGCAACTCCAAATCTTCCTGCATCTACCTGTGATAGGATTTGCACTGTAAGAAGGCTGTATCTTGCTGATACAAGGAAAATTACCGCACTAACCGCAGTCATACTTCTTACAAAGGTATAAACAAGTCCACTGAAGAAAGCAGGCTTTATTAGAGGCAGAGTAACAGAGGTAAATACCTTTGTTGTATCTGCACCTAGGTCAGAAGCTGCTTCTTCAATAGCAGGATCTATCTGTTGAAGGGCTGCAACACCTGAACGAACTCCAACCGGAAGACTTCTCATTATAAAGGCTATTATAAGTATAGTTGCTGTTCCTGTTAATACTAAAGGCTTAGTATTATAAGCTAGTATATATCCGATACCTATAACGGTTCCTGGTACAGCCATAGCCAGCAGCGAAGTAAATTCTACAAAACCACGTCCATAGAATCTCTTTCTTACAATTAAGAATGCTATAATCATTGAAAGCACTCCTGATATAGGTGTAGATACAGTAGCAAGGAAGGTCGTATCTCTTAGTGGTTTTAAACCAAGCTCAAATACATATTTAAAGTGATTTAATGTTAACGAGTAATTAACTCCCCAAATTTTAAACAGCCCTCCTATTGGTATGAGTATATAGAAGGCAAGTACAAATATAGTTATCAAAATGCAGAATAAATCAATTGGAAAAACAATTTTTTTCTCGCTTATTAGTTCTCTCTCTCTTGAAGCCTTTCCTGTAACTGTTATATAGGATTTTCTTTCAATCCAGTACTTTTCAACGATAAACAGAAGTATAGTAAGTGCAAGAAGTATAACCGCTACAGTTGCTCCCCCCTGCATATCATAATTTCCTATAGCTTGAAGGTATATCTGTGTAGCAAGAGTTGAATAGTCCCCACCTATAACCATTGGGTTTGAGAAGTCTGCTACCGTTTCAATAAAAGTAAGGAGAAAGGAGTTTGCAATACCTGGCGCCATAAGGGGCAGTGTAACTGTTGCAAAGGTCTTCCATCTTGAAGCACCCATATTTCTTGCTGCTTCTTCTAAAGCTGGATCAATATGCTTTAATAGTCCGGTAAGAAGAAGATAAGCTACTGGGAAGAAGGTCATGGTTTGGACTATAACTAACCCTTTAAATCCGTATATATTTGCATTTTCTATGTGGAGCAATCTCATTGTTATAAGTCCGCGCTGCCCAAAAAGCATTATTGCTGAAAGTGCCAATACAAATGGTGGCGATATAATAGGCAGTATTGAAACTACCTTGAACAAGCCTTTAAAATGAGACTTAATATAGGAATCTGCATAAGCAAATATAAAGCCTATTATAGTAGATAGTGCACCTACCACAGTTCCTAGCACTAAGGTATTTTTTAATGTACCTCTAAACTGTGAGTTTTTAAAAGTAGCAGCATAAGACTGAAAGCTTAAGCCCTGTTTTGTTATAAAGCTCTCCTTTAATACGGAAAACAAAGGAAACAATATAAAAATTAAAAGAATTATAATTACAAAGATTATAGTTGTAAGCAGCATTGGGTCTCTCAATATTTTCTTCATATCAGTTAAATCCCGCTGCAATTTATTTCTGTGCCTGTTTAATGCCATTCTTTTACCTCCTCTAACATCAACTTATATTATTTTAGGCATGCGGTAAAGCATGCCTAAACTTAAGTTAATTATTTATTTGTCAACTTGTGCCAAACTTCAACTAATCTTGCTCTATTCTTTCCTGCAAACTCCATATCATAGTTTATAAGTTTTGTTGACTTTAATTGGTCTGCTTCCTTTGGAGGATTTGCATTAGGGTTAGTTAGGAATTGGAAGGAACCATATTTTTGTCCTAGCTCTTGAGCTTCTTTCTTTAAACACCAATCAACGAACATCTTAGCTGCTTCCATATCTGGAGCACCCTTGATAATACCAACTGCACCAACCTCATAGCCTGTTCCTTCTGATGGAGCTGATAAAACTATATCAGTATAACCTTCCTTTTGATACTTAATACCATCATGAAGGAAGCAAATACCAACCATAGCTTCTCCCATACCAGCCATTTGTGCTGGAGCTGAGCCTGTCTTTGGATACTGCTTAATTTGTCCATCAAGCTTCTTTAAATAGTCCATAGCCTTCTCTTCGCCCATAATCTGAACTAAAGTCGCTATCATAGCATAAGCTGTTCCTGAGGAACCAGGGTTAGCAACAACTATTTGTCCCTTATACTCTGGCTTTAAAAGATCTTCCCACGATTTTGGAACTTCAATTCCTTTTTCTTTTAAAAGCTTTCCATTAACTACAAAACCTAAATATCCATTATATATTCCTGTCCAGTAGCCATCTTTATTTTTAAATTTATCTGGTATATCCTTGGCACTTGGAGAAACGTATTTATCTAGGAGTCCCTTTTCCATACCTGCTATAAAAGTATCTGCTGGACCTCCGTACCAAACTGATGCCTTAGGATTTTGCTTTTCAGCATCTATTCTGGTAAGTATTTCTCCTCCGCTAAGCCTTACCATTGTTGTCTTAACACCAGTTTGCTTCTCGAATTCCTTAGCCACTGCATTTGCATGGTCTTCCATAAGTCCCGCATAAATGGTAAGGCTTAAATTTTTCTTAGGCTGTTCAGCAGTAGTTCCTGTATCCTTCTTGCCGCAGCCCGCAAATAATGAACCAACTATAATTGTACTTAAAGTCAATGCTAAAAGTCTTTTCTTATTCATGGTAAATTCCCCCCTCATTTAAATATGAATACGTTATCACTAACTTAATTTAATTATATATCACTTTATTAATTATTAATAAATAATGAACAAGATATATGACATAGAGGTAAAAATTTTATACACTGAAAAATAGCAGCCATATAACTTATCAAGATAATAAGTTATATGGCTGCCATTATTAGTAGTACTCTAGACCAACGTAACCTGAGCAATCCCGTCAGAGAAGCGTCAGTC
>CAZMQY010000124.1:0-9921 GCA_964568335.1 uncultured Clostridium sp.
CCCCTTCAATAAAGCATCCAAAGAGCCAAGCAATTATAATAGCTTGAATTCTACGGTCAGTAGATATTCCACGAAATCCGTGGTTAATAGCTGCCATTGCGCCGGAACGCTTTAATGTATTTAAAATTAAAATTGCACCGAAAATAGTTATCATAACGTCAAAACCTTTAAGTGCACCAAATAACGAGTAGCCTGCTACATTGATAAAATTCATTTTCCAAACTGTCAGAGCTAAAATACTGCAAACTATCCATGCAATAGGCATTACACGTTTGGCAGGCCAATTCAGACCTACCAGCAAGGCTATAATAAGAATAATTGGAACAAATGCTATTAATGCATACATAAATTCTCCCCCTTTTAAATTAAATGTTTTACTCTTTATTCCCTATAAGTTTCTCATTAGCTCCCCCCAGACTTCACCCCCATATTCTCAGTTTCACCCGTCTTTCTTAAACGTTTTCATTAACTGTTAAAAATTATTTAGGATGTCCCATTTGATTATGGGACATCTTAATTTGCATCTATTTCACAATTACAGAAACTCCGTCTGGAACTATTGCTACCTTCGCCTGGATTCCCTTAAGCTTATATGCCCTGCCGAGGGCCTCCTCCAAGGTATAGGCATGCTCCATATGCATGTTCTTTATTATTTCAGGATCGCACATATCAGTAACCAATATGACTGTATATTTATTTAGTATTCTAGCTAAAATCTGAAACTCCCACTGGTCTGGTACAGTTTCATTTCTTCCTACCCTAAGTACCTTGTCTAAAACTTCTCCAGCATTTTTAGAAAATGCCATATTTTCATAGAAGGACTTGCCACCATGTCCATCATTGCAGGCAGCAACCATTATTATTACACCGCCTTCCTTGCAAGTAGCTTCTGCAGCTGTCATTCCCTTTACAGCTTGATATATATTCTGATCTAACGGATATCCTCCGTTAGTTGAAATAACTATATCAGCTTCTACAGGTTTAACCCTTGAAAGCTCAGTAACAAATTTGCAGCCTTCTTCATGAGCCAATCTGCTGTCACCTGCAACGGCGTGAATAATTTTCTTATCTTTGTCTATAACCACATTTAGTATAAAAGCCAGCTTAGCAGCCTCTGCAGCATACATCATATCCTTGTGTATTGGATTGTTTTCTATTATGCCTGTTCTTGAAAACTCATTTGCAATAAACTCTGAACAGTGATTTGCCATAATGGTTCCCGCTCCTGCTACCCCTGGAAGCACGCTCTCTCCCCCCTGAAAAACCAGCAAAAAAGTGCGGTTCAATAAAACCTTCTGATATTAACAGTTCTGTTTCCATCACTAGCTTATTTAGCCAAAGTTCACCGCCAGAGGGAAGTATTCCTACCTTAATCAAGCTTTCTTGATCTTCAGACATATGATTAATAAATTTTTCTTTTTCTACAAGGTCTTCACCAAACTTATTAATCATTTCTTCCTTTGTGGTGGGTCTGTGAAATCCAGTGGCTATTAAAATTTTTATATCAATATTAGAATTAGCTTCTCTAATCCTTCTAAGCAGTATTGGCAACGTAACTTTGCTAGGAACTGGTCTTGTGTGGTCACTGGTTACAATAACCATATTCTTCTTGCCCATAACTAATTTTTCCAATTTTTCACTACCTATAGGATTATCTAGCGCCCTCTCCACTATTTCCTCCTCATTTAAATCAGTTTTATAGCTGTGAGCTTTAGATTCTAATATTCCAGCAAGATTATTATCGTCAATCTCAGTCTCTATAAGCTTCTTATGATAAGGCAGAATAATTTTCGCCATATATACTCCTCCCTATAATTAACTCTTATTAAAGAAGCCTCAAGCTTTGACTTGAGGCAACTATTTCAGCATTCTTTATTGACAAACCTTGCCAGGGTTTAATATTTTTCATTAAACCTATATACTCTTCGTTGTACTGCTCAAACAGATATGGTCTTTTTGCATAACCTATACCATGTTCCCCTGAAACCACTCCATTAAGTTCTCTAGCTTTTTTGTACATGGCCTCGAACACTTCACTAAGCTTTATCTTCCACTGTTCGTCAGTCATAGCATCCTTAAGAACATAGACGTGAAGGTTTCCGTCACCAGCATGTCCGAAGCTTCTAATTCTAACATTAAATTCTTCTTGAAGTTCATGTGTATATCTTATAAAATCTGCTACGCTGTTTCTTGGAACACAAACGTCACACTCGTCCATGTCAGTAGTAGTAGCCTTAACTGCTTCAAGAAAGGCCCCTCTTGCTGACCATATAGCTGCCTTTCTTTCATCTGTATCTGATATTAGAACATCTAATGCCCCTTCGGATAAACAAAGTTCAGCAACTCTCTCATAGTTTCTTTCTATTTCATCTGTAGTGTTTCCATCAAAGGTTAATAAAAGATAAGCATCTGAAGAGTTATCTGGGAACTTCTTGTCTAGGAACTCCTCAGCAGCAAGTATAACCTCTCTTTGCATGAATTCAATAGCTGTTGGAATAGCTTTTGATTTTATTATCTTAGGTACTGTGCTTATTGCCATATCAAGATTGGGAAATGGAATTAAAAGGCTTATTGTCTTTTTCGGCAATGGTAAAAGCTTTAGTATTGCCTTTGTTATTATTGCTAAGGTTCCTTCTGAGCCGCAAATTAAGTCCTTAATGCTGTAGCCAGAACTGTTTTTAACTACCTTTCCGCCAACCTCTATTATTTGACCATTTGGAAGCACTAGCTCAAGTCCTCTTACATAGTCTCTTGTAACTCCATATTTAACAGCTCTCATACCACCGGCATTTGTGTTTATGTTTCCACCTATGGTTGCTGTTTTTTCACCTGGATCTGGAGGATAGAAGAAATCTCTTTCCTCTACATATTTTGATATTTCCATAAGCAGTACACCTGGCTCTACAGTAAGAGTAAGATTATCCTCGTCAAGTTCAAGTATCTTGTTCATCTTTGTCATGTTTAGCAATATTCCACCATGTATTGGAACAGCTCCTCCAACAAGTCCAGTTCCCGAGCCTCTAACTACTACAGGAATATTGTTTTCATAAGCATGTTTCATAATCTTTGAAACTTCTTCAGTAGTTAGCACCTCAACCATCACCTCAGGCATTTGGCTTGTGCCCCCAAGCTCGTCATGGCTGTAGTCTTCGTTTATCTCTTCTCCCACATACACTCTATCTTTACCTAGCAATTCAACTAGGAAACTTACATCTTTTTCGTCTATCTTCTTGTAATCCATCTTCTTATGCCCCCTTAGCCATCTTAATTTGCTCAATAAGCTGTGGAACTATTTCATAAATATCGCCAACAATACCATAATGAGCAATATTAAATATTGAAGCTTTCTCATCTTTGTTTATGGCAAATATATATTCAGAACCGTTCATTCCTGCAGCAAATTGCACAGAGCCGGAAATTCCTAGAGTTATAATGAGCCTTGGCTTAACAGTTCTTCCGCTTAGGCCTATTTGCTTTTTAGCATCCAGCCAGCCTGCTTCTATGAGTGGCCTTGTGCAAGCTATTTGAGCATCTAAAAGGTCTGCAAGCTCTTGAACAAGCTGCATATCCTTTTCAGACTTTATTCCCCTGCCTACAGCAATTATAACTTCTGCATCAGATATGCTTTCTTCCTTTTCCTTATGAGTTACACCTAAAACATTTATATTTGAGCTTAGTTTTGAGCTGTCTATATGGCAAACAGTTACCTTTCCGCTAGTCTCAGCGCTTCTCTCTGGGGCATTCATAACTTTGTACCTAACTGTGGCCAGTTGTGGTCTTGTATTTGGAGTTTTTATTTGAGCCATAATATTTCCACCAAAGGCCGGTCTAATTTGAACTAAATCAGTATTTTCCTTTATATCAAGTACTGTACAGTCTGCTGTCAGACCAGTTCTAAAACGAGCTGCAATTCTTGGAGCCAGTGATCTTCCTATAGTTGTTGCACCAACTAATATTGTTGATGGCTTAACCTTCTTTATAAAATCTTCAAAGGCTGCAGCATAGGGCTCAATTCTAAAATCCTTAAGCTCTTCTCTGTCATAAACAAATACTTCATCTACACCATAATGAAGAAGTTCTTTAGCTTTATGCTGAATATTTGAACCTAAGAACAAGCAGTAAACCTGAAAGTTTACCTTTGCAGCTAACTCTTTAGCCTTACCTATGAGCTCTAGCGTTACAGGATGTATATTACCATCCACATGATCAACATAAACTGAAATACCCTTCCAAAGACTCTTATCTACAATTTTAACTTCATCCTCGACAAATTCCATAACTCCTGCTGGTCCCTTATTTACACATATCTTGCACATCTTGCAGCCTGCATTTATTTCAATCTTTCCATCCTTATCCTCTATGGCCTTAAAAGGACATATTTTAACTAAGTCTTGAATAACTTGACTATTTAATTTCTTTTCATTAACTACTAATTTTCCCATTCAATCACACCACCTTTATCTATTATACAAACTTAAGTTCCTTAAACTTTTTTGAAATCTTATCTGCCAGCTCCTCTGGGCTTCCCTTCCACATCTCTCTATGGTTGTTTGCGCTAGGTGGAAATATTCTTTCAACCTGAGTTGGTGAGCCATTAAGTCCGTACATTTTTTCATTCTGATCTTCAAAATCCTTAAAGCTTATAACCCTTATATCTTTATTCTTAGTCTCAACCTTTCTCTTGTAGGAAGGAAGCCTTGGCTGGAATATATTTTTGTCAACAGATAACAGGCAAGGATATTTAATTTCCGCCAGTTCTATAGTATTCGGCATGTCCATTTCTACTATAACCGAACCCTCTTTAAGCTCCACAATCTTTATAACATTAGCTATGTGAGGTATTCCTAAATACTCAGCCATTTCCGGGCCAACCTGAGCTGTATCACCATCTGTAGTCTGTTTTCCACAAAGGATAAGCTCAAAACTTCCAAGCTTTTTTACAGCTTGAGACAGTGTATAGGAGGTGGCCAAAACATCCGCACCTGCGAATTTTCTATCTGATACTAGGGCTCCTTCATCTACTCCCATCATGTATGCTTCCTTTATGATCTCTCCTGCCTGTGGAGGTCCCATAGTTATGGCACTTATTTTTCCTCCTGCCTTTTCTTTAATTCTTAATGCTGTTTCAATTGCATACAAATCATAGGGATTCATTTTTGAATCTACTCCATCTCTTTTTAAAACCCCTGTTTTTTCATCCACTTCAACCTTTGTTGTTCCTGGTACTTGCTTAATGCAAACAAGAATATTCATTGTTTTCCCTCCTATATTCTAATATTTATATAATTACTTTTTAATCATCTAGCAAACGGTTACATAAATAACAATTTGGTAATATGGTATGACCAATTATATTTTGATGATAGCATAACATTTTTACTATTTCTATAATAGTTAACATATTAACATATTTTTCACAGATAATTTTACAAGCATCTTTCGTCATTTCTCTTATGCCTTGAAACATCTAGGTTCTCAATTTTACCAAGGTCCTAAAAAAATAAAAAACCAGCTATTTCAAGCTAGGTTTGTTAATTGTCAAACTATTATAATTTTATAATGCAATATCATGGCCAATGAAAAATCTTATACTTCATTGGCCACATTGCCTCTTACTTTTCTTCGGAAAGAAATTCGGTAACAAAATCTAAGTGTTTTCTCATAACCTTAGCTGCTTTGTTACTATCGTGAACCAGCAAAGCCTTATAAAGACTTTCATGATGTTCCAAGAGAACTTCTTTATTTTCTTTTTGTATAAGAATCAATTCTCTTGCATCCTTAATAAAGGAGTCCACTAAAGATGATATTGCACTTAATATATTTACTACCAAGAAATTTCTTGAGGCATGTGCTATTTTATAGTGAAGCTCCTTATCCAGCTTTGCATCTATCTCTTCATGATCACTTTCTCTCATTTTCTCTATTATCTCGTAAATTTCTTTTAGTTCCTGCTCTTTAATCTTTTCAGCTGCAAGAGCTGCTGTTTCTACCTCAACAATTTTTCTAAGTTCAAGTATTTCTCTAGGCTTGCTGTTTTGAAGCACAAACATAATTGAAAGAGGTTCAAACAAACTGTTTTCGAAACTCTCCTTTATAAAATTTCCTCCACCCTGCCTGCATTCTACAAGTCCAATAATTTGAAGTGCCCTAATTGCCTCTCTTATTGAAGTTCTGCTTGCCTGAAGCTGCTCAACTAATTCTCTTTCAGGTGGAAGTCTATCTCCCTTTATAAGCTTTCCGCTAACAATCATCCCTTTAATTTGCTCTATAACCTGTTCATAAACCTTTGTATTTTTTACAGGAGTAAACATACCAATCCCTCATTTTTAGTAGTATTTTTAACAAATTATCTTCTTGCCTTGCCAGTAATCTTTTCAATTTCAATTTTTACTATACAAGTTTTATTTATTGCTCGTTCTATATAAAGCATTCCTTCCTTCTCAAATTCTGGAGAATATTTTTGTGCTATAGCCCTAAGTGCATTTTTCTTTTCTTCATCTTCTACCTTGAAAGCTCTTCCAAACACAATTACACTTTCATACTCAGTGCTGAACTCTTTAGGAAGTACCTTTGTTTTTCCAACAATGCAAACGGAAACCTTATCACTATACTCTATATTGTCAAGCTTGCTGCCCTCCACTGCACAGTGAAAATATAATGCATTATTAAAATATACATAGCTAAGTGGTGTTGCATAAGAATAGCCATTTTCTCCAGTGGTTGCTAAAACTCCATATTCTCCCCTATCTAATATTTCCATTATATCCTTATCAAAAATTTCTCTTGCACTTTTTCTCATAGGCTTAAACATTTTTCCATCCCCTATCATACTATGTTAATACAATTATAGGAAAAGCTTTTAATCAGGTCAACCCTAACATTACTACTTCTATTTCTTATATTGATTTCTATAGCTGCTGGGTGTATACCCTACTTGTCCTTTAAAAACTCTATTGAAGTTTCTAATACTTTCAAAGCCGCATTCCAGCGCAATATTTGAAATAGTCATATCAGTCTCAACTAATAGAATTTCTGCAGCATTAATACGAAGCCTATTTACATAATTATTGAACTGTTCCCCTATTTTATTGTTAAGTACTCGTGAAATATGAAACTTGCTGTAACCTAATTCCTTAGCTGTGTTTTCTAAAGTTATGTTTTCCATAAAGTGAGTACCAATATATTTTAATAGCTTTTGAATAGTAGTATCATACATATGCATACATTCTCTAAATATAAAGCTTACATTTAGCTTTCCAAAAATCGAATATAAAAACCCTTTCACAACATATTCATTATCATTTTTAGCTTCCACTAAAAGCATGCTTAACAAAGTTATAATGCTTTCATCAAAAGAACCCTTAAGGAAAAAAGGGGTTTCCAAGGTCTTATTCACCATTCCGCTAAAGTAGCCTCCTATTAATTCCGGTGAAAATATCAGCACTATGCTGCGAGAGCTCTCATTTGAATTGTAGCTGTGAACATCATTTGGAAAAACTACACCTATATCTCCCTGCCTTAATTCTTTGTCGTTTTCATTTATTGATACCTCCACACTTCCATTCAAAACATAAATCAGTTCCACATAGGAATGAAGGTGGGCTGGAAATGTCAAGCTTTCAACCGTAAATATTGCAAAGTGATTTGACTTATCCGATTCTCTTATCTCATAATAAGGATGCATTTTTCCCTCCATAACTTATCAACTTATCAAAGATTTCAAATATATCTCCAATATATCACTACACAGCAATCTATGTCTATACTCTGCTAATATATTGCCAGACAAGACCTAAAACAACGGGTACTATTGTATTTAGATACTTTGGTGAAAATAGGAGGTTAAAGCCCTAAATGGGCTTTAACGAGCAGTTTGCGAGCGGGAGTGAGCGGTTTTAAACTGCTCAGTGCTTCCGACTAAAAGGAGGAAGAAAAATGACAAAAAAAGCACTAATCGTTCAAGGAGGCTGGGATGGCCACGAACCTGTTCAAGTTTCAAATGTTTTTGCTGAAATACTAAGCGAAGAAGGCTTTGAGGTTGAAATTTCAGATACCCTAGACAGCTTTAAGGATGAAGCAAACCTAATGGGTTTAAGTCTAATTATTCCAGTTTGGACAATGGGAGAGATAACAAATGAGCAGCTAAAGCCAGTACTTAAAGCTGTTGAAGCTGGTGTTGGACTAGCTGGTTGTCACGGTGGAATGTGTGATTCCTTTAGAGATTCAGTACAATGGCAATTTATGACTGGTTCTCAATGGGTGGCTCATCCTGGAAATGATGGAGTTGAGTACGAGGTTAATATTGTAAAATCAAGTTCGAGTCCAATAGTTGAAGGCATTTCAGATTTTAAAGTTAAGTCTGAGCAATATTATTTGCACGTGGACCCAGCTGTAAATGTACTAGCTACAACCACCTTCCCTGTAATTGACGGACCTCATGCTGCCAACGGAAGAGTAGCTGTACCTGTTGTTTATACAAAAGCTTGGGGAAAAGGAAAGGTATTTTACAATTCTCTTGGACACCATGCAGACATATTTGACATACCAGAAGCAAAAGAGCTTATGAGAAGAGGCTTTTTGTGGGCTGCAAAATAAATATTGAACTTAAAGAAAGGAAGGTAGCAAATTATGAATAAAGTAAAAATAGGAGTAGTAGGCTGCGGAAATATAAGCAGCATATACTTTCAAAGTTTAACTAAAACCTTTGTCAATACTGAGGTTTTTGCCTGCGCTGACTTAATTGAGGAAAGAGCTAAGGCAGCGGCTGAAAAATATAACATACCCCATGTTATGTCTACTGAAGAGCTGCTTCAAAGCAAGGACATACAGATAGTACTTAATTTAACTGTTCCAAAAATACATTTTCAGGTTTGCAAGGCTGCCCTTTTAGCTGGCAAACATGTGTATGTAGAAAAACCTCTATCCCTTACAATGGAACAGGGAAACGAACTAGTTAAACTAGCCTCAGAAAAAGGCTTAATGCTTGGCGGAGCGCCAGATACCTTCCTAGGTGGAGGGCTTCAAACCTGCCGCAAGCTAATAGAAGATGGCTTCATAGGAACTCCTGTAGCTGCTACAGCATTTATGACCTGTCACGGACATGAAAGCTGGCATCCAGACCCAGAATTCTACTACGAAAATGGAGGCGGGCCTATGTTTGACATGGGACCTTATTATCTCACAGCTTTAGTATCCCTTTTAGGTGAAGCTAAAACTGTCTGCGGCATGACAAAGATCAGCTTCCCTCAAAGGACAATTACAAGCGAGAAAAAATTCGGTAAGGTAATCGATGTTGAAGTTCCAACTCACGTAGCAGGCACAGTAGAATTTAGAAATGGTGCTATAGCAACTATCATAACCAGCTTTGATATATGGAGCAGCACGCTTCCAAGAATTGAAATCTATGGCTCAAACGGAACCTTGATAGTACCTGACCCTAACACCTTTGACGGGCCTATACTGCTTAAGATGGCTCATGGAAATGAATTTAAGGAAATACCCCTTACACATATTTACTCTGAAAACAGCCGCGGACTTGGGGTTGCAGACATGGCTCGCTGCATAGAAACTGGAGAAAAGCCAAGAGCTAGCTGTGAGCTTACAAACCATGTGCTCGAAATAATGTACGCCTTCCACACAAGCTCCGATGCTAAAAAATACGTTGACCTAACAACACATTGCGAGCAGCCAAAACCATTACTTTTAAATTTAATAAAGGGCTACGTTTAGTAAATATTTCATTACTTTTAACATATAATATTGACACAACAAGCTTTTTGCTCTATCATTGTTATAATGTAAGTGTAAATATTTCTAAACTGTGAAGAGGAATAGTAAAGACATAGTCTTTCTCAGAGAGGAAGTCCTTTGGTGCGAGGCTTCTAAAGATTAGTTTTGAACCCGCCTCGGAGTTCTGTATCG
>CAZMQY010000125.1:0-4046 GCA_964568335.1 uncultured Clostridium sp.
TTCTACCTTGTTTAATTAATTCTTCTAAGGTAAGCTCATCCTTTAAATAGTCAAGAATTAATCTATAGGTTTCAAAGCCCACGGATACAAGAACAGCTGGAAGTACACTTTTATTTTGAGCCTTTAATATTAGCTCAAGTATTTTAACTAAAGCTCCTCTTAAAGCACCTGTCTTGGCTGCTTCCAATACCTTTTTAAGTGAATCCACCAATATATCCTTGGATACTTCTTCTCCCCTATAAACCTTTGCTAGTATCTTTATAGCTTCATTAATGCTTTGCATAGCAGAAGCTATACCCGCCCCCTTTATAGCTGCATTTGCTACTTGTCCTACATTAGCGCTCAACTCTGCTAAGTCTGCAGCTAGCTTTGGATGTTTAGCAAGAAACTCAGCAAAATCCTGTGAGGTTTCTACTCCTGTAACATCGTCATATTTTAATGTGGTATCTAAATTATCATATTGACTTGCCAGGTTCCCGTTTTCTTTGTTTGTCACAAAGGAATCTGTAGTATCGTTGTACTTGACCTGTCCCATTTCACTTCTTACATAATCGCTTGAGCCCATTTTCGCTTGAACCCTATGTACTATTTCTCCAGTTTTAATATTTCTTATAACTATGTCTGGTTCTCCACTAATTCCGCCTACTGGCATTCTTTCAGCTCTATAAATAGAATCAGCAGCTGCTGCTTTTGCGTTAAAGGCTGCAACCTGCGAGTGCTCGAAAGCAAAACCCTTTGCATTAGCATTTCTGCTAACTTCGCCCGCCTTAGTTATCAAGTTGCCCTCTGCAGATTTCATATTTTCTGCAACATCCTTTACCTGCTGAGCCACATTATCAAATGCCTCAGTCATTTTGGGAACGAAGGAATCCTTCACTGAATTCAGCCAATCTTTTTTAAACAAAGTATCCCCACCTTATGTCTTATATTATTATGACTAATAAATATATTGTAACATACAATGATTTAAAACTTCACTCATAGTACCTTTTATCATCAATAAAATAAGGAATATCCAGCTTTATTATTGCCTTTGGATACTCCCTATAATTTATTTTTGAAATTCATCCTTTTTCTAGGTTTTGCCACTACAGCTTATTAACTATCAGATTTCCTGACTCATATTTCTTAAGCCCTTTATAAAACATTGCGTAGGCTATCACAATCCAGATCAGTGCAACTCCTAAAATCTCTGATAGCAATATAAAGTTAAATTGATTTATGACTCTGGCAGGCATATATACCATAAAGGCTGCAGGAATTATAGTATAAAGCACATATTTAAGCCCTCCTTTGAAAATACCTTCCGGGTATATACTGAAGCTTATTAAAAATTCAGTAGTCAGCTGCGCTAAACCTTCTACATTGCCTGCATAGAAGCTTAAGGCATGCAGGCTTACTAATACTGAGGCAAATATTATGCTGGCTGTGATGCTGAATAATAGAAACAATACAAAACCCTTAATATCAAAGCCTCTAACTAAGAAAAATAATATTATTCCATATAAAGCATCTCCCCATGCAGAGATTATTGTTTTAGAGCAAATAATATTGACTAAAGGGTCCTTAGGCTGAAGAAGATAGGTATCTAGTTCTCCGTTTAAAATCATTCTTGTAATTTGATTTACGTTACCAAAGGCTACAAAGGCAATGCCAAAACCCGTAGACATTAAGGACCACAAAAGCATTACATCCTTGAATCCATAACCTCCGATATTATTTACATTATTAAAAAGTATCCACCAGAAAAATATGAAGGAAGCGTTGTTTATCACCATGCCGAAGCTTTGGATAAGAAAGCTTGCCCTGTATTCCATAACCGACGATAAATTGAATTTAAAATAGTAAAGCATTAGCTTTATGCTTTTTTTAACCTCCATTAACATTTAAATTCCTTGCCCCCTTTCTATATAAGCACATTGCTAGCACAAAGAATGCCGCAAGATATATAAGCTGTATTAAAAATTGCCTGCCAAAGCTTGCAAATGAAAAATCCACTGCCAGCTTTGCTGGAACATAGGTTACATAAGCAAAGGGCATATATTTTGATAGGCTTTGGAGCCAATTAGGAAAAAGATCTATTGGCATAAGCATTCCCCCCAAGGTAAAAACAAGCTTTGAATAAATCCAGAAAAAAGCACTGTTTTCTTCAAACCAAAAGGAAGTAAGCGCTAATATTATATAAATAAAAAAATGTATTATGCAGCCAGCTATTATTGATAACAGTATGAAAGGAAGATGAGTAAAGTTAAAGCTCTCTAAGGGGCCAACGTAAACTAATCCTATGGCTAGACCTGCTATACCATTAGTTAAAAGTTTTATGCCTATTTCTCCTAAGAAATAAGAAAAACAGTATAAAACATAGTTGTAAGGCTTGCTTAAAAGGTAAGCTATATTTCCTGTCTTAACATCTTCATTTACCTGATTATGAATATCAGTTCTAGAGAGTGTAACCAGTTCCGTTACTACCAAATACCAAATCATTTTATTTATTGTTAAGCCGCCTAAACTGTCTCCCTTTTGGCCGTAGATATTTTTCCATAGCATTAAATATATGAACATGATAAACACGAAAAATAAATTCTTGCTTAGGAAGTTCCAAAAATATACCAGATTGTTTGACATAGTTATTTTAGAAATCTCCATATATTTACGAATTGACTTCATGCTTATCACCCCTATTTTGCTGATAAATGTGCGATATTATTTCCTCTAAAGGCGGCTCGGATATTGTTATGTCATTAACCTTTCCACACTTTATGAGCATAGTCAGCACTTCTTCAATATCCTGCTTTGAGGTGTCCACTTGAACCTTTAGTGCATCACCTTTATTTTTGATAACATTTAAACTTACGTTCTCTATATTTACTGCTTGGTTATATTTAATATGAATTTCCTTTTTGTTTAGGTAATCATACTTAAGTCTCTTAATACTTTCATTTAGAACGACCTCTCCATAATTAATAATTATGGCTCTTTTGCAAAGCTGCTCTATATCGCCAGCATCATGAGAAGTTAGAAAAATTGTTGTCTTTTCTTCTTTGTTTAACTTTAGAATAAGCTCCCTTATCTTCTGCTTAACCACAACATCCAAGCCTATGGTAGGCTCATCTAAAAATATGATTTCAGGCTCATGAAGTATTGAAGCAGCTATCTCGCAGCGAATTCTTTGACCTAAGGACAGCTTTCTAACAGGCACATCCATTAAGTCCCCTATTTCAAAAATCTCTTTTAAAATCTCTACTCTGCTTTTAAGCTTACGCTTATCCATTTCATAAATATTTCCCAGTAAATTAAAGCTGTCTAAGGGCGGTAAGTGAAACCAAAGCTGAGACTTTTGGCCGAATACTGTACCAATCTTAAAAGATAATTGTTTTCTTTCAGTAGCCGGATTCATTCCTAATACCTGTACACTGCCAGAGGATGGATACAGTATTCCCGTAAGCATCTTTATAGTAGTTGATTTTCCAGCTCCGTTTGGACCTATGAAAGCTAGTATTTCTCCTTTTTCAACCTGAAAGGATATGTTGCTTACAGCCTCTATCTCTCTATAAGTAGGTGAAAAAATTGACTTCATACTCCCGCCAAGCCCAGGCTCTTTAGTTTTCACCTTAAAGGTTTTGCATAGATTGTTAACTTCGATAATGCTCATTTAAATCCCCCATTTCTTGATAAAAAAATAAAGCCCAAAGCACAAGTCTCTTTATTTGAGACTCGTCCTTTAGGCTTTTTTCCTAAAAGTGTAGATAAACTCCTGTATCGCTCGGACCAGACATCTTTCAATCGGAACCCTAGATACACTCTCATGTTGATAATATTATAGCATCTTTGTAATTTTTTACAAGTAGTGAATTGATGCTTATTTTGTTTTCAAAAATAAAAAAGTAAATAAAGATTATGCTAGCACTATTATAAATAATTTATCATATTTATATAATCTTTCGACTATATAAACACAAATCACTACCTATAATAATGGTTTGCTCCACCATATAACATATTTACACCACACTTTATAACCTCACGGCTATAAAACATAATTACAA
>CAZMQY010000125.1:4056-9805 GCA_964568335.1 uncultured Clostridium sp.
TGATGTTAGATCGACCCTATATAATAAGTTGGAATATTATTATGATAAAAGTTTTATCTTCGACCATAATAATACTTTTCCTAACTATATAGAATCTTAACAGTTGCATTAATATGCCTAAAGGGTATTACTACAACTGTCCCCACATATAAATGCTCTATTTCAAAGTATTTATATGCTTCGTCATAATCTTTATTTACTTTCTGATATTATTTTAACCAATATTAAGCTTTAAATACTAGTAATGTTAACCAATTTTAAATTTGAAATGCATTAACAGCTTCTTTAAGTTTCTCTGCAAGATTCTTCAAATCTTGAGTATGTGAAACTATTTGATCAATGCTTGCTAATTGCTGCTCAGTTGTTGCAGAAACCTGCTGGGTAGCAGCTGAATTTTCTTCAGTTGAAGCTGAAAGTGTCTCTAAAACTTCAACTATCTCGTTCTTTTCATTTTCCATTTCAAGACTATATCCCTTGATGCTTTTCATATCTTCTACAATCTTGTCTATCGCACTTATTATGTCAACGAATATGGCCTTAGCTTCTATAACTGCAGCACTTTGTTCCTGAGCTAACACTTTTCCTTCTTCCATAGCTTTAACTGCAGTTCTAGATTTATCCTGTATTCCACTAATTAATTCTCTAACCTTTGCAGCAGATATTGCTGATTGTGAGGCTAGCTTTCTTACCTCCTCAGCAACTACAGCAAAACCTCGTCCTTGTTCTCCTGCTCTAGCTGCCTCTATGGCAGCATTTAAAGACAATAAGTTAGTTTGCTCTGATATCTGGCTTATTGCTTCAGTAATAGCTCCAATTTCTACAGAATTTTTATCAACCTCAAGTATTATTTTGCTGGCCTTTTCGGCTGCCTTACTATTTTCCTCAGACTTTTCTGAAAGCAGATTTATTGCCTCTAACCCCTTGCTGCCTATTTTTGAAGCTTCAAATGCAGCCTTATCAGTTTTTACTGTTAGTTCAGCAACGAGTTCAATTCTTTCAGATAGATTTCTAGATCTTATTGCTCCGTTTTCAGTTTCTTTTGCCTGATCACTTGAGCTTCTGGCAATCTCTTCAACAGAAGCAGCTATTTCATTAATAGAGGCTGTATTTTCATCAACTATAGTGTCTAACAAATGGGAAGAGTTAAGTACAATTTCGGCTGAACTTTTTATAGAACCTAATAATTCATTTATATTTTTAACCATTGTGCTAAAAGATTTATTTAACTTTCCGATTTCATCTTTGTTCTTTATATTAAGTTCTACATTGCTAAAATTGCCTGAGGCTACCACATCAACAGCCTCACTAATTTTTTTGATTGGAGCTGCAATATGTCGAGAGAATGCTATAATTACAGCCGATCCCAAAACAAGTACAATTAAAAGTATTACAATAGTAGTACTAAATATCTTACTTGAGCCTACATTAAAATCATCCATATAAGTTCCAGCACTAACAACCCACCCCCAATTAGGGTCTGTCTTTTGATAAGTTATTTTGCTAGAAATTTTCTCGGAGTTGGGAAGAGTCCACCAATAAGTAAGATATCCTCCTCCATTATTACCAATTCTTATCTGATCCTTTACTAAGTATGACTTAGTTTTCTTATCCTGAACATCTATTACGTTTTTTCCTTCTAAAGAAGGATGGGCTGCTTCAACCCCCTCTTGTGTATAAGCCAGTAAATAGCCGCTTTGACCAAGACTTAAATTTTTATTAATTGGTCTTGTTCCATCTGCTTGCTTTTTACCTAACATAAACTCTCTAGTTCTTTCTTGAGCTTCAGCAAGGGTTAATTTCTTATCATCTACAAGTTTTTGATTTTCATTAATTACTTGCAAGGTCATCTCTACACTATTTTTCAATAAGACTTTGCCGCTATTTTCAAGTTCTACTTTTGCGACCCTATAGCTTATTAAACCTAGTATAAGCAGAGGTATGATCAATAGTAGTTCAGTAACTAAAACAAGTTTTGTCTTAATAGATAATCCTTTAGTTTTTTTCTTTTGTCTTTTCATTAGTTGCCCCCCCTATAAAGTATGTGCTTTAATTATCGGAATTTTACAAAACATCTTGATACTACAGCCATAGTTTCTTAAAAATTTAAGTCTTGTAGCTCCTCCATAATTTATCCAGCCAATCTTATAATATAAAAAAGGAAGGTGATTAACCTTCCTCTATAGCATTAGTTTTATATATCAGAAAACTCAATACTTATTTTTTCTTTACTGTCTTCATAAATCATATTGTTTTCCAGAGCACTAATATTATCAAGCTTTCTTGCAGGCAAGCTTACAATAAATTCACTTCCCTCTCCAAGGCGGCTGTTTACACTTATACTTCCTCCATGCATTTCAACTAAAGCCTTCACTAAAGATAATCCTATACCGCTTCCTTCATGATTTCTGGAAAGAGAGTTATCAGCCTGTCTAAATCTCTCAAAAATAATCCCAAGCTTGTCTTTGGGAATACCAACTCCTGTATCTTTAACAGATATCTTAATATTGTCACCTTCATCCAAAAGCATTACGCTTATTTGTTTACCCTCATCAGTGAACTTTACCGCATTTGAAATTAGGTTCAACATAATTCTTTCTATCTTTTCAGGGTCGCAGGCAATAATTTTCTCTTCTACATCTGTATCAAAAATAAAACTAATTCCCTTATCCTCTACATATTGTGCAACGGATAAAGTAATATCCTCTACAACATTAACTATATTGTGATTTTGCAGCTCAGGTGTAACATATCCGGAATCAATCCGTGTAATATCTATCAAATTGTTAATCAACCTTAAGAGCCTATAGCAATTTTGTTTCATAATTTTTATATATCTATTTTTCTTTTCCGGTTCTCCATCCATGGCCAAAACCTGAAGCGCACTAAGTATAACATTTAATGGAGTTCGAAGCTCATGTGAAATGTTAGAAAAAAACTCAGTAATCATACGGTTGAATTCTAAAGTCTCATTAAGCAGCTTCCTATCCTTCTCAACATCCTTCTTCATTTTTTCAATCTGCTTACGGGAGCTTATATCACGGATTAAACTCAATACTGCAGTCCTATTGTCATAAGTTATTAAGGCACTAGTAACCTCAACAGAGGTAGCTCTTCCATCAGCATTAATTACCTGTGTTTCATATGCTGGAGCAATAGTATCTTTTACTGCTTGGTCTATATTAAACTGAAAAAAATCCGTTACCGTTTTTCCTAATAGTTGTTCCGGCCCATCCATTCCAACAAGCCGTGCTGCACCTTCATTAGTAAAAATTATTTTCTCCTTATCATATATAACGATGGCATCTCTAGAGTTTTCAATAAGCAAATTATAAGAGGACACATTTTTTAAAAACATCTCTTCTATATTTTTGCGAAGCTTACTTTCCTTTTGCAGCTTACGAACAGTTTGTCTAAGCTCGGAATCCTTTAGCTTTAATGAATCATCCTTGCGGTTAAGCTCATTAAATAGTAACTTATAGGGTGTCTTAAGCCCAACCTTTACAATAGCCCTATAAATACAATAAAAATATATTAATTTCAGAACGTGTGAAAGCACATTAGCTATTCCCTGCTGGGATGTATAAAAGGTAAGCAATATATTGCCTATAATAGTTGCATATAGATAAAATTGCAGCAGCATAAAAATCCTTGCTTCTATATACTTCCTGTTTTTAAAAAGAATATATGCACTCAGAATTGTAATTACCGAAATAATGTATTCGCTTGCAATCTTAAAAGAAGTACTTCCATAACCCGGAATATAGGAATCAGGAAATTTACCTAATAAGAAAATCCCTGATAGCATAGCTGAAACAGCAGAAAATCCTAATAAAATTGTAAGAGGAGTTAAGAATTTATAGGACTTATAAAATAATCGACAGCAAATTAGGATTGAGATTGCTGTAATATATCTTTGGACAATAGACAAGGTCATCGAAAGATTTGTTGTGTCGCCTTGAAAAAAACCCATTCCATTAGATGCTACTATATGAATAACATTAATGGCTCCTGCAAAGCCATAAGCAACTCCCAGAAACAAAAATGGTATATTTTTTGATATTTCATATGTATTAACAGCCATCATTAAAATACTAAATGCTATAAAAGAACAAAAAGATTCTACCACTATATGAAAAGGAAGATAATATGTTAATCCAAGATAGCTTGATAAAATAGTAAAAACAAAAAATAAAGAAATTATACCTATCCATTTAGCAGGTCCGATTCTTTCTTTCTCTTCTATTAAGTGTTCCATTTTATTTCTTCCCCCCTTGTTACCTGGTATATACTTATTCTATTATAAACAGAATAATGCTTTTTTTCTACAAATTTCGCGTTAATTTTTGCTTTTTAATAAATATTGGGTAGTAAGTTAAAAGGAAGGCTTCTAACCTTCCTCTAATTAATCAATTCTTTCCCCTATTATGCTTTATTATTTACAAGCTGTTTAATGTTTTGGGTTGCATCCACAAGGGGGCTTATAGACCTGTCACTATTAATATAATCAATAAGAGTTGCTAAAAACTCTGACATGTCTACTTCTCTAAACCACTCAGCTGATTTAGCCTGTGGAGGCAGATAGGTTAGATTTGTTGAATATACTCTATCAATTAAGCCTTGTTCATAGAAATCATTAAATTTCTGTATGCCTTCAGTAAAAAGAGCAAAGGTTGTAGCTACAAAAACTCTTTTTGCTTTGCGTTTTTTTAGTTCAGTAACAATATCAAATATGGATTCTCCAGAAGCAATCATATCATCAACAATTAGTACATCCATGCCTTCTACATCTTTTCCTATGTACTCATGCTGTACTATTGGATTCTTGCCTTTAACAACAGTTGTATAGTCACGCCTCTTATAGAAAAGTCCAATATCCAGTCCCATAACACTGGAATAATAAATTGCTCTATCCATGGCTCCTGTATCAGGGCTTATTGTTATCATCTTTGACTTATCAATTTCTAAGTTCTCTGTGTTTACAAAGGCTTTCACAATTTCATAAGTAGGATAAACATTTTCAAAGGTTAATAGAGGTATAGCATTGTGCACGTTTGGATCATGCACGTCAAAGGTATATATATCTTTAACTCCAAGTCTTTCAAGCTCTTGAAGAGCTAATGCACAGTCTAAAGATTCCCTTCCCTTTCTCTTATGCTGTCTGCTTTCATAAAGCATAGGCATAATTACAGTTACTCTTCTAGCCTTTCCCCCTATAGCGGAAATAGTTCTTTTAATATCTTGAAAATGCTCATCAGGCCCCATGTTGTGTTTCATTCCAAACATATCGTAGGTACAGCTGTAATTTCCAACATCACACAAGATGTAAATATCCTTACCTCTTGCAGTTTCTTCTAGTCTCACCTTGCCTTCTCCATTTGAGAACCTTACAGCATCAGTTGTAACTAGAAAAGTTTTATCATCCCCGTCAGAATTGCTCTTTCTTCTTTTCTGAAGATGATAGTCAACCTTTTCTCCTAGTTCTCTGCAGCTTTCTAGAGCCACTACCCCTAAAGGACCATAAAGCATTGTATTTATTGGATTAAAACTCATGATAATTCCTCCCATTACACCGGTCACACTAGATAACTTAAAAACATTCGCTCAATTAATAAGTTACCCGTTAAGTTCCACTTATATCTTTAGCTCCATAAGTTAGCCATCCTTTTTTAAACCTTTTCACTTTTAACTATTGTAATCAATATTTCGAAGCAATACAACCAATATCCTTATTTTTCATCAAAAAAAATAA
>CAZMQY010000126.1:0-9717 GCA_964568335.1 uncultured Clostridium sp.
CCTCCATATGACATAAAAATCTAAACCTACACATATTCTACCATTTTTTCAAATTCAAAACGATAGAATATTACGTTAATTTTATGAAAAAAATAGGCAGAGAGAGTCCTAATCATGTAAGAATGTTAGATACTCTCTATTATCTCTGCCTTTTATTCAACTATTTATACAATAATTATTTTCCAGCAAATTTACTATATTGTGATTTAACAGCGTTAACAACCTCATCAACACCAGCAGCTTTTAATTGCTTTCTATATTCAGCAACTGCTTTTTTAGGATCCTGTGTTGTTTTACCTAAAAGAATCTGAATACCAAGTTGTGAATCAATATTAGCAATAGCTGATAATTGCGCAGAAACACTTGAACTATCAAAACTAAATCCAATATAAGGACTCTCAATTGCTACTTTAGACCATGCTTCATTTAAAGTATATCTACGAGGATCTTCACTCTTTTGAGGAATGTTAAATTTGTCCATACGGAAGGCCCATCCAGAAAATCCACCACCATCTATCTTTGCATCAAAGTTTGCAGGTTGTGTAATTTTTCCATCCTGAATTTCGTATTGCTTTCCTTGAATACCATATTGGAATAAATTATAACATTCTTTATCAGTCATTAGCTTTTCAATTACCATTAAACTTCTTTCAGGATTTTTTGAATTTTTACTAATACCTGTCGCTGCTCCAACTCCAGTTGACTTTATGAATTTACTGTTAGCTTCTGGAAAAGCGTAGAATTCAGAAGTAATGCCTGGTAACTTCTTCAACTGATTACCATAGTTACCAGTCCAGTCTGATTGGTGACTGATATAAGAAGCGGATAAACCATTGTAGAAGTTATCTTTATCATCTTGTGAAGAAGATAAAATATCTTTTGACCAGTAACCTTTTTGTGCCCATTCATGCATTTTTACAGCAAAGTTTTCAAATTCATCTGTAAATGCTGGATGAAATACATTCCCTGGATTATTTTTATTTGCTGCCAAATACATTTCAGAAGAAGGAATACCAGGAGCATCAATCCAGTCACTAGTTGTCCCAATAAGCATTCTGTAAAGATCCATTGCTAAGTTAGAGCTTCCGTTTAATGGCACCATACCGCTTTTTAATGCAGCATCCATATATGTTTCCATATCAGATATAGAAGAAACTCTTTTAATATTGTTTTTATCCATAATATCTTTTCTTGTTACAAATCCGTATGCTGTATACTCACTATAAGTGTTTGGAACAGCATAGATTTTATCATTTACTTTTACATTATTCCACTTACTACCTACTTCTGTTTTAAGTTTTGGAGCATAGGTATCTATCATACTAGTAATATCAACAAGTGCATTTTGTTTTGCTAAAGTAGCATATGGAACTGCAGCTCCTGATGATACATATGCCATATCAAATTGTTCTCCTGATGTCCATAATAATGGATATTTAGTATTGATATCTCCCCAATCAATATATTTTACTTCAAGCGTTGTATTAATGCTCTCTTTTAATTTTTTATTTAATTCGGCTAAGATATTCTTATTTGCTACACCTTCACCTCCATATAAATACATAACAACCTTTACTTCTTTTGAAGTATCTACTTTGCCATCTGCTGTTTTTGTAGTAGATACTGCTCCTTTGCTACCACATCCAGCTAGAATGCTTCCACACATTACTACTCCTAATAATGCTGCAATTATTTTTTTAGTTTTCATGATATCCTCCCCTTAGTTTTATTTGTGATTGTGTATGAATTTCTTTTTTTAAATTTTCATATCACAATTCGCTTTTATAATCAGCTGTATTAACAGCAATTATTAACCTTTTACTGCACCAACCGTTAATCCACTTACAAAATACTTCTGTACAAAAGGATAAACAAGAATAATTGGTCCAATTGCTACTACTGCTGTCGCCATCTTAATAGATTCAGAAGGTAAATCTGTCGTATCAATCGAAAGTCCCTGCTGTACTAATAACTGTACGTTAGCTTGGCTAACAATTCTCTGTAAGAAATATTGTAATGGATATTTATAGCTTGATTGAATATAAAGCATAGCATGATACCATTCATTCCAATATCCAAGAGTTAAGAATAACCCAATGGTTGCAAGTGAAGGCTTTGCAAGCGGCAAAAATATCTTCCAATAAATATAAAAGTCTCCTGCGCCATCGATTGCTGCAGATTCATATAGAGAATCTGGAATTGCTTTCATAAAATTTCTCATTAAGAATATAGACCACGGACTCATTAGACCTGGTAAAATCATCGCCCAAATGCTATCTTTAAGCCCAAGTCCATTTACCATAAGAATATAGGACGGAATTAATCCTCCACTAAATAAGGTTGTGAAATAGATAAAGAAAGAAATATGATTTCTATATTTAAAATCATTTCTACATAATACATAACCAGCCATTGACATAAAAAATAATCCAAGTAAAGTTCCTACTATAGCAATTGTTATTGTTACACGATAAGCTGAAATTAAATTAGCTGAGTTATGTAACAAAAATTCATATGCATTAAAGCTGATTTTTTTCGGAATTAACTTATAACCCTCTGTTAGAATTTCTTTCTCGTTCATAAATGAAGAAGAAATCATAAGTAGAAAAGGAAGTAAACATATTAAAGCAAATATGCTTACAATAATATAGAAGATAACTCGCATTATTAACTCATCTTTTGCTATAGGTTTTTTCATTTTTGTTATTTCTTTCATGCTTCTTTCTCCTTTCTATTAAAATAATGCACTATCTGGCTCAATTCTTTTAACAATAGCATTCACAGTTAATACAAGGATGAGGCCGAAAACAGATTGATAAAATCCAACAGCTGCACCCTGTGAGAAATTAAATTGACCAACTAAGCTTCTAAATACAAAGGTATCAATAATATCTGTTTGCTTATATAACACAGAGTTATTACCAATCAAATTATAGAAAAGGTCAAATGAACCTTTTAGGATACCACCTAAACCAAATAGGAATAGCAATATAACAGTCGGTTTTAATAAAGGCACTATAATACATCGGATTTTCTGCCAAGCTGTGGCACCATCAAGCTCTGCTGCTTCATAAATTTCACTACTAATCCCGGTAATAGCAGCTAAATAGATAATCATACCATAACCTGTGCTTGCCCAAATTTTAAAGAATACAATGATATATTTCCATATTCCCTGATCAGAATAAAAGTCATGTTTTGCAAATCCAAGGTTTGTTAATATAGTGTTAATAAAACCATAATTATAATTGAAAAAGTTATATGCAAAAAATCCTACAATAACCATTGAAATAAAGTGTGGCAATAAGATAATAGACTGAGATAGCTTTTTAAACCATTTACTGGCAATTTCTGAAATCATAATTGCAAAAGCTACTTGAAATATGTTTGCTAGTGCTAAAAAAGCAATGTTATAAAGCAAAGTATTCTTTGTAATTCTCCAAAGATCTCCTGTCTTAATTAAAAACTCAAAATTCTTAAGACCAACAAATTTACTTCCGAAAATTCCGTTTCCAATGTTATAGTCAACGAATGCAATATACGCTCCCGGCATTGGTATGTAAGCAAATACAATAAAATAAATAATTATTGGTGAAATCATTAGAAATAAAACTTTTTTTCGCTTAAATTCATGAATAAAGCTTTTTATATGGCTATTTGTTTTTTCCATATGTTAAACCCACCCTTCTAAAACATTAACTTTTACCTTTACGTTTGTTGCATTTCGGGCATTATCATTTGTTGTGAAAACATTTCCACTTTTCAATAAATAATAATGGAAATGTTTCCGTTTACTTGTGGAAATGTTTCCGATAACACTAAATTTGAACTTCATGAGTAAATTGTATTCGTTACCAACTCATTTGTCAATCTGTTTTTTGTGTGAATTAATAATTTTTGTTACTCCATTATTACAATTCACCAATGTATATTGACAAAAAAAGCGTAATCTTATATACTTTTATTGATTTTTGAAACATTTTCATGCTATTTTCCTTATTATCGCAAAAACGTTTCCACTAAATCATGAATTATTTATTTTGTAGAAAGGAATGCAGATAATATGAATAAAATGAATTGCTTTATAGATATTAAGCAGGATAAAATGATGTATCGTTTTCTTCCAAGTGGAGATATCTTTACATTTACCTATGATAAATTTCTAATTAATCAACTTCGTGGTAATGTAAAAGATGGTTCTGCAAATAATATTTATCTACGTATCTATGATGGAGATACTGTAAAGGCTTATCCTCTTCTTGGAATTAAGTCGAAAAGCCTGCTTTCAGCAACTTCCAACTCCCTAGTATATTAAGGAACTATAGAAGAAATATACTATAAGGTTACTTTCAGTCCAGTAAATCATATCTGGTTTTGGAATATAACCTTACAAGGATCAAACAAGAATGTTGACATAATATACGGTCAGGATATTGGTATCGCAGAAGAAAACGGTGTCTACACAAATGAACTTTATATATCCGAGTATCTTGGACATTCTGTTTTTGAAAGTGACAATGGATATGTTGTATGTTCAAGACAAAATATGCCAAGTTCTGATTGTTATCCATACATCCAGCAAGGCATAATTGGTGCTAAGGCAGTACATTACTCTACCGATGGATTACAATTTTTTGGGCTGTCATACAAAGAAACCAATGTACCTGAGATTTTAACATCTGATTTATTAGACTATAATCTTCAATATGAGTTTGCTTATACTGCCTTACAGACAGAGAGAATCAATATTAACGGGGAATATTCCTTCGCATTTTATGGTTTCTTCCTCCCTACACATCCAGAGGCAGTTAAAGAAGTGGAATTCCAGAATCAAATTCAGGAAGCATACATAGAAGCACAAACTGAATCCGATAAAGTAACATTAATAAATCCGATATGCATTAAAAAAGAGTTTTGTACACCTTTTTCTTCTCCGTCTTTTACGCAGGATGAAATCAACATTCTATATCCAGACAGAATTTTAGAAGAAACAAAGGATGGAAAATTACTCTCCTTTTTCACTACTGACCACTCTCATATTGTGACAAAGGATAAGGAACTCTTAACTGAAAGACCTCATGGCACTATTATTATTACACCTCCAAATACCAAAAATGTTGATAGCCACATTATATCCTCAACACAGTATATGTATGGTATTTTTAATAGCCATGTTGTTACAGGTAACACTGACCTTCATAAACTTCTTTCGACTCCAAGAGGTTTCCTAAATATCTTGAAAAACAGTGGACAGCGTATCTACTTACGTATTGGTGGGAAATATCGCCTTCTAACGCTACCTGGTCTTTTTGAAATGGGAATGAATTATTCAAAATGGTATTATAAATTACAAGATGACATTCTTACTATAATCGCTTACACTGCTGCTAATAGGTCTGATTTAATATTAGAAGTTTCAAGTAAAAATAATAAAAAGTATGATTATATTATAACTAACCAATTAGTTATGGGTAATAATGAGTATACCAAAGATATTACTTATACAGAAATTAAAGATGGTATTCGCTTTGAACTTGATACAGAAAACTACCCAGGACTCCATTATGATCTTACTATTCCGGGACAAAATTTTACTTTATGCGATGACCGTATATTCTTCGAAGAAGAAAAATCCTTTGATGAAACTTTTTTAACGGTTTCTTTAAAAGATAATAGCAACTTTCAATTGATAATCAAAGCGTATTTAACAGAAAATGATATTTCTCATGATGCAAACTACACATTAATAGAAGAGAAGAAAAAAGCTTACGCTTTTTATCAAAATTTAATTAATAATTTTCACTTAGATATTGACAACACCACCAATAAAGAAAGAATACAAATACTCAATGAAACAATATGGTGGTATTCACATAATGCCATGATCCATTTTTCAATGCCACATGGGTTAGAACAACCTGGAGGAGCTGCATGGGGTACTCGTGATGTCTGCCAAGGTCCAATGGAGTTCTTCTTAGCTACTCAGAATTACACTATCATGAGAAGCATATTGTTAATTGTCTTCTCACACCAGAATATTGATACAAAAGAATGGCCTCAATGGTTTATGTTTGACAAATACCAAATTAATGCCGGAGAGTGCCACGGGGATATTATTTTCTGGCCACTAAAGAGTGTTTCAGACTACATCATAGCATCTGGTGATAAGGAGATATTAAATGAACTACTTCCTTACGACGGCGCTCCAGAACAGAAAGAAACATTACTACAGCATATATGTTATGCATTAGAAAACATTAAGGAAACAAGATTTGTTAAGGATACTGGTTTAATAACATACGCAGGTGGTGACTGGGACGATACACTTCAACCTGCAAGCGAAGAGCTGAAAACAAAATTAGTAAGTTCTTGGACTGTTGCTCTTGCTTATCAAACCTTTACCTCTCTTTGTGAGGCGCTTGCGGATATTCATAGTGAATTATCCACAGAATTCGCTTCACTAGCTGATTTGGTAAAAAAATCCTTCCACGACATTTTAATTAAAGAGGGTGTAATAGCTGGATTTTTAGAGTGTGATGATACATATCGTCATATGCTGCATCCTGTTGATGAGTCTACAGGTATTCATTACCGTCTGCTTCCTATGACAAGAAGCATTATTGCGGAACTAGTGGATAAAGATCAGGCAAGGAAAAACGTAACTACCATTCAAAATAATTTAAAATGTCCAGATGGTGTGCGTCTAATGGATTGCCCTGCTCACTATGATGGAGGCGTTAGTCGTCTATTCAAACGTGCAGAACAAGCTGCAAATGTTGGACGTGAGATAAGCTTGCAATATACACACGCTCATATTCGTTATATCGAAGCAATGGCAAAGATGGGTAACGGCAAAGAAGCATGGAATTCACTTTTCACCATTAATCCAATGCTGATTCAACATAGTGTTAAGAATGCTAATATCCGTCAAAGCAATCTATATTTTAGCAGTTCTGATGGAGATTACAACGATCGTTATGAGTATGAAAGAAACTTCGGATTATTAATAACAGGAGACATTAAAGTAAAAGGCGGATGGAGACTTTATTCCAGCGGTCCAGGAATCTATATAAGACAATTAGTCAGCAATGTATTAGGTATTCGTTTTAATAAAGAAGGTCTTATTATTGACCCTGTATTGCCAGCTGAATTGGATGGATTAGAATTTACTTATCAATGCTTTGGAAGAAAACTTCATTTTCAGTTCCGAATTAACGAAGTCAATATCACAAAAGCATTCAATAATAAAAAAGAAATACTATCTACTTCTTTAGTAAATCCATATCGAAATAGCGGTATCTTAATTTCTAAAGAAGAGATTGCAAAATGTGAGGATCATATAACAATATATGCTAAAGCATTTAATTAATTTATAGGAGGTATATTTATGAGAATACAATATCTTGGAACTGCCGCAGCTGAAGGATGGCCAGGCCCATTTTGTACCTGCAACAACTGTCAGCGAGCACGTAAACAAAAAGGTAAAAATTATCGTTCTAGATCACAGGTATTAATTAATGACAATCTACTTTTTGATTTTGGGCCTGATTCTTTCTATCATGCAATGGCTTATGATATTGATCTTTCAAAGGTAGAAACAGTACTTTTAACACATTCCCATATGGATCATTTTTATCCTCTGGATTTAATATTACGCGGAGTTCCATATGCGTACGATAGGGATAAAAATAAGATGGGTCTATACGGTAATGAAAAATGCGAATCTATGTATCAACAAATGCTTGATCAAGAAGATGATTCCGCAAATCTTAGAGACTGTATTTATTTTAAATTAACCAAAGCTTTTGAAGCTTTTAGAGCCCATAATTATGATATTCTTCCACTTAAAGCACAACATGATCCAAGAGAAAACTGTCTTGTATACAGCTTGACCGATAAAGACGGAAAAAGATTATTTTATGGGAATGATACAGGAGATATTACAGAAGAAACTTGGAATCATATAAAATACCTTTACTTTGATGTAGTTTCTCTGGATTGTACAATGGGTGGTACCCCTGGATGTACAAGCCACATGGGAATTGAAGAGAATATACTTATTAGAAATAAAATGCTAGAAATAGGCTGTGCTGATGAGAATACTAAATTTGTCATAACTCATTTTTCTCACAATGGCTGCCTATTACATGATGAATTAGAGGAACGAGTTAAAGACGTCGGGTTTATCGTGGCATATGACGGTATGGTACTTGATATATAAATCAGTTCATGAATCAATATTTTTCAGATTATTTCGTTTTTATAATGATACAAGAACAAAAATATATCCCAAGTGTGCCAAATTACACTCGGGATATATTTTTTATGTCAAAATCAATGCAGCTGAAAATTCGAATATATTTTTGTCAATTCTTTATGAGTTTGCTACCATATTGTTATCATGACGCGAAAAAAGCTTATCCTAATTACTAGGATAAGCTTTTTAAAGCCCTTCATCTTGGCGGAGAGAGTGGGATTTGAACCCACGGAACGGAATAACCCGTTCGCCTGTTTTCGAGGCAGGTACCATAGGCCACTCGGACATCTCTCCATATTAAGTTCTACATAATTATACTACAATTTATACGAATAAATCAATTGTAATTATCTAAAGAAGCATGCAGATTTTGGGAAACTGCATGCTTCTCTGATATTATTTAATCTTTACACTAATATCTCCCTTTATTCTTTCGGGATAATTATATAATTCTAGATAGATAGGCCCTTTAATCTTAGAATTATTATCTATTACAAAATTTATTATTTGAATATTGCCCTCATCTTCCCGCAATTCGCAACGGTTTTGATGGTAAATATTTCTGTCGGAATCTTTAAAGCTGCCACTAAAAATAAAGTAGCCGATTTTTTCATTAAACACCTTGTCTTTCTCTAGACTAAACATAATAGAGGTTTCTCTTTCATCTTTATTTATTTGCATTAATTTTAATCTTTTATCAGGTGCCTTTAACAGCTTATTATTTTCCAAATCTACTACTACGTCCAATTTATCCTTATCTAAAGCTCTTATATTAGAAACCTTGATATAAAGCTTTTTAGGCATATTGAAATAGTTGCTTTGAAAATATAGAATCTCATGATTATTATCTATTTTGCTAGCAGTAACACCATTCATGATAGTGCCCCACTGTTCACCTTTTTCATCTACAATTTTAATATCTTCATAGCCGAGTATTTTTTTAGAGTTATTTTCATCGTACTCAACTTTAACGGCAATTCTAGTAGGAGTAATTTTTACTTCCTTAAAGGTTATTTTTTGCCCTTCTGCTTCAACTGTTTGATTTAAAACATAGGACTTTTCCATGGCCTTTATTTTTTCTTTATCTATAGGGATTTCGTAATTCCAGGAAGATGCAAGTATGCTCTTTTTTCTGCTTTCTACATAATTTATTGCATCTACGGAATCCTCGTCCCTAAGTTTTATTTCAAGGTGAAGAATATTAGGCAAAATAGTTTCGTCAAAAAAATTTAATTCAACCATTCCTTCTATCTCTTTATTGAGGCTTACTTCGTCTGGTCTGCCAGAACCCCATGAGCTAGTAAAATCTTTTAGTTCTTCTCCATTTTCATTAGTTAGTATTACATTTTCTAAATTAATGTGTCTATTATCTATTTGATTCACTACAGAATAGAATATTAAAGCCTTTGAATTATCAATAATTACATCCTTTATAGTAAACTTAATCCCTTCCTTAGTCA
>CAZMQY010000127.1:0-9630 GCA_964568335.1 uncultured Clostridium sp.
TTCGGTTTTCGCAAGGAATGTGGAATTCTGCATTGAAAAGAGCAAGAATCCAAATCAAATATTCCTTGATGGTTATATATGCAAGCAGCCTGTATATAGGACAACTCCTTTTGGAAGGGAAATTGCTGACATGCTGTTAGCAGTCAATCGCTCCTACAATAAATCCGATTATATACCAACTATAGCTTGGGGAAGAAACTCAAGATTTTGTCAAGGTCTCCAGGTTGGTGACAACATAAGAGTATGGGGAAGACTTCAGAGCAGAGAATATGAAAAGAAAGTTTCCGAAACAGAGACCATAAAGAAAGTGGCCTATGAAGTTTCTATTTCAAAAATGGAAAGGGTGGGCAAAGACTCTCCAAGCTTGGCAGAGGCTAATGCAGAAAGTATTTTAGAAGAGATTGAGGAATAATATTATTATAATAGAAAATAGCAGCGTTTTAGTCGCTGCTATTTTTTATTTTCTTAAATCTTCAAGAAGTTGTGTTTTACCTTTTGTTTTATCGTCAACAGTTTTAATGATTTTGGCTGGAGTTCCTGCTACAACAACTCCTTCAGGAACATCTTCTACAACTACAGAGCCTGCAGCAACAACAGAACCTTTACCTATTTTTACTCCTTCGAGTATTACAGCATTTGCTCCGATTAGTACATCATCTTCAACTACACAAGGCTCCTTGCTTGGTGGTTCAAGCACTCCAGCAACTACAGCACCAGCACCCAAGTGAACTCTTTTGCCAATTTTGCCTCTTGCACCAACAACAGCATTCATATCTATCATAGAACCTTCACCAATTTCAGCACCTATATTAATTACAGCACCCATCATTATAACGGAGTTCTTGCCAATAGAAACCTTGTCTCGTATAATAGCACCTGGTTCGATTCTTGCTTCTACACATAAAATATCCATGAGAGGTATGGCAGAGTTTCTTCGATCATTTTCTAGTTTGAATTTTTTTATTTTATTTCTGTTTTTCATTAAAAAATCAGAAACCTCATTACTCTCTCCAAATAACACATAAAAATCTTCGTTTCCATAGACATCTATGTTACCAAAATCGCTTTCACTAAGATTTCCAGATACATATGCTTTTACAGGAGTGGTCTTTTTAGCTTCCTTTATATAGCGCGCTATTTCGTAAGGATCAGTTAAGTTGTATTCCATAATTAAAGCCTCCTTGTATTCCTTATATATTTATATAATTATAATAGAAATATTTTATATTAAAAGGGGTACTTATGCAATATGAGAAAAACTTTTAAAAATCGGAAAAGAAGTATATAATGTATAAATATTGGATGAATTAAACTGACTTGGAGGTTGCAAAATGACGGATTTTAACAAAGTTAATAATATGATTTCAAGCAATGTACGAGATATTCAAATATCCGGCATAAGAAAATTTTTTAACAAGGTTTCAGAAGTTCCAGAAGCTCTTTCTTTAACATTAGGTCAGCCTGACTTTTCTGTGCCAGACAAGATAAAGTCCGCTATGATTAAAGCTATAGAAGAAAATAAAACAGCATATACCTCTAACGCAGGGCTTATTGAACTTAGAGAGGAAATATGCTCCTACTTAAAAAAGTTTGACATAAATTATAAGTCAGAAGAAATCTGTATAACCGTTGGAGGAAGTGAGGGGCTCTTATCTGTATTTATGACACTGCTGAACAGTGGAGATAAGGTTCTTATACCTACTCCAGCTTATCCAGCATATGAAAGCTGCGTAAATCTTGTAGGTGGAATAGTGGTGAATTACGCCTTAAATGAGGATTTTACCATTAACTTTAACAATCTAAAAAATGCTATTGCCCAGGAAAAGCCTAAAGTGTTAGTTATATCTTATCCAAGCAATCCTACTGGTGCGATACTTTCAAAAGCTGATAGAGATAAGCTTTATGAAATGCTACGAGATGAGGATATTATTATAGTTAGTGATGAGATATACAGTGCCTTATGCTATGAAGATAGCTATTATTCAATCTGCCAGTATGAAGAAATAAAGCACAAGGTTATTTTGGTAAGTGGTTTTTCAAAAATGTTTTCTATGACAGGTCTAAGACTTGGATATGTATGTGCGGCTAAGGGATTTATGGATGAAATAATTAAGGTTCATCAATATAATGTGTCTTGTGCCCCATCAATAGTGCAGTGGGGAGCCTATGAAGGTTTGAAGCACTGTCTTAATGATGTTGAATTTATGAAAAGAAGAGACTATGTACATGAAAGACTCACAGCAATGGGGATGGAGGTTGTACTTCCTCGTGGAGCCTTTTACATATTTCCATCCATAAAAAAATATAGCATTAGCAGCGAAGAATTTTGTGAAAGACTTTTAAGAGAAGGGTATGTGGCAGCGGTTCCCGGATCGGCTTTTGGAAAAGGAGGAGAGGGATATATGAGGATATCCTATTCTTACAGTATGAAAAGTTTAAGAGAAGCAATGGACAGACTTGAGACATGGATAAAAGGATCATTCTAAGACTCTTAAAAAATAAATTAGGGACATCACCTTTAGGTGTGTCCCTTTAGTAATTATATTGAATTCTCAAGAATATTATCCATAGAATATAGTCCGTTTGGTTTTCCGGCCATAAATTCGCAAGCTTTTAATGCTCCAGCTGCAAAAACATCACGTGAAACTGCATAGTGGCTGATTTCTATAGTTTCACCTTGACCAGCAAATATTACCTCGTGGTCCCCAACAATACTTCCACCTCTTACAGCATGGATCCCAATGTCCTTATGCTCTCTTTTTCCAATCCCTTCCCTTCCATAAACAAACTTTGTTTCTTCAGGTATTGCATTCTTTATTGTGTTTGCAAGCAAAAGAGCAGTTCCGCTTGGAGCGTCAACTTTTTGATTGTGATGTTTCTCAACTATTTCTATATCATAATTGCTATATAAAAGAGCACTGACCTTTTTTAAAATATTATTTACTATATTTACTCCTATGGACATATTTGCTGAGCGGAAAATAGGAGTAAGCAAACTGTATTCCTCTATTTTGTTGACTTGTTCAGGAGTAAAACCGGTAGTACATAGTACAATAGGAATATTTCTTGCCTTGGAAAACTCTAAAAGATTGTCTAAAGAATCTGGTCTTGAAAAATCAAGGACAACATCAATTTTTTCCCTGCAGTCAAAAATATTAGTATATACTGGGTATTCAGAAGTTTTTCCAAACTTATCTACTCCTGCAGCTATTTTAAGATTAGGGTAGTTTTTAGAAAGTGCAGAAACAACACTTCCCATTTTTCCAGAGCAGCCATTTAGCAATATATTTACCATAAAATCATCTCCAATGTATTATTAAGAAAGTTCTAAACCGTAGCTTTTTAGCTCATGTTTAAGCATTTCTAAATTGCCTTTGCTCATATCACAAAGTGGAAGTCTTAGTGGGCCAACCTGTAAACCCATAAGATTCAAGGCGGTTTTTACAGGGATAGGATTAGTTTCGATAAAAATGGCATCGTTTAATGCCAGCATATTAAGCTGCATATCAAGGGCAGCTTTATGATTGCCCTCTAAGAATAACTTGCACATGTCATGCATATCTTTTGGAATAATGTTTGCAAGCACAGAAATTACGCCAACTCCACCTACAGACATTATTGGTATTACTTGATCATCGTTGCCAGAATATATGTCAATTCTATCTCCGCATAAAGCCCTAATTTTTGCAATCTGGCTTATATTTCCGCTAGCTTCTTTAACAGCAACTATATTATTAAATTTAGTAAGCTCAAGAAGAGTTTTAGGTTCTAAATTCATACCTGTTCTTGAAGGTACATTGTAAAGGATAATTGGAGTCTTCACACTCTCAGAGATAGCTTTAAAGTGTTCGATAAGTCCCCTTTGAGTAGTCTTGTTATAGTAAGGAGTTATAACAAGAAGACCATCTACTCCTATATCTTCTGCCCATTTGCTCATACTTACTGAAGCAGCTGTATTATTTGTACCAGTACCTGCTATAACAGGGATTCTTTTATTTACAACATTAACAGTGAAGCTAATGGTTTCTTTTCTTTCGCTCTCACTCATGGTGGAAGCTTCCCCGGTTGTTCCGCAAACGATAATAGCATCTGTTGAATTTTCAATGTGCCATTCTAATAGCTCTCTTAGCTTATCAAAATCTACTCCACTTTCATTAAAGGGTGTAACAATAGCGACTCCTGAACCTTTGAAAATACTCATTTACTTTCCTCCTTATATTGGTCATACTAAGCAATTTAAAATTATTAGATCTGTTGGAAATTTTTTTGTTTAAAATGATTAAATTGTTTTATAATTATTTATTTAGATTCATTTATAATATACTCTGCAATTTGGACTGCATTTGAAGCCGCGCCCTTTCTTATGTTGTCTGCTACAACCCAAAGGTTAAGCCCTGAGTCTACACTAAAGTCGCGACGTATTCTTCCAACGAAAACTTCATCATGACCCGCAGCATCAATAGGCATAGGGTACTCAAGGTTATTAACATCATCTTTTAAAATAATACCTTTTGAATTTCCGTAGAGTTGAAAAATATCTTCAATGTTAAAATCCTTTTTAAGTTCTACATTAATGCTTTCGCTGTGACCATAATAAACAGGAACTCTTACAGTTGTAGCAGTAATTTTTAAGCTGTCGTCATGCATAATTTTTTTAGTTTCTTCTATCATCTTCATTTCTTCTTTTGTATATCCATTATCGGTAAATACATCAATATGAGGAAGCAGATTATTGGCAATTGGGTGTGAGAACTTCTTTGGAGGAACACCCTTTAAGCCATCCTCTAAATCAGTATAGCCACTCATACCGGCACCAGATACAGCTTGATAAGTTGAATAAATTATTCTTTTAATGCCATATTTATCTTGCAGCGGCTTTAAAGCAACTACTGCCTGTATTGTAGAGCAATTAGGATTTGCAATGATGCCTTTATTCCATTTGATATCCTCTGGATTTACCTCTGGAACTACTAATGGAACCTCAGGGTTCATTCTCCAAGCGCTGCTGTTATCTATAACTATTGCATTATACTTTGCAAATATTGGAGCATATTCTAAACTTATATCTCCGCCAGCAGAGAATAAAGCAAAGTGTATAGTCTTATTTTTAATATTCTCTTCCTTTAATTCTTCCACCGTTATATTTTTGTTATTAAAAGAAATAATAGAGCCTGCTGATCTTTTAGAAGCAAATAAAAATACATTTTCTACGGGGAAGTTCCTTTCCTGTAAAACTTCAATAAATTTTCTTCCTACCATGCCAGTAGCACCAACTATAGCCACATTGTAGTTCATAATAAAACCTCCTTAAGAATAATATAATATATTATATAGTTTATGCTACAAAAATTATATAGTTTTATATACAAAAGGCTAAATTAAAAATATAACTAGTGTAATTTGTATTGTTAAAAGATATGAAAAAGTAGGAATATTATTTTTGTTTAGAAATAATAATGTAATATGAGGCTAAGTTAGCTAGCATACACTAACTCACTATGGACTTAATAACGTTGCTTTAATATTATTAAATTAAGAGAAATGAAGATTTGGCACAAAATAAAATAAAAAAATCATTTTTTATAAAAATCTATGAAAAATGAAAGCGTATATTCAATTATTGCAAAATTCCGACTGCAGTATGACGTTTTTGATAACAAAAATGGTATACACATACGTTGACAAGCCTAAAAATCTATGCTAATATGATAAAAATGAAAAACAAAAGGAATCGCAATTCAATATTACAACTATTTTGTATATATGACTTATGGACAAGATGTTTGGAATTTCAAATATGTCTATAAAGCAATCATTGAAAATATTTGAAAGAAGTTAAAAAATGAATATTTTCTGTAAATTTGAGAAGGAATTTTTAAATTTAGGTTGAATATATATACACATATCTATTGTCGGTAATAAGTATTCATACTTATTATATATATTTAAAAAGGGGGAATTTCAGTGAAAAGCAAAAAAATACTTGCAACCGTTATGGCTGCTGCAGTAGTTGCTACAACTTTCATAGGTTGTAAGGGCAATACAACAGCACCATCCAATCCTAATGCTCCAGCTGGTCAAGATAAGGAGCAATTCCTTAATGTAGTTTTAGCTGCAGAGCCAAAGACTCTTGACGCCTCAAAGGCAACAGACCTTTACTCATCCAAAATCCTTCAAGAAACTATGGAAGGATTAACAAGAGTTGAGCAAGAAAACGGTAAGGATGTAGTAAAAGCTGCAGGAGCAGAAAAATGGGAAGTTTCACCAGATGGTTTAACTTGGACATTTACATTAAGAGATAATACTTGGTCCGATGGACAAAAGGTTACTGCTCAACAATTTGAGTATGGTATAAAGAGAACTCTTAGTCCTGATACCGCATCACAATATAACTTCTTACTATTCCCTATTAAGGGCGCTGCAGAATATAGCAGCAAGAAGGGAACAGCTGATCAAGTAGGGGTTAAGGCAAAAGATGATAAGACTTTAGTGTTTACTCTTGCAGCTCCAACTCCATATTTCTTAGATTTAACTTACTTTAAGGTATTCCAACCACAAAGAGAAGATTTAGTTAAGAAGTATGGCGATAAGTTCGGAACAGAAGCAGAAACAATGGTATTCAATGGACCATTCGTTATTAAGGAATGGGTACATGGTAGCAAGGTTGAGCTTGCTAAGAACGACAAGTACTGGGATAAAGACAAAGTTAAGCTAAATACAGTTACAATGAAGATTATTACTGATGAAAATGCTAGAATGTCAGAGCTCTTAAACGGAGGCTTAGACTCAGGAGCAGTTAGTAAGCAAGAATGGATTAAAAAGTTTAATGATACAGGCAAATTTGATGTATTAAAGGGAAATGACCCATCAGCTAGTTACTTCTTCTTTAACCAAAAGAAGGCTCCTTTCAATAATGCAAAGGTTAGAAAGGCGTTCTCTCTAGCTGTTACTAGAGAAGATATAGTTACAACTCTTTACAAAGGTATAGCTGACCCAGCTTATGGATGGTCACCTCCATCACTTCAAATAGCTGGAGAAGACTTCAGAAAGAAAGCTAACTATGAGCCAATCCAAGACTTAAAGAAGGAAAATGCTGATCCTAAGGCTCTATTAGTTGACGGATTAAAGGAATTAAAAATGGATCCAGATCCATCTAAATTAGATATAACATTCTTATCCTCAGGTACAAGTGCAACTCAAAAGGAATTTGCTGAGTACTTCCAACAAATGTTCAAGAAAAACCTTGATGTAAATATGAAGGTTGAGTACATGGAATGGGCAGTATTCCAAAAGAGAACAGATGAAGGAGACTACCAATTAGGATCTATGGGATGGACAGGTGACTACAATGACCCAATGACAATGTTTGACATGTGGGTAACTGGAGCTGACATGGTTCCAACTGGATGGTCAAATGCTAAGTACGATGATCTTATAAAGAAAGCTGGTTCAACAGCTGATCAAGCTGTAAGATTCCAAGCATTCAAGGATGCTGAAAAGATACTTCTTTATGATGATGCTGTTATAGCACCATTTGTTTACAGACAAAGAAATACCTTCAGATATAAGTATGTTAAGAACGTAATGGCACCATTATTTGGTTCAGGTTCAGAGCTTAAGTATGCTTATACTCAAGGCAGACCATAAGAATAATATAAAAATGTTTTAAGTTGCACCAGAGGCTTTTGCCTCTGGCGCAACTGGTTTTATATATAGATATGGAGGGATGACGATGCTAAAATTTATATTAAAAAGGTTTGGCTATATGTTGGTAACTCTATGGATAGTAATCACAATAACCTTTATGTTGATGCATGCTATTCCTGGAGACCCGTTGTCAGCTTTGGCTAGAAAGCTGCCTGCGCAAACTAGAGAAAATTACATGATAAAATATGGACTAAATAAAAGTGTTCCAGAACAATATGTAGTATATTTAAAAAACATTGTAACTGAGTTCAATCTTGGTGAATCACTTCAATATCCAGGAAGAGGTGTAGTAGATACAATTAAGAAATATGCACCAATTTCTGCTAGAATTGGTATACAAGCAATATTTATAGGTTTTATAATAGGTGTTACACTAGGGATAACTGCTGCCTTTAATAGAAACAAGTGGTCAGATTATACGATTATGTTTTTTGCCCTACTTGGGGTATCAATACCAAGCTTCGTATTTGCATCACTATTGCAATACGTATTTGGGGTTCAGCTGAAACTATTACCTATTACTGGGTGGGCAAAGGGTGCAGCACAATTCAAATACACAGTTCTGCCTTCAATAGCAATGAGTATGGGCTCCATAGCAACCTATGCTAGATATATGAGAGCTAATACCTTGGATGTTATTGGGCAAGATTATATTTTAACAGCTAAATCAAAGGGTGTTTCTAAGCTTGCACTTGTTTGGAAGCATATAATAAGAAACGCTATACTTCCTGCTATTACAATACTGGGCCCACAAATAGGCAATATATTCGTTGGATCTTTTGTTATAGAAGGTATTTTCTCAATTCCAGGATTAGGTCAGTATTTTGTACAAAGCGTACAAAATAACGACTATTCTATGATTATGGGAATGACTATAATGATATCAGCTATATTTATAATTTCTTTAGTTTCAGTTGATTTAGTTTACAGTTTAGTTGATCCAAGAATAAGAGTAGCTGGTGGAAAGAAATAGGGGGGAAAGTTATGGCAGAATTATCTAGAGAAAAATTTCAGATTATTGGTTGTGAAAATGCCAATGCCGAAGAAATATTAAGGCCGAACATGACCTACTGGCAAGATGCTTGGAGAAGGCTTAAGCAAAATAAAGTAGCTATGGCTTCATTAGTTTTGCTACTTATTATAGGTATTATGACTATATGTGGACCATGGATGGTGCCTTTTAAGCATTCTGATACAGATTCTAAAATAGTAAACCAACTACCTAATGCAGTACATTGGTTTGGAACAGACAACTTAGGCAGAGACGTGTTTGCTAGACTGTGGATGGGTGGAAGAGTTTCTATTCTTATAGCCATTATCGGTGCTTTTATCGATACTATTGTAGGTGTAACCTATGGTGGTGTTGCTGGATATTTCGGAGGTCTTGTTGACGATATAATGATGAGAATTGTTGAAATACTTGTAAGTATACCATATCTAATAGTTGTTATACTTATCTCATTAATATTAGGTAAAGGTATAATTCCCTTAGTAATAGCTATGACTATAACCGGCTGGGTTGGTATGGCTAGAATGATAAGAGGTCAAGTGCTTCAAATAAAGGAACAGGAATATGTGCTTGCTGCACATGCGCTGGGAGCTAATCCTTCAAGAATTATTGCAAGACACTTACTGCCAAATACAATTGGTATAATGATTGTTAATATCACTCTTGACGTTCCAAGCTTTATATTTGGTGAAGCTTTCTTAAGCTATATAGGTATAGGAATACAATCACCTGATACAAGCTTAGGTGCTTTGGCATCAGCTGCTCAGCAAAATTTACTATTTTATCCAACTCAGTTATTCTTTCCTGCAGCTTTAATAAGTATGATTATGTTGTCATTTAACTTGCTAGGCGATGGATTAAGAGATGCTCTAGATCCTAAGCTACGTCAATAGGGAGGGATAAAGATGGAAAAA
>CAZMQY010000128.1:0-9594 GCA_964568335.1 uncultured Clostridium sp.
CCCCTACTGCTAAAGCTTTCTTTGAGGTTTGCAGGGAGCACTATGGATTTGAAGCTTAATATTTTATATGCAACTTGTTATCTAGCTATCTAGATAACAAGTTGCATATAAGAATATATAACTATAAAGATATCAAAATATGTAATTATAAGAACTAATAAACATAAAGATATTTAATCATATAAATATAAATTTCGACATTCTCATATTTCAAAAAAATGATTTAATCCACATCTTTTATTGCACAGGGTATTTTTACTCACATAATTCCACAGTTGTCCACAGTTTTATGGATTTTGTACACAGATTTTGTGGATAACTTATAATCCTTGATTTAGTTAAGTTGCAATCATAAGACATATTTTTTATAAACATTATCCACAATTGCCTTGTTGATAACTTGTACAACAATCAGTTAAATTTCTATAACACTCTCTATTTCATCCTTTCAATTTTTATTTTTTTCACTTAATTATAATCCACTATTTGTAAATTGTTCTATAAAAATTAAAGTCTGCATTGAATTACTCTCAACTAATTCAATACAGACCTTAATTTCTACGGTTCTACTGCTCGGTTTTGTTTCAGTTTTTCTTCTAAATCCTTCAGTATATCCTTTTGAAAATACATTATAGCATAGCTGGTTAGGCTTATTATAAACAAAATAGCTATAGATGCAAGCCTATAAGTTATAGTAGAACCCATAATAAATATGGATATACAGGAAATCGTAACTTTCCACTTAACAGCTATAAAGTAAAAAGCTGCTTTTATTATATCCCTAGTTTTTAAATAAAATCTTGAAATCATTGGATAAATATAAATTCCAGCAACAATTATTAATATAATTAATGCATATATTACAGGAACAGCAACCTTGCCATAGGCTCCACCGGCAAAGAACCTTATATCTACCAACAATATCATGATTATGGCAACCTGTAGAGTCCAAATGAACAAAGACTGAAGGAAGTTTTTCTTATAAGCTGAAAAGTAGTCTTTTGTTATATTTATATCCTTTTCCCTAACAAGCTTGCCCATTGCTGATAATAAAGCGGTGTATGCAGGTCCTACCGGCAGTGCAGATAGGGTTAGCAGAACTAAGTATTCCGGTATGTACTCACCAGTAAAGCTTAATAGTACAAATATTAACGGTATATTACATAGAAGAAAATAAAAATTACCTAAAAAAAACCACATTATATAGTTAGATATTGTATAAACAGGTCCTTCTCCAAACTCTCTTTTTTTACTCATAAAATTAGCTGCTCCAATGGAGCAGCATCACCCCCCAGGCAAAATTTTATTTTTGTGTCATTTTGTTGTAGTCTTCCATAAACTTTTCGATTCCTATATCAGTTAATGGGTGCTTAATCATCTGCATTATAACCTTATAGGGTACAGTTGATATATGAGCTCCAGCCTTTGCACAATCTAATACATGCATAGGTGTTCTTATACTTGCGCTGATTATCTCTGTGTCAATTCCATAATAATCAAAAATAGCTGCGATATCTTCAATTACTTGAATTCCTCCGTTTCCTGTATCATCAAGCCTTCCCATAAATGGACTTACAAAGCTTGCTCCTGCCTTAGCAGCAAGCAGCGCCTGCTGAGCTGAAAATATCAAGGTTACATTAGTTCGTACGCCTTCCTTAGCAAGTACATGAACAGCCTTTAATCCCTCTTCACACATTGGAATTTTAATTACTACATTTTTATGTATCTTTGCAAGCTCTCTTCCTTCACTTACCATGTCCTCTGAGTTTAAGCTTATAACCTCAGCACTTATAGGGCCATCCACTATGCTGCAAATCTCATTGATTACTTCCTTTAAATCTCTTCCCTCTTTTGCTATTAGTGAAGGATTTGTTGTTACCCCATCCAAAACTCCTAAAACTGCTGCTTTTCTAATTTCTTCTACATTAGCTGTATCAATAAATAACTTCATGAAAGTTCCCCTCCTTTTATCCTATATTAATATTAATATTATATCATAATACATAAAAACTTATATTAATTTTTTATTTCGCATCTGCCACATTGTAAATAGCGTACAAAAACTTTTAGTAAATTTTACATTAATAATGTTTAAGCCTTTGTATTGAGATCATTAACCCAAATAGTTTTCCATTTGTTGTATTTAGGTTAATTGCATGTTATCATACTAAATTCATAATCTTGTTATAGTTATAAATTTTTTTACCAATATTTTATTAAGCTTTTGAAATCGTACAAGCCTTTCGACATATTATTTTCGCTAAGCCATATATTTACTATTTTATTTAAACTATTATTTTGTAAGCCTTAGGCTTGATTTTCTCTTAATTGATGAGCAAGGTTTCATGTCTCACCTTGAAAAAACAGGCTTGAGCGATATAGTAAAATTTTGTATATTTTTATAGAAAACATATTGACTTTTGAATAATATGGTAGTATATTAACTATAGATGGAATTTAGTAAGAAATTTGTAATTTAATTAAAAATAATAATAAACACATCTTGACTTTTTATGTCATATTTGTTATTATTTAATTAGAAAATGTCGAATGATGTAAGCATTAGGAGGAAAATATTATGAAATCAACAGGTGTAGTAAGAAGAGTAGATGAACTAGGAAGAATAGTTATTCCAATTGAGTTAAGAAGAACTTTAGACATTGCAGAAAAAGATGCTTTAGAAATATACGTTGATGGAGAACAAATAATCCTTAAGAAGTATGAGCCAGCTTGTATCTTCTGCGGAGATGCTAGAGATGTTATCAACTACAAAGGCAAAAACATCTGCAAGAATTGTATGGGTGAATTAAAAACAGATAAGTAATAAATTAGCATTCAAGTTTTTATATAAATACACTCTATCCCCGCCCACAGGTAATCCTGTGGGTTTATTTTTTATTTTCTTCTTCAAATAAAAAACTGTAGGTTTCCCTACAGTTTATGTATTATCTTACTCTTCTTGCTGTATAGTAGTCAGATCTATTTAGAACTGATACTTTTACTACATCTCCGCTTTGTGGGGCATGCATATAAGAATTATTTCCAACATATATACCAACATGGTGCACTGGTCTTCCATCTTTCTTAAAGAATACAAGGTCTCCTGGCTGAAGCTGATCTCTTGATACATAAGTTCCAACGTTGGCTTGATCAGCAGCTACTCTTGGCAGGTATATTCCAAAATGCTTAAAAACATATTGCACATAGCCTGAGCAGTCAAAACCTGATGGTGATGTTCCTCCCCAAACATATCGTGTTCCAAGAAAATTAGCTGCATAAGCTACTACAGCATTCTGGGAATAATCTGCAGAACCTCTTGAAGGATCATACTTAGGCACACTATTACTTAAATCTTTTATTTGCTTTAAAGTCGTATTAATTATTGCTTGTTCCTTAGCAATTTCAGCAGCGTACTTCTTTTCCTTAGCTTTTAAATCGGCAATAAGCTTAAGCTGATCATTTTTATCTTTATTAAGCTTGGCCATTTTTTGATCATTTTCAGCCTTAAGAGCTAGCAGTTTGGCATTCTCTGCATCTAAGACCTCTTTTTTCTTGACTACTTCCTCTTTTTTAGAAGTTAAATTGGCCATAATCTTTTTGTCTGCTTCAGCAATTCTCTTTACAGCTTCAATTCTTGTGAAAAAATCGTTAAATCCTTTGGATTCTAAAAGAATGTTTAGGTATCCATCTACACCATTTATGTACATAGCCCTCATTCTCTTATTGTACAGGTCTTTTTCAGCCTTCATATCCTCTTCGGCCTTTTTAATTTCCGCCTCTGAAGCTTTTATATTGCGCTGAGACTGTTCTATCTTCTTTTTAATGCTGCTTATATCTCTCATAAGCTCTTCTATATCAAAGTCAAGCATCTCTATTTTCTGTTCTATCTCTTCTCTTTGACTGCTCAGCTCCTCTAAAGCCTTTTTATCCTCTTGAAGTTCATTTTGCTGTTGTCTTAACTGGCTATTTAGTTGATCTTCAGTTGGATTCGCAAAAACAGGAGCACTAAATGATACAACTATTCCAAGAGCTAACAAAAGAGAGATTATCCTCTTTTTCAAAAGCAACACCCCTTCCCTTTGTTTTTTTATGTACAAACTCACATAAACTAATTATAACACTAATGTTTAAAATTCAACAATGGAAATATGTTGATTTTACAAATTTTATTATAATTCATACTGGTTTTCCACCTTATAGCATAGCTTTATATATCAAATGAATATTTATATATTTCTGATTTAGGCATATTCCTGTCCTTTGAAACCTTCTTAAGTGCCTCTTTTTTACTCAAGCCTTCATCAATATATTTTTTAATATGATCCTCTATAGACAAGCCTTCCCACTTAGACTTTTCTTCCTGCTCTATTTCCTCTTCTCTTTTGCCCTCAAGCACTAATACATATTCTCCTCTTGGAGAAATCACCTTATAATGATTAATCGCTTCCTCTAAATTCACTCTGAGTACTTCTTCATGGAGCTTTGTTAATTCCCTGCAAATAGCTATTTTTCTATTGCCCAAATTCTCTTTTAAAAACATCAAAGTATCTAAAAGTCTGTGAGGAGCCTCATAAAAAATAAGAGTTTCAGTTCTAGATTTAAGCTCTTCTATTACAGGTCTTCTTTCCTTATTTTCTCTAGGTAGGAATCCCCTAAACAAAAATTTACTCGTATCAAGTCCAGAATAAACTAAAGCTGTAGTAATTGCTGTTGCACCGGGAAGCACTTCAAAGGCGATTCCTTCCTCAATGCACTTTGCTGCAATAACGCTCCCAGGATCAGATATACCTGGAGTACCTGCATCAGTAATTATTGCAATGCTTATCCCTTCTTTAAGCCTTTCAATAATATTCTCACTTCGCCCCTGCTCATTATGCTGATGATAGCTTATAAGCGGCTTCTTTAAAAGCTTCAAGCTCTGCCTAGTATCCTCAGCGGCTATAATATCAACAGCGTTTAAAACCTCTAAAGCCCTCAATGTTATGTCCTTTAAATTTCCTATAGGAGTAGGAACTAGATATAATTTACCTATACTATTTGTTCTTAATTCTTCATTCTTCATTTATCTAACCCTTCCATAAATCATCTCAAGTTCTTCGGTATATCCTCCATCATCATTATAAATATAAAGTGATGGTTCCCATTTTAAAAACGCTCCTCCATCTCTCTGCCCTTCAATTAGAACAATGTTAGGAGCTTTCTTTGTATTTGGATTAATCATTCTAATAGTCTTTGGCTCTATCTTATGCTTTCTCATAGTACAAAGTATATCTGCAAGCCTTTCAGGTCTATGAACCATAAACATCCTTCCATTATCCTTTAATAGAGTTCTAGCAGCTATTATAACATCCTCAAGAGTACAACATATCTCATGCCTTGCTATAGCATTTTTATCGCTTGGATTTATAATACCTGAGTTTTGGAGTTTATAAGGCGGATTAACAGTAACTACATCCGCCTTTACAAGACTTTTTAGCAGCTTTAAGTCCTTTAAATCTCCATTTATAAATTCTAGTCTATTTTCAAGCTTATTATACTGGTTTGAACGCCGAGCCATCTCCACCATTTCGCCTTGTATCTCAACTCCAGTTATATGTGCTGCTTCAGTCTTACCTGCCAGTATAAATGGAACTATTCCCGTCCCCGTGCACAAATCTATAACTTGCATTCCTCTTTTAACTTTGGCAAAGTTTGCGAGAAGCACCGCATCAACACCAAACCTGAAGGCTTCTTTTTTTTGTATAACATAAATACCTCCAAGCTGAAGGTCGTCTAGAGTCTCATCTTCCTTTATATAATTCATAATATCACTACTTTCATTGCATTATCTATATATTATATATTTTACAGCCTTTATAAACAAGGTAAAGCATGTCTAAAATGTGTACACAAAGCTGCAAACAGCATGAACACTACATATTCTTATATTCTTTTATTCTTTTATTTATTTATTCTTATATTTACACAATATCTGAACAGGTATAATTTCAAACATAGCATAATGTATTTTAATGTTTTGAAATTAATGGTACTATAATTTTATAGAAATTCTGCAATTTAAAATTAGGAGGCTAAATAGATGGCAGTAATAGTTAAAAATATTAAAAATAATAATTTATATGTCTTGCTAGGTACGGGCTTTTCATATTATAAAGATTCAAGGCCCGGTGCTTTTGGTGGAAACTTAATTCCCCATATGGAAGAGGGTGAGTTTAAAATGGCTGCTGTATGCGATAAAAATGGCCATATCCACTGGTTTGAGACTGAGGCTTTAAAAGTTATAAAAGTGGATGGAATTGAAGTAAGCAGCCTGTTTAAAGATGCAGAAGAAGAGTACTTCGAGAACAAAACTACTATCTATTGTCCTGCTTGTGGTGCAAGCGTATATGAAGACGATAAGATGTGTGGTTCCTGCGGAATAACACTTATTGTTGATGATGAATACTTGCCAAAATTTTAGTTCACTTACATTTTGTTAATTTATTTGATGAGAAAAAGACAACAGAGGAATTGATCTGGTGATTGGGCTAGATAGTGAAGAAGAGCTAAACAAGGTTTATTCAGCACTAATAAAAACGGTACCGTAGGCTTTGGGCTTCAAAAGACCTTCTAGGGTGCTTCCCATGCTGTGGTTACTGATAGCTATGGAATCACTTGGGGATTAAATTATACTATAAGATAATACTACAAAATAAAAGGCATACAATACATTAATTTGCATGCCTTTTAAACTAAATTATAAATATTATTTTACTATTACTGTACCTGTCTTACCTGACAACGCTTCACGCGCCTTCTCTAAGGAGGTTATAACAGCCTTCCTTCCAGGCTTTGAATTAGCAAACATGACAGCAGCCCTAACCTTTGGAAGCATGGAGCCAGGTGCAAAGTGGCCTTCTGAACTATATGCTTCCGCTTCTTCAACTGTTATTAATGCAAGATTCTTTTGATTTGGCTTATTAAAATTAATTGCTACCTGCTCAACTGCAGTTAATATAACAAGCTCATCAGCATCTAAAAGCTCAGCAATCTTCTCTGATGCCAAATCCTTGTCTATAACCGCCGGCACTCCCTCTAAGCCTCCATTTTCCTTCTGGATTACAGGGATACCACCTCCGCCTACTGTTATCACAACATGACCTGCTTCTACTAAAGTCTTAATAACAGGCTCTTCAACAACAGTTAGCGGCATTGGAGATGCAACTACTCTTCTAAAACCTCTGCCTGAGTCTTCCTTCATTACATAGCCTTTTTCAAACATAAGCTTTTTAGCCTGCTCTTCAGTAAAGAAAGATCCTACTGGCTTTGTTGGGTTTTTAAAACCTGAATCATTCTTATCTACAATAACCTGTGTTACCACAGCTGCTATGCTCTTATTTATTCCTCTTTTTATCATTTCTTCTCTTATAGCCTGCTGCAAATGATAACCTATATAACCTTGACTCATGGCGCCACATTCTGGGAAAGGCATAACTGGCTTTGTTTCATCAGCAGCTGCTGCTCCCTCATAGGTTGCAACTATTTGTCCAACCTGAGGTCCATTTCCATGAGCTATTATAACTTCATGTCCATCCTCAATTAAATCAACTATTGCCTTCGATGTTGCATGACAGGTCTCAAGTTGAGCTCCTGCTGAAGTGTCCTTTGGATTATCCTGAAGCGCATTGCCTCCAAGTGCTATAACTATTCTTGACATTTTAATTTCCCCTTATTATTTTTTATGTTTTATATTAGCGCAAATTTTACATCCTATATATATTCCCGTTAATAAATCAGCTCCCGAGGTTTCACCATAATTCATTACCTCCAAAGCACTTTTGTAAAGCGACTGTTCAGTATTAAAGTAGATACTGTTCATCAATTGATGAATATTTTTTATAACCTCACCCTGTGCGGCATAGCTCATCATCTCATAGCTAAGCTGATTTGTTCTTCCTTCTGCCCCTTTTAAGATAGCTTCGTTTATAGCCTCTGCCTTACCCTTTTCCCAATCATAGTAGTGAGCAGCATAAATAAAGCTAATCATAAGTCCAATCAGCATATCATCCGAAGAGGGCGTTAAACCAGGACCAAAACCTGCAATTCCTCTGCTTGCACTAGTAATTTCAATAGGTTCACCTTGCTTAACTGCCAAAATTAATTTATTGATTCTTGGCCAGGCAAACTGAGAATACCTATTTTGTGGAATGGCATTTAATTGCTCCCCAAAGGTTTCTTCAAAATTAGAAACTATAGGAAGAAGTCCTAAAGGATTGCCCTGCTTGAGAGCTAGTCGTAGCTCATCAATATTAGCTTTTACCCTATTAATATTCTCCTTATTAAAGCTAAAACTAGGACCACATTGAATATCTATTGAATTGCTAAAATACAATATTAAACCTGCTTCGGGAACTTCCAGCTTATCATGATGATATATAACTTTTTGACCAGCCTCTATTCCCAACTCATGCATGGACATATTTACCGTTACATTTATAGAAACTGCCATCGGTTTCATTGGAATGCTCTTTAATATAAGCGAAACAATAGGTATATTCTGAAAGCTTATATTGCATACACGATTAAAAACTGAGTGAACAACACCTTGTAGTTCTTTTTTATCCTTCAATATATCATGTAATTTATAACAAATCTCCTCAGCAAAAACCTGCATGGCCACTTTCTCCTTTTATAGATTAGATATTATTTTATAATATAAAAATTATTTCAAATTTAAGGTATCTGCTGATTTTACAGCCACCTTTGAATCAAATATAGTTCTATCAAACTCTTTTTCATTAATAGCAATAAACAGGGTAACAAGAACATCACCAACAACATTTAATAATGTACGCGCAATTCCAGCGAACCAGTCCACTCCAGCAAGAATTGCAACTCCTTCTAGAGGAAGCCCTGTCATCTGCAGAGCAACTGCAATGGCTACAAGTGCACCACCAGGTACAAGCAGATTGCCTAAGGTTGCCAAGGTAGAAACCACAACTACAGCAATTTGCTCCTTAAGAGTAAGGTGAATACCAAAAAACTGTGCTATAGTAACGCAGGCAATTGCTATACTTAAAGCAAGTCCATTGCTGTTAAGGGACATAGCAAGTGGATTTACAAGACGAGATACTCTTTTGCTTATACCAACTCTTTCTTCACAGTCTTCCATTTGCACTGGAAGTGAAATAGCGGAAGAGGTTGTTGTAAGTGCAACGACGATTGTTCTATTAATCTTTTTAATAAGTCTTATTGGATTAATTCTTCCATAAAGTGAAACCAGAATAATCAATATTGTCAAAGCTGACACAGAGCCTATAAGCATTGTTATTAAAAACTTTGCAAGCGGAATAATAACCTTTAAGCCAATGACTCCAGTAATTCCGCTTAGCAGAGCAAAAACACCTACAGGAGCAAATTTCATAACAATCTTTACTATTTCCATAACTACAATATTTAAGTGCTGAATAAATTCATATACCTTTTTTCCACTTTCATTTTTACCTAAAAAGGAAAGTGCAAGTCCAAAAAAGGCAGCAAAGATAATTACTTGAATCATATCAGCCTTTGACATTGCCTCAAAAACGTTCTTTGGGAAAAAATTTACTATCATAT
>CAZMQY010000129.1:0-9588 GCA_964568335.1 uncultured Clostridium sp.
ATGATGTACAATCTTGGAGCAGGTGGAGGCGCAATAATCCTTAGGAAGAATTATGGAAAAAATTTAGTGCTAGGTTCTCATATTATAGGAGATGGTTCCTTAGCCAGAGCAGCTGGTGTTGAAATAGGTGGTATATGCAACCCAATAAACAACAGCAATATGGATAAGGCATATAAATCCTTAAGATTGATGGATCCTGTTGGAATGAAGAATAGACTCAATGTGGTATCCATGCCAAACTGGTATAAATGCATAGACAAGGCTTTTGAAAAGTCAGGTATTGATAAAAGCGAAATAACCTATGCAGCAATACTTCATATGAAGCGTTCAGGTCATATGGAAATGCTTAAGGAGCTAAAGCTTTCGGAGGAGCAGTCAATATACCTTGAGGACTATGGTCATATTGGACAGATAGATCAAATATTATCACTGCATCTTGCTTTAGAGCAGGGCAAGGTAAAGGACGGGTCAATAATATCAATGATTGCTGCGGGAATAGGTTATGTATGGGCAGCGAATGTTATTAAATGGGGTGAAGCTTAATGGGTACCTTTATACAAGTTATATTACGAAGTTTGGAAACGGGAAGTATATATGCCCTTGCAGCACTTGGAATAATCATCGTATATCGTACCTCCAATGTTACGAATTTCTCCCAGGGTGTGATTGGTATGTTTAATGCTTTTGTAGTAACATATCTCTTCAATTCCCATGGTGCCCCTTTATGGTTAGGAATAATTGCAGGGGTTATAAGTGCAGTTATTATGGGTTTTCTAATTGACGTAGTAATAATAAGGCATACAAAAAAAGTATCGCCTGTTGGTAAGCAAATTATTACTCTTGGAATGATGATGATAATACTTGGAGTAACACCTTTGTTCTTTGGAGTAGACCCTTTGCGTCTCCCTAAGCTAATCAACAATGGTGATCTTAAATTTCTTGGAGCTTCAATATCCTATAATGGACTATTTAATATAGTTTTTGGTTTGGTTGTTATGGTATCACTTTTCTATGTCCTCCAAAAAACAAAGTGGGGGCTTGCAGTAAGAACAACTGCATCAAATGAATTTACTGCAAAGCTTATGGGTGTTCCTACTAAAAACGTAACTATGGGTGCTTGGGCAGCTGCAGCAGTACTTGGTGTGTTATCAGGGGTTATGGTTGCGCCAATGACATCTGTTACTCTTAATTTAATGGATGAAGTACAAATTAACGCTTTAATCGCTTGTGTATTGGGAGGCTTCCAAACCTTCTATGGGCCAGTACTTGGAGCTTATATCATAGGAATTAGCAGAAACTTATTAATGTATTATGGATCTTCAATATGGGGAGGGCAAATACTTTATATTATAATTCTTGTTTTCTTAGTATTTAGACCGCAAGGACTAATTGGCAAGAAAATCGTGAAGAAAGTGTAGGTGAAAGATGAAGATGAATAACAAAATATTAAAAAACCCGCATTTTCAGTTTATATTGTTTGGTGTTTTATTAGCTTGTATTCCAATGCTTGCTAATGCTGGCATTCTTAAATCAAGCCATATTACAGTTATAGGCGGAACCCTTATTTATGCAATAGCAGCTTTAGGTTTAAATCTTCTTCTAGGGTTCTCAGGACTTATATCTTTAGGTACTGCCGGATTTATGGGCTTGGCTGCATATATTTCAGCCTATGCCACTATAAACATGAAATTACCCTTTGAACTTGCTTTAATATTAGCAATAGTGCTTCCAACTTTATTAGGTGTTCTTGTAGGGTTAGTTTCATTAAAGATAGAAGGAATGTACCTCGCAATTGCAACTTTATGTGTTGCAGAAATTTTGAGAAAAACCTTCGAGGAACTTAATGTATTCACTAATGGATTCAGTGGAAAACAGGCTAAGTTTCCTAAATTGTTTGGAGCTATACAGTTAGATAGAGTAACCACCTACTATTTAATAATTTTCTTTTTAATACTAATCATGCTGTTAACCTATAACATGATTAACGGTCAGCTTGGAAGAGCCTTAAATGCTATGCGTGGAAGCGAAGCTGCTTCACAAGCAATGGGAGTAAATCTCCTAAAGTACAGATTGGTAGCATTTGCCTTAGCTACTATCTACGCCAGTGTAGCAGGAGTTTTATATGTTCATTTTATTAGGTTCAGTTATCCTTCTACATGGTCTTTAAAGCTTTCTCTAGACTTCTTGGCCATGATAGTTATCGGCGGATTAAGATCAATATACGGAACAGTATTGGGAGCTTTCATAGTCTTTGCGGTTCCAGATTTATTCCTAAAACAAATTCCATATTTCAGTCAGGTATCCTATGTATTTAATGGATTGCTTATTATATTAGTTATAATGTTCTATCCACATGGCCTTGTATACATTGGACACGACATAAAGAAATGGACAAAGAAATTTAAAAAGAGAGGGCAATACAATGAGTCAATGTAATATGTTAGCAGATGGGCTAGTGCTAAAAGTTGAGAATCTTGGCATTGCTTTCGGTGGATTAAAGGCTGTTGATAATCTATCCTTTGATATTAAGGAAAAAGAAGTCTTTGGTCTTATTGGACCTAATGGAGCAGGAAAGACTACCGCTTTTAACTGTATTACTCAATTTTATAAGCCAAACACAGGAAATATATATTTTAGGGATAGAAACAATAACGTTCAAAATTTACTTGACCATGACGTACATGAAATAATTAAGCTAGGCTTAGTAAGAACCTTCCAAAACGTTGAACTTATTAGAGAGCTTAGTATTTTAGACAATGTTTTGGTTGGCGGCCATATTGACTTTAAAGCTACAATTTTGGAGCAAGCCCTAAGACTTCCTAGAGCTGTAAAAGAAGAGAAAGCTTTAAGAGAAGAAGCAATTGGTATTCTTCAATCTTTAGGAATTGAAGATCGTAAAGATATGATTGTGGCTGGACAGCCCTATGGAATTCTTAAGAAGGTAGAGCTTGCCAGAACCTTGATGTGCAAACCAAAGCTTATAATTTTAGACGAGCCAGCAGCTGGGTTAAATGATGTTGAAACCTTACAGTTAACTAAGATGATTAGAAAGATTAGAGATGAGTTTAACTGTTCAGTGCTTTTAGTTGAACATGATATGAGATTAGTTATGGATGTTTGCGATAGAATTTGTGCAATATCCTTTGGTAAATTCCTAGCCATGGGTACTGCTAAGGAAATTCAGCAAAATAAGGATGTTCAAGCAGCTTATTTAGGAACTGATGGAGATGAATAAGATGGAGAAGAAGATAGCATTAAAAGTAAAAGGATTGAAGGTTAGATACAGTGCCATCGAAGCTTTAAAAGGCATAGACCTTGAAGTTAGAGAAGGCGAGGTTGTTGCTCTTTTAGGTGCAAATGGTGCAGGAAAAACTACTACTCTTCGAACAATTTCTGGACTTATTGAGTCTGCTGAGGGTTCTATACAGTTTTATGGAAATGAAATTACAAAGCTTGAGCCTGAAAAAATAGCGAAGCTTGGAATAGCACAATCCCCGGAAGGCAGACAGGTATTTAGAGATTTAACCGTTGAAGAAAATCTTAAGGTAGGAGCCTTTACTTTAAAAGATTCTAAGCAGATAGAAAAAAACTTTGAAAGAGTGTATAAATATTTTCCGGTTTTAAAAACAAGAAAAAGCCAAACAGCTTCTACTTTATCCGGAGGAGAACAGCAAATGCTTGCTATTGCCAGAGCACTAATGAGCAGCCCCAAAATTCTCCTTTTAGATGAGCCTTCTTTAGGGCTAGCACCTTTAATTGTTCAGGACATAATGAATATAGTTAAGGAAATTAAAGAAGAGGGTACAACTGTAATAATTGTAGAGCAAAATGCAGCTCAGACACTAAAAATTGCTGATTATGCATATGTTCTGGAATTGGGAATTATCAACACTCATGGAAAAGCAGAGGAGTTAAGAAATGATCCAAAGCTTATCGAGGCTTATTTAGGATCACATTAGTGGAAATAATGCGATTGCATTGTTATATATTTAAGGAGGGAAAGTATAAATGAAAATGAAGAAAATAGTTTCGATTCTAACTGCACTAACCCTGGTAGGAGGCTTAGCAGGCTGTACTCAGACAAAGAAGGAAGAGCAGGCGCAAGGAGTTACCGATACTGAAATAAAAGTTGGTAATACTGCTGCAACATCCGGAGCATATGCACCTGTTGGCGTTCCATTCAATGCAGGCATAGAAGCTTATTTTAAAATGATAAATGAAAAGGGCGGAGTAAATAACCGCAAAATCACTTTTAAGCATACAGATGACGAATTTGACCCTGTAAAAGGTAAGGCAATGCTTACAAATCTTATAGAAGATGAAAAGGTTTTTGCTATAGTTGGTCACTTTGGTACTCCAGTAGTTGGAGCAACTTTGGATGATTTAAAAGAGGCAGGAATACCAGCTGTTTATTTCGCTACCGGTATTGGACAACTTTATAATGATAAAGCAGAAGGAAAAGATAGAGGTATATTCCCAGTACAGCCTATTTATAAGACAGAGGGTCAAATAATGGTTGCTCGTGCTGCAGGGGACTTCAAGGCAAAGAAAATAGGCGTTATCTATACTAATGACGATGCAGGAAAAGATTTGCTATGGGGTGCACAGCAAAAAGCTAAGGAATTAAATATAGAATTAGTTGCTGAACAGGTTACAGCAGGAGCTACAGACGTTTCATCAGCAGTTACAACAATAAAAAATGCAAAGGTTGACTTTATTATAGCAGCTTCAATTCAAGCTACTTTCCCTACAATAGTAAAAGAACTAGCTGCTCAAGGTGTAAATAAAGACGTTATTACAACATATGTTAACGTATCTCCAGTTGTTGCTAAGACAGTAGTTAATGAAATCAAAGGCAAATTTGATGTATACGGAAATGGATGGGTTGATTTCACAGGAGAAAGAGCACAAGCTTTAGCAGAGTTTGCTAAATACACTCCACAATATAAAGACAATGTATATGCAATGACAGGATGGATAGCGGCTCACTACTTTGTTGAGGGTTTAAAGAGAGTTGAAGGAACTATAACTTGGAAAAAATACATGGATGCTTTAGAAAAAGCTCCTATAAAGAACCCATTTGGTGGAGAAATCAACTTTGCTGGTGGAAAAAGAGCAGGAACTCAAGAAATGAACCTTGCTAAAATCAGCCATACAAATCTAGAAGGTTTTTGGGAGCCAGTTAAGCCGCTTCAATCTATGGACTCTATATTAGGGAAAAAATAATATCAGTTTTTGATAAATAACTTTATTTGGTATAATAGTTGAAAAGGGCAGGTACTACCTGCCCATTCTTCTAGGATAAGGAGAGAAAAAATGAGTTATAAGGATAAGGTAATTACAATTAGTGAAGCTTTAAATCTGGTTATATCTAACCATATGATTGTTACCTATGTCAAATGGCGAGTTTTTAAAGCCTGAATATAGAAAAGCTTTCAATATCGATGGATGGTTTTATTCTCCTCCTCTAAGAAAAGCTCATTTAAACGGAAATATTTCTTTTATTCCAAACCATCTTCATCTGGCAGGCTTGAAAAGATTGGCCCATGTAAAGCCTAATATATATGTAGGAAGTGCATCTATGCCTGACAAGCATGGGTATATCTCTCTTTCTTTAAGCAACACCTATGAAAGAAGAATGATGGATACAGCGGATATAGTTATACTTGAAATAAATCCTAAGTACCCAAGAACCTTTGGAGATGTGGAAATTCATTATTCTGAGGTAGATTATCTTGTTGAGGCTGATTACGAGGTGCCAGCGCTGCCAGATGCAGTACCTAGTGAAAAAGATATAGTCATTGGAAAATACATTGCTGATAAAATAAAGGATGGAGACTGTATACAGCTTGGAATAGGTGGAATACCTAATGCAGTTGCAGCAGCGCTAAAGAGTAAAAAGGACTTGGGTATTCATACGGAAATGATGACTTCAGGAATGGTAGAGCTAGCTAAACTGGGAGTAGTAAACGGCAGCAAAAAAACTCTTCATAAAGGAAAGATAGTCTGCACCTTTGCTCTAGGTAATAGGGAGCTTTACGAGTTCCTCGATGATAATCCTTCAGTTCTTGTGATGGATGGACACTATGTAAATAATCCTGATACAATAGCCAAAAATAATAATATGGTGTCTATAAATACTACCATAGAAATAGACTTAACAGGTCAGTGCTGCTCCGAATCTATAGGTCCTGTTCAGTTTAGCGGAACAGGTGGACAGGCGGATACGGCAATAGGGGCGCAGAAGGCTAAGAATGGTCGTTCCTTCATAGCACTATACTCTACTGCCATGGTTAGAAATAAGGAGACTGGAGAAAAGGAAGAGATATCAAAGATTGTTCCTATGCTTAAGCAGGGAGCCATTGTAAGCCTTTCACGAAATGATGTGGATTATGTGGTTACAGAGTATGGAATAGCTTCCCTTAGAGGCACTAATATTAAAGAAAGGGTTGAAAGACTTATTGATATAGCCCATCCTAAATTTAAGGAAGAATTAAGAAGGCAAGCTCATGAAATAGGTCTTATATACGATAAATAATTGAAGCTTTAAGAGGTGGTTAAAGTGGAATACTTAGATTTTAAAGGAAAAAAAGTATATTATGAAACTTACGGACAGGGAAAGCCTATAGTTCTTCTTAATGGAATTATGATGTCTACAGTAAGCTGGCAGGCTTTTAAAGAGGTTTTATCCGCAAACAATCAGCTTATACTTGTAGACTTTCTTGATCAGGGAAGGTCTGACAAGATGGAAGGGATGTCCTATACGCAGGATATTCAGGTCGAAGCCTTAAAGGCTTTATTTGATGAGCTTAGACTTGAAAAAGTAAATATTGTAGGCATATCCTATGGCGGGGAAGTTGCTTTGGAGTTTTCGGTAAAATATGAAGAATATATTGAAAGATTAGTGCTTTTCAATACTACCGCAAAAACAACACCATGGCTTAAGGATATAGGAGTTGCTTGGAACAGAAGCATAGGGGATCCTCTAGATTATTACTGTACTACAATCCCTGTAATTTATTCTCCAAAGTTCTATAACGAACAAAGCGAATGGATGAATAACAGAAAGGCTCTACTTACAGAAAAAGTATTTAGCCAAAAGTCCTTTATGGATTCTATGGTAAGACTTACTGAAAGTGCTGATAATCATGATGTTATAAGCAAGCTTCCAAAAATAAAAATACCTACCCTTATAGTCAGCTGCGAAAATGATTATATTACACCTATGTCTGAACAAAAGCTGCTTCATGAGTTAATAAGCACCTCAGAGCTGGTAGTACTGCCAAATACGGGACATGGATCAATGTACGAAAGACCTGTACTTTTTGTAACACTTATACTTGGTTTTATTAATAGGACTCAGGAAGAGTTTAAAATAATGTAGACAGGTAGTTCGTTGAATTTTCAGTATTATTATGCTATGATAGTAAAATAATTAATTCCTATTCTAAGCCATAGAGAAGAATGCTGAATGGAAAGGAGAACTGACATGGAAGAGATAGTGAACATGCCTAAAACGCAAAGAGGTCAGGCTACCCTTGAAAAGATATGCCAAGCAGCAGAAACTCTTTTCTATCAGAAGGGTTATCACAATACTTCGATAGTAGATATAACGAATTTATCAGGAATAGCTCTTGGAACCTTTTATATTTATTTTAAGGATAAGTATTACCTTTATAAGTATCTTCTGCTTAGATACAGTCATCAGATTCGTATGGCAATAAGTACTGAAACCAAGGATTTAAAAAGCCGAAAAGAAAAAGAGCGAGTGGGACTTAAGACCTTTCTTAAGTATACTAGAGAAAACAAACATTCCTACAATATAATTTGGGAATCTCTTTATATTGATAAAAATCTTTTTATGAACTACTATGATACCTTTGCAGAAAGATACTCAAAGGGAATGATAGAGGCTCAAAATGACGGGGAAGTAATAGATGCTGACCCAGAAGTAATAAGCTATATTCTTATGGGAGTATCAAACTTCATAGGTTTAAAATATGTAATGTTTGATGAAGAAAATGAAGATTATGATCAGGTTGTTGATCAGGTTATAGATATACTTGAAAATGGACTTTTTAAGTAAAGTGCCACCCACGTGGCAATTGGCAAGTGTGAAAAAAATTATTACACTTGCCACTTGTCACGTGGGTGGCACTACTAATTACCTATTATACACAGATTCTGCAATGTTCATTGCATGGTCTGCAACTCTTTCAAGATTGCTTATTACGTCAAGGAAAACTGTACCGCTGTGCGCGCTGCAGGAACCGTTATTAAGTCTCTTTATGTGTGTTAATCTAAGTTCCTTTTCTAAAACGTCAATTCTTTCTTCTATGTCAAGAACGCTCTTAGCTTTAGCTATATCATGATTAACAAAGCTTTCTATGCTTGTGTTTAAAGAGTCAAGTGTATAGCTGTATATATGGTCTAGCTCTGAAAAAGCCTGGTCTGAGAAGGACAATCTTCTCGCAATCTTTTCTTGAGCAAGCTCTGCTAAGTTTTCAGCATGGTCTCCAATTCTCTCAATATCATTTACAACATGGTACATAGAGGTTATAAGATCTGAATCCTCATCAGATATTTCCTTGTTTGCGAGCTTAGCCAGGAAAGAAACAATTTCTGCTTCTAACGTATTTATAAGCTGCTCATTTTCCAATACTTTTTTAATTAGGTCCTCATCGTTTGTTTTAAAGGCTTTCATTGAAAGTTCTATATTTTGTTTAGCCTCATTAGCCATTCGTATAATTTCTTTTACTGCTTGGCCAACAGCTATTGCTGGAGTTTCTAAAAGCCTTTCATCAATATATTTTGTCTCAACTATTTCATATTTATCGTCACCAGGAATAAGCTTGTTTACAAACTTGATCAGGTAAGGAATAAATCCTACCAATACTATAGTATTTATAACGTTAAACAATGTATGAGCGTTAGCAATTTGTCTTTTTACATCAGCACCAGGACTGATAAGTTGTACAGCGTAAGTAAATTGTTTTAGAACCAAGGTAAATATAACAGTACCTATTACATTAAAGGTTAAATGGAATAAGGCTGCTTTTCTAGCGGTTTTTGAAGTGCCAATACTAGCTAGCATCGCTGTTATACAGGTTCCAATATTTGTACCGAATAAAAGAGGAATCGCAGTAGAAAGAGGTATAGCACCACTGCCTGCCATAGCTATAAGTATGCCTGTTGTTGCAGAAGAACTTTGCACAACTGCTGTTGCCAATGCACCAACTAATATTCCTAGCAGAGGACTTGAACCTAAAGTTTTAATCATGTTCTCAAAGCCTGGAGTTGCTGCTATAGGTTTTAAAACAGTCTCCATAAACTGAAGTCCCATAAACAGAATACCGAAGCCTAGAACAATATTTCCAATTTCTCTGCTCTTTTTTGCCTTAGAAAATAATACAATGCCTGTACCAATACCAACAAAAATAGGAGCTATTGCTGTCAATTTAAAAGCAACTAATTGAGCCGTAACGGTTGTACCTATATTGGCTCCCATTATTACACCGGCTGCTTGATATAGATTCATAAGTCCTGCGTTTACAAAACCAACTACCATTACTGTGGTGGCACTGCTGC
>CAZMQY010000130.1:0-9540 GCA_964568335.1 uncultured Clostridium sp.
AGAAGATGATAGAGAAGAGGTAATTCAAGAAAGACTTACAGTATACAATAAAACTATAACACCACTTGTTAAGTACTACAGTTCACAAGGCATACTACATAAAGTTCAGGTTGATAATGAAATTAACGATATATTTTCAAGTATATTTAATACTTTGAAGGCAGTCTAGATTTTTTATTAGACAATGTAAAAAGGATACCAATTTAGGTATCCTTTTATACTATTTTATTACCAGAGAAGTTACATTATATTTTTTAGTTCTACTTATTAAATTTATTTTTAAGCACTAGCTCATAACTATAATCTACAACACCAGTTGTTCCTGGTTTTGCAGCATACCAAACCAACATATAGTTATTGCCGCTGCTTAAGAATTTTTGAATTTCCGTTTCGTCTTTTGCAGTCATATTTATAAGATCCAATGTCTTAACTTGATAATGCTGAGGAGTTGTTCCCTTATTAGTATATTTTTCATTAATAAAGGTAACAGAATAATCTACGTAATTTCCTAGTATCTTATCTAAATTTTCAAATTTACTCATATTGTCACAAGTATTGGTGTAATTAATTTCTGGTATTGAAATATTGTCTACAAACCAGCCATCCTCTGTTGATGCATCATCAGTCATGTATCTAAAGTTTACTAAAATCTTTTTGCCTGCATATGCTGAAAGATCAAAGGTTTCGTTTACCCAAGCGTTATTTGTTCCTGTGAATCCTGGTACATTTGCAGCAATACTGCTCTTTGCACCTGGATCTAAATTGCTCTTAGTATTACTGTTAGCAAGACTCTTCCATGTCTTTCCGCCATCCTCTGAAACCTGAACAAACCCATAGTCCCAGCCTTTTTCGATATTGTAGAAATGATCAAATTTTAAAGTTGCCTTTGGAACGCTGGTTAAATCAGCCCAGAATACCAGTTTGTTATCATTCTTGTCAGCGTTATTTCCCCATAATACATTATTAGCTGGATTTCTAGTATCAGCTACAACTTTCCAAGGATTTGCGTTTTCAACGAAGCTAATTCCATTAAATATAATATCTTTGATATTTTGAGTATTATCAAGCTTTAAGTAGTCCACTCCCCATGCTGGAACTCCATCTTTTTGGAAGGTCTGAGCAGACTTATAGTTTACTTTTACATCTATGCTGTCAAAATTGTATATTCCATTACCAGGATTTTTGCTGTCAACTGATAAGGCTGCGCTAAATCTTCTAAATAATTCGGTGAAGTCTATACCGGTGTTAAACTGAGCTAGAATTTTATTCATACTATTTATTCCTTGAGACTTATCCTTAGCGAGGGCTTGTATAAAGTCCTTACCAAAGTGGTCGTTTAAATACAGCTGCAATAAATATGCCTGGCCGTAATCAGCTAGAGTTTCAGGACCAGTTGGAGCATTAGATAATTCATCCCATGAAACTAAAGAGTTTTCTGGATGGTCTAAGAAGAAGTTAACATGTCCCCAGTCATGTCCATATCCGCATAAATATTGAGCAAAGTCAGCCATTCCCTCATTTATCCACTTTTCTTCATTAGGATCGTTATCCCTATGGATAAGGTGCTGGAACTCATGGGCTATGGTTCCGAATATGCTGTTATTTGTCATTCTTACATCCCATTTGTAGCTGTCAATATTGATTACATTTCTATCAAAATATGTGGCAAAAGAAGCTGAAAAGAAACCAGCCACATAGAATGGATACTTAGGATCATAGTAATTTTCATCTCTGCAGTTGTCTATAAGCATTATTATTCTTTCCTTGCCATCAGCTGGAGCGTAAAACCCTGCCGGTGCAACAGATGGTTTAGCTCCCATTCTTGAGTTGGGTACACCAAAGAATTCTGTGTCCTTCTGATAAATATTGCTGTCAAACTCATCTCTTAATTTGTCTACCTGCTCTTGAGTAACAACTTGTGCTGGTCTGCTGTATGGGTCAGGAATATCTCTATATTTCTTTTTGCCATTAGAATCAATATAACTTTCCTTTCCATAGAAGCCCAAATCATTTGCTACCCAAACCTCAACATTGTTCCCAACGCTTCTTAGAGTAAAATCTTTAAAATAATTACCGTACACTCTGTCATAGCCTACGAATGGTTTGGTACCGCCGTTAAATGTAAAATAGCTTTCATTTGATACTAAACCCTGTGGTGCCGATTGATTAAAATTAATTTCTTTAGCTGCATCCATTATAGACTGGTCCATTTTTGCCTTAAGTTCTGGATTTTTTTCCATAGCTCTTATTTCTGAGTCAACATCAATAGTATCACCATATCTTGCAGTGTTCCACTGCTCTTGACCTACAGCTTTTACTTTCGTTAATTGACCAGGTATGGCTACAGAAGCAACCATAAGAAAAGAAACGATTGTTGATAGTAGTTTCTTTTTGTTCATTATATTTCCCCCTTTTTATATTTAATGCATCCTAAAATGCATTAATTCAATGTCAGCTCTTAAATAAGTAAACCCAGGAAATTTTCCAGTAAAGCATGTAGAAAGCATTTGCGGACTTATGGTGTAAAGATGAATTAGAAATTTGAAGTGTTTTAAAGTCGACTAATATATTTATATAATTATTATATTAATTTTATTCCATTTGAAGTGAAGGATTGATTGTTTTGGCTTCCAGTATAATATAGTATTATTTTGATAGCTTTGTCATTATATTGATATACAATCCTTTTAGAAACAAATCTTGTATTTTTTATCTGTCTACTTTAAGGGGAGCATATCACAGCAAATGATGGTGCTTCTTTTATTTATGCAGTTAGCAATATATTGAAGCCTTGATACACAATAGCAGGACTTTGAAAAATAAAATATTGAAGGTTGCAGAATAAAGAATCAATTAATAAGATGTAGTATAAAAAATGCCTCATCCACCGGTGCATGGACATTACTGCAGTTTACAGGAGCTTGAAACAGAAAATGAAGAGGTGTAATAGTTATGGAAGATAGAAGGTATAAACTAGACAATGCAGCAAATATATATCCTGTTATAACAAAAAAAGATTGGGCGCCTGTTTACAGAATTGATGCTGTGTTAAAGGATGAGGTAAATCCAGAAATCCTTCAAGCAGCATTAGTAATAACCTACAAGCGTTTTCCATCTTTCGCTGTTCACCTTGTGAAAGGCTTATTTTGGTATTATTTTAAAACAAATAAGTCTGAACCTAAAGCAATGCTTGAAGATTTCCATCCAGCCGCACCTTTTTCCAAAGAAAAAGACGGAGAATATTTATTCAGGGTTCTATATTATGGATGTAGGATATCTATAGAAATATTCCATTTCTTCAAAACACTGCTTTTTAATTATTTTACAGTATTAAATGGCAAGGAACCTGTTTATAATCCTTTTGATTTGGACAAGTATGGCATATTATATTATAAGGATTTGCCGACTACTGAGGAAGTATCTGATGCTTTTCAATATTATGCATCGTCTAATTATAAAATAAGTATAAAGGAAAAATCTGCATATAAGATTCCTGGCACCAGAATAAAGAAAAATAGATTAAAAGTTCTACACATTATGGTAAGTGCAAAAGCTATGCGTAAGCTTTCAAAGGAATTTGATGCCACAATTACAGAGTTTCTAACAGCTCTATTTATGTATGCTATTCTTGGTGCCAAGCTTTACAGCTCAAGCGAAAAGAAACCTCTAAAAATATCGGTGCCAATTGATCTTCGAAAGAGGTTTCCTTCTAAAACCCTCCGCAATTTTTCCTCATATATAAATGTTGAATTTAACCCTGAAGAGAATATTGAAAAGATAAATCTGAAGGACATATGTAAGGTTGTTGGAAGGCAGATTCAAGATGGCGTAGATAAAAATGTTTTACAAAGCAAATTCAGCGGCAATGTACAACTAGAGAAAAGTATGATTATGAGAATAACTCCCTTAGTTTTAAAAAATATTATTCTAAAAATTGGATTTTCTTTATACGGAGAACGTGTTACAACATCTACTCTGTCTAATGTGGGAAATGTAGAATTGCCGCAAGGTATGGCTGATATGGTTGAAAGGTTTGATGCAGTTAGCGGACCACCTATACAAAATGCCTACAATTTTGCTGCAGTAAGCTTTAATGACACAATGAGTATTTCTTTCTCCAGCATCATAGCAGAAAATATTGTGCCTAAAAAGTTCGTTGATCTTCTAGTAGACCGAGGAATTGAAGTTAAGGTAGAAGCTAATTATTAGGAGAAATTAGATTTATTGTATTAAGCCCTTGAGTAATTATAAGAACTCAAGGGCTTAAATATTTACTTAAAAGCTTTGAAATGGATGTACTATCAAGGTACATATAATTTTAATTTCTATACAACTGCTGCTAATAGCAGAATACCGATATTATCATTATATATTTCATTAAATTGAGATATCGGAAGAGGGTTTCTTCCTCGCCCTACTTCTATAGTAAAGCCTGGTCTCCTGTACTTTTCAATGAACCAATCTTTGTAACCCGCATAAGAAACTATGCCATAAGTTTGCGAGGGTGTATATCCGCTTACTTGTGAAAAAAGCTGTACTATTCTTGGCGAATCGGGAGGAACAATATTTAGATAAGTCCAATATATCACCTCTCCTTGACTATGATAGGCTAACACCAATCTAAAATTATGACTTCTAGTAAAATCTGCAACTGCCTTGCTTTCTGGCTCTGACTCGGGGTAGGGACCAGAATAGCGTGTTGGACCAGGTCCGGTAATTCCATAGATTGACTCCGCTTGCTTTGAAAGATTCCATGAAGCATCATAATTGTGATTTAAATCCACTCCTCTTATGTTTGCCTGCCATACTTTTGAGAAGTCGGTGCTGCCATTGTTCCACCTTATAAGTTCTGAATAGAAAGGGTTATCCCTTTGAAGGCCATTAAGTACCAGATTAACTCCATCTGGATTCACCATAGGCATTATATAGATAGTACTTCTGCTCCATAAATCCCTTACATTGTATCCACTTACATTAGTTCCGTCAGCATAGGCTTTTGCAAAGTCTTCAATAAACTTCATTAGTAATACGGAGGTAATCCATTCCAGACTATGATGTGAACCGTTATAGAAAACCTCATTTGGTCCGTTACCAAGCTTAATATAATATAGATTTTTTCCAAGAACACTTTTTCCTGCCATACCAGTTTCTATAAAAGGATATCTTGCTTTTAGTCCCTGTATATCTCTTTCCATAATTTCATAAGTATAGTTTATATTTGTATCTACTACATCAATGCCATAAGGAACTATAATTTTTTGACCGACTCTAAGATTGGCTGCATCTATACCTGGATTTGCGGTAAGAATCCTATTAACAGTGGTGTAGTATCTTCTAGCTATATTGTAGAATGTGTCACCAGCTCCAATTGTGTATAAATCATAGCCAAGAAGAAATCTCTCTAAAATTCTATAGGTATTTGTACCTATAATTCCATCAGGAGTTAATCCGTAACTTCTTTGAAACTGCATAACAGCTTGTTCTGTTAGAGTTCCAAAGATACCATCTATTGTTCCAGGATTATATCCTATCTTTCTTAAAAGTGCCTGTATTTCCATGACGTCAGATCCTCTTGAGCCTAACCTTAAAACTCTCATGTATTCCTCTTTTATTATTGATGACTATTATTATTCTATGATTTATTCAGGGTTTTGTGACTGGTTGGATAATTTGCTAACCCCATTGTATTCATTATAAATAAAAAGGCTTAGTACAATCAACGCTAAGGGTTCTTAGCACATGTGTTTTTTATAGTTATCGGTTTAATTTCTTTCTATTATAAATTCAACAGAATATCTATCTATAAAAAATACACCTTAAATGTTAACTATGAGTATTCATATGTATAACATTTGAGGTGCACTTCAGTTATGATAGCTGCTTTTATCTATACTTTAAACTCACCAAAAATTAATCATTAATCTCAGTAATGTACTCGTCAATTTCATCAACTAAAGGGTTGATCAGTGAAACTAACTCTTGGTTAGCATTTAGACTTTTACTAATACAGTCAAAAATGAATTGTTCTTTTGCTGGTCTTATGTGCTTGTTGATTTCACTTTTTGAATATTGCTGCTTTAGATGAGAAACCTCATCTATGTAGCTATTTTGATATTCTTTAGGTCAATATTAATAGTCTTTTCATTTACTTCATGTTCGCCTTTTTTAGAATATTCAACAGTTAATTTGTACTCATCCATTTTAACCATCCTTTCGTTTCGTTTGCACGATAATCAGGGAATTTAAGTTCCTTGATTGTTTTACCATCCATTACAGAATCAATGCAATGGGGAAACTTCTAATAGGATTTTATTTTTATTGTTTCCAGTAACCTCATATACATCAATGTTTTCTAGTAGTTCTTCAAATAGGGATTCATAAGCATTTTTATGTAAATTATTCATTAAGCAACCCCCCATCAATTATTTCTATATACGCAGGTAATATTAAAGACCTGTTACTTTAGCAAATCAAATTTAATGAAGGATATTTAAGCATATACGCATATAAGAATTATTTATCTATTAATTTTTTTTCAAATTCTTCTACCATCTTTTTTGTCATTAGCCCGCCAACAGGGCCGCCAATATATCCATTCAATTTTGAGGTTTGATTGCCTTTATAGTCATTGTTGAATTTCATGCCAAGCTCATTTGCATATTCTGTTTTCAACTTGTCAAGTGCTTCTTTTGCTTCTGGAACTAATGGTCTTCTACTCATTATTTAACACCTCCGTATCGATATTAGTTTTATACTTTTGTATAAAGATATACTTAGCAAATTATGTAGAAAAATTTTTAATAAGGAAAGGAAAGAAATAAAAAGCTGCTGTTATTTGAACCTGCTGCTGGCAAGCCTAACCTCAAGAATCTGAGAAAGTTTTGTTAGAACCGATTTCTTATACAATAGCAGGAGGAGGTACTTTTTATAGTTGAATTTTAATACAGGTATACTATAATGATTATTGTACCATTATAAAAGATTAAATGGAGGCAGCACAATGTCAGAGGTTCCTGTTATTAAACCTATATATCAACAAATTGCTATAGATTTAGCAAATAGAATAGCAAATGGTGAATTTATAATCGGTGAAAAAATACATGGAAGATCCACTCTTGCGGGTCAGTATAATGTTTCTCCGGAGACAATACGAAGAGCAGTAATTCTTCTTGAAGACATGAAAATAGTAGATGTAGCTCAGGGAAGCGGTATTGTGGTTAAGTCTAAAGACGAGGCTTTTAAATTTATTGGCAGGTTTAAAAGCAAGGACTCTATGACTTCTATAAAAAAAGAAATAGAAAATATATTAAATGATAAAAAAAAGCTGGAGGAAAATCTAACTTCTTGTATAGATAAGCTTTTAGATTACTCTGAGAGGTTTAAAAATTCAAATCCTTTTGCACCTATGGAGATTGAAGTACCTAAAACCTCAAAGCTTGTTGGAAAGACAATCTCCGAGGTTAATTTCTGGCAAAATACAGGTGCAACCATAATTGGCATAAGGAGAAATGATTCATTAATTTTATCCCCAGGTCCCTATGCTTCTTTTAACCAAGGGGATATTTATATAATGATAGGAGACGAAAGCTCCTACAAAAGGGTAAAGACTTTTTTAAATGAATAGCTGTTGATTTATTAAGATAGATTAGTAATTTTACTAGTTTATCTTTTTTTATTTGCCAATATTCATAAAATCGTAATATTTTTTAGCTTTTAGTGAGATTTACAAACCGACAACTCTATGTTAATATTAAGTTGTCGGTTTTGTTTAGTAGCCTATAGCACTAAATGTTTATTTGCAAGGAGGGGTTTTATGTTAGAGTTTAAGAATGTGACAAAGGTTTTTAAAAATAAGACCATAATACAAAATATAAGCTTTACTGTGAACAAAGGAGAATTTGTTGTTTTAATAGGACCAAGCGGTTGCGGGAAAACAACTACCTTAAAAATGATTAACAAGCTAATTCCATCTACTTCAGGAAGCATTTGCGTAAATGGTAAGGATATATTAAATGAGGATACTATAGAGCTTAGAAGAAACATGGGATATGTTATACAGCAAACAGGGTTATTTCCACATATGACAGTAGGCGAAAATATTGGACTTATACCCAAATTAGAAAAGTGGCCACAGGAAAAAATACTTGAGAGGACAATTGAACTTTTAAAATTAGTTGGAATGGAGCCTGAGCAATATATTGACAGGTATCCTTGCGAGTTAAGCGGTGGTCAGCAGCAGAGAATAGGTGTAGCCAGGGCCTTTGCAACAAATCCAGATATAATACTTATGGATGAACCCTTTAGTGCCTTAGATCCAATTACTAGAAGCCAGCTGCAAGATGAGCTTTTTAATCTTCAACAGGAGCTAAGAAAAACAATAATATTTGTAACCCATGATATGGATGAGGCACTTAAGCTTGCAGATAGAATATGCATTATGAAAGACGGTCATATTCTTCAATTTGATACTCCAGAAAATATTTTAAAGAAGCCTGCAAATGAATTTATTGAGGAATTTATAGGAAAAAATAGAATATGGCAGCAGCCGGAATTTATAAAGGCCAAGGATATTATGATTACAGAGCCTGTTAAAACAACAGGCAGCAGAACGGTAGTTCAAGCATTAGAAATCATGAAGTCAAATAAAGTAGACAGCGTATTAATTGTAGATAGAGAAAACAGACTAGAGGGAATAGTCACCTTAAAAGATATAAGGAAAAAGGAAGGTATTCCTTTAAGGCTTGAGAATATTATGGAAAAAGAAATTGTTACGGTTGGCTTAAATGAATCACTGATAGATATATTAAAGAAGATGAATGAGCTTCATATCGGATATGTACCTGTTGTTGACGAAGCCTTTAAGCTTGTAGGATTAATTACTAAAAGCAGTTTGCTGAGTGTATTGAGTAACCAATACGTTAGTCAGGAGGTTGAGATGTAATGAATATGATTAACTCATTTATAGAATTTTTGGTTTCGAGAAGAAGCCAGATTATAGGCTTAATTGTTGAGCATATAGAACTTACTGTACTGGCTGTAATCATAGCTATAGTTATTGGAATTCCATTAGGAATACTAATATCCAGGATAAAGAAGCTTTCAACTCCAATTATAGGTTTTGCCAATGTAATACAAGCTGTTCCAAGCCTTGCTCTCCTTGGATTTTTAATTCCCTTACTTGGAATAGGAAGCAAGCCGGCTATACTTATGGTATTTCTGTACTCTCTCCTTCCTATAATTAAAAATACCTATACAGGACTAATGAATATAAATCCTGATATAATTGAAGCTTCGAAAGGCATGGGAATGACTAAGGGTCAAATCCTCAGAATGGTTCAGCTTCCTCTTGCTCTTCCAATAATTATGACAGGCATAAGAATTTCAGCTGTTACTGCCGTTGGTCTTATGACAATTGCTGCCTTTGTTGGTGCAGGTGGACTTGGATACATGGTCTTTTCCGGTGTTCAGACAGTTAACAATAACATGATTTTAGCTGGTGCCATTCCTGCTTGTCTATTGGCTCTTCTAATGGATTTTATA
>CAZMQY010000131.1:0-9425 GCA_964568335.1 uncultured Clostridium sp.
ACACTTTTCTCTGTGCCAATTATAAGATTTTTTATTCTTCTGCTTTCAAAGGCATTATACAGAAGCTTATCTTCACAATATTGGGAAATATCGTCCTTCCATTCTTTAAGTTCTTCAGATATAACAGCCATTTCCTCCTTAAATCCTTCCTCTGGAAAGCTAGGATTTAAAATTATATCTGAATACAGCTCAAAGCCTTTATAAAAATCCTCACTTAAAGTTGTGCCGTAATAAATACAGTAAGGATAATTGGTCATAGCATTGTTAAAACCAAACACCTCATCACTAAGCTTATTTATTTCATATTCACTTCTAGTCTTTGTTCCCTTAAAAAGCATATGTTCCACCGCATGAGCTGTTCCAAGTTCATAGCCCTCCTCCGTAAGAGCTCCAGCTTCAAAACCTATACAAAAGGAGGTTAAGCTCCCCGGTCTATAATTATATATCAATTTTACTCCGTTTTTTAAGATATATTTTTCCATACTGATCTCCTTATATTTCTTTCCTAGAACTTATGATAATAAAAAATTCCTAGATTGTCCATCTAGGAATTTTTATTAACTCACAATTTAACCTATATTGTGCGAAAGGAGCAATTGACATCATTTCATATAATATTATAAATTTATTTTTGCCTCTTTAATTTGCTCATCAAAAACCAATAATGTAAGACTTGTTCCTTTTCCAGCTCTATTTTGAAGTTTGATATGATTAAGCTTCACATTGACCTTATTCTTTTTGTTGGTTGTAAGCACAAGTTCTCCACAATCTGAAGAGTCTATTGCTAATTCATCTATATTTCTAATGGGGTTAGACTTATTTTGTGCTATTGCTGCAGCAAACACAACTTCGTCCTCTTCCTTAAGGCTAATACCTATCACACCTGAGGCTACCCTGCCCATAGCTGGCACATCGCTTACTTTAAATCGTATTCCAAGAGCCTTTTTCGTTGCTATGAGCATATCTTTACTTTCTTTTTCTGAAGCATATTCTACTGCAATAATTTTATCCTCTTCAGTTTTAAGCTTATAAGCAGTAGAAATTGAATATTCGCCGCTGAATTCTTCAAGCTTAGTCTTTTTTACAAGCCCCTTTTTGCTTATAAAGAAAATTTCAATATCTTCCTCAAATTTTTTTACCGCTAGCATATTTAGTATTTTAGAATTCTCTGCATCATAGAATAAATTTATTAAGTTTATTCCTGATTCACTTAAATTGCTGAACATATTAGCTGAAACATTTAGCACGCTTCCATTTTCTAAAAATATTAGTAGCTTCTCAGAGGTATTGGTAAATACACACCTCTCCTTTTTTGTTACATTTCTTCTGCTGCCTAGTTGTCTTAAGCTTCCATCCTCGCTAAGGGCTAAGAAAAATTCCTTGTATTCCCCAAGCTCTACAAATTGAGCATCAATAATTTCCTCCTTTGGAGGTATGGATGTTAATGATATAGAAGCTATATTTCTATCTAAGGCTTCCAAGCTTGGTTCCTCTACTGAGAAACTAAGTCCTTGCTTTGTAGTTACCTTAATAAATCCTTCTTGTCTATCCTTTGCCACAAGACTTACCATTAATAAAGCTTCATCATCCTTCATCCTAAGAGCAACAAGCTTAGTATAGCTTGAAATAAACTTATCCAATGCAGTTTTCTTTATATTTCCTTTGCTTGTTATAAATATAATATCCTGCTGGAGGGACATATTTTCAATGGAATAGGCTGCTATTATCTTTTCAGAGCTTAAATCCAAGCCTCTAATAATATCGTCCAGCCTTTCACCTTTTTCCTTCCACTTAAATTCAGGAATAGCCGTCCCCTTTAGCTGATACATGTTTCCTCTATCAGTAAAGAACATTATAGTATGCTTTGTATTAGATTCAAAAAGGTACTTATTATAATCCCCTTCCCTATATTCTATATCTTTCACATTGCTGTTCATTCTATTATAGGATTTTAGAGGTACTCTCTTTATATAACCTTCATTGGACAAGGTTACTACAGTATCTTCCACGATTATGAGTTCTTCCACATCTATTTTGGCTTCCTCATCATTTTCAATAATGGCGGTTCTTCTGTCATCGCCAAATCTGTCCTTTATTTCAGAAAGCTCCAGCTTAATAACTTTAAAAAGCTCTTTTTCATTGTCTAAAATCTTTTTAAGCCTTTTTATTTCCTTTTCAAGCTCTCTATGTTCTTTTTCAAAGGCTTTAATTTCAAGTCCAGTGAGTCTATAAAGCATAAGTTCCACTATAGCTTGAGCTTGGATTTCGCTAAAGCCAAAGGTATTCATCAAGTTGTTTTCTGAATCCTTTTTAGACTTAGAGGCTCTGATAAGAGCAATAATTTCATCCAAAATATCTATAGCCTTTATAAAGCCTTCTACTATGTGGAATCTCTTTTCTGCTATTTGAAGCTCTCTTGTAGTTCTTCTTGTTACTACTTCCTTCTGATGATTTACATAATGCTTAAGCAGGGTTTTAAGGCCCATAGTTTCAGGCTTTCCATTTGCTAAAGCAACCATGTTGAAGCTTATGTTGCACTGCAAATCAGTCTTCTTAAATAAATACTTTAATATCTTTTCTGCCCCTTCTATATCTATAGCCTTTTTAAGCTCGATAACTGCCCTTACGCCATTTCTATCAGACTCATCTCTTATATCTGTTATGGCTTCTAAAGCTTTGGCATGTCTCTTATCATCAGTCATTTCCGAAATAGTCTGAAGCAGCTTTGCTTTAGAACGTCTGTAAGGAAATTCTGTTATAACAATGCCCAATCTGCCACTTTCAAGTTTTTCAATATTTGCTTTGGACCTTAACGTAACCTTGCCTTCTCCAGTTTCATAGGCAGACATTAAAGAATTTTTCCCTATGATTATGCCACCTGTAGGAAGGTCAGGCCCTTTTATATGCTGAAGCAGCTCATTAGTGGTTATTTCATTGTTATCAATGTAAGCCAAAGCTCCATCTATAACTTCATTTAAATTATGAGGAGGTATGTTAGTAGCTAGTCCAACAGCAATACCAAATGCTCCATTGACTAAAAGATTTGGATACCTGCTTGGCAAAACCTTTGGTTCAAGCTCTGAATTAGAGTAGTTTTCCATCATATCAACTACATCTTTATCTATATCTCTGATCATCTCCATAGCAAGAGGAGTGAGCCTAGCCTCTGTATAACGCATAGCTGCTGCACTGTCCCCATCCTGGCTTCCCCAGTTTCCATGACCGTCAATAAGCGGTTTTCTTGTTGAAAAGTCCTGTGCTAATATAACCATTGACTCATATACTGATGAATCGCCATGTGGATGATACTTACCTAGAATATCTCCAACAATTCTTGCTGATTTGTAATAAGGCTTATCCGGAAAAGCCTTCAGCATATACGCTCCGTATATTATTCTCCTGTGAACAGGCTTTAAACCGTCTCTTGCATCCGGAAGTGCTCTATCCTTGGCAACCTCCACAGCATAGGGAAGGTAATTTTCCGGCATAGCCTCTTCTATAGGGATTTTTATAATATTATTATCCTTTGGAATATCTATCTTCTTTGCCATATCCTTCAATCCTTCCCTTAAAACTCAGCATACTTATACATATAATTTTTTCTAGGTTCAACTACATCTCCCATAAGAAGAGATACCATCTTTTCAGCCTTTGCAGCATCCTCAATGGCTACCTGCTGCAGAGTTCTAGTTTCAGGATTTAAAGTTGTATCCCAAAGCTGATCCGCATTCATTTCCCCTAGTCCCTTATATCTTTGTATGAGTGCTCCCTTACCTATTTGCTTCTTTGCACCTTCAAGTTCCTCATCGCTATAAGCGTATTTTGCAGTTTCCCCTTTTTTATCGTTTTTATAAACCTTGTATAAGGGCGGAAGAGCTATATATAAATGGCCATTTTCTATAAGCGGTCTCATATATCTATAAATGTAGGTCATCCAGAGAGTTCTGATATGATAACCGTCCACATCCGCATCAGACATTATTATTATTTTGTCATATTTCAAATCTTCTTCTCTGTAATTATCTAATATTCCAGTACCTATAGCAGTGTTAAATATCTTAAGTTCCTCACTGCTTAGAACATTTTCAAGCTTTTGCTTCTCTGTGTTCATTATCTTACCCTTGGACGGCATAATGGTTTGGAACCTTCTGTCTCTTGCTTGCTTAGCACTTCCTCCTGCTGAGTCTCCCTCAACTACTATAAATTCGCAAAATGAAGAGTCCTTTAATGTGCATACAGCAATCTTTCCTGCAAGAGGCGCTGTACCTTTTCCTAATTTTTTCTTTTCCGCCTCATTTATCTTCTTAATTTTTTCTCTTCTTGCCGCAGCTTCTAGTGCATTGTTAATAAACATTGAAGCAATTTCTTTATTATCTTCTATCCACTCAGAAAATTTTGTATATGCTAAATCATTCATCATAGTATAAGCTTCATTATTTCCAAGCTTGTTTTTAGTTTGACCTTCAAAAATAGGATTGGTTATTTTAACTCTAACTATTGCAGTCAAACCTTCTCTTAGATCATCACCTTCAAATTCCTTATCTTTTTCCTTTATAAGATTAAGTTTTTTCGCCCATTCCTTAAATGCTCTTGTCATTCCCGTCTTGAAACCACTTTCGTGAGTTCCAGCCTCACGGGTTGGTATGTTATTAACATAGCTTAAAATATGTTCGCTGGTAGAGTCGGTAAACTGCATGCAAACTTCACCATAAAGATTAAGCCCATTTACCTCTCTTTCTCCCTCAAAAGCTATCGGATTTTCATGCAGTACAGTTTTGCTTTCATTTATATACTTTATAAAATCCAGCAGCCCATTTTCTGAATGGTATTCTTTTTTAATTTGTTCCCCTGTCCTATCATCTATTAAAACAAGTGTTATTCCCTTATTTTGAAATGCAAGCTCCTGAAGTCTTTCATCTATTATTTCAAACTTAAAGTCTGTAGTAGAAAAAACTTCCTTGTCTGCCTTAAAGGTTACCCTAGTGCCTGTTTCTTTAGTTTTTCCTACTACTTGAAGAGGCGTAACGGCAGTACCGGGCATATTTTTTTTCTGCTGCTTATCATAGGCATATTCAAATCTTTGTCTAAAAATTTCGCCACCTTGATGCACTTCAACTTCAAGCCATTCAGAAAGTGCATTTACAACCGCAGCACCAACTCCATGAAGTCCACCGGAGGTTTTATAGTTTTTATTATCAAACTTTCCACCGGTGTGAAGTTCTGTATATACCATCTCCACTCCGGATTTTTTCTTTATAGGATGTATTCCTGTTGGAACACCTCTTCCGTTATCAATTACTGTTACGCTTTTATCCTTATTTAAAACAATTGTTACCTTATCACCATAACCATTTGATATTTCATCAATTGAATTATCTAAAATTTCCCACAGACAGTGGTGAAGTCCCTTAGAGCCTGTGGAACCTATATACATACCAGGCCTTACACGAACTGGTTCAAGTTTTTCTAATGAAGTTAAATCCGTAACATCATAAGAATTTTTAACATTATTGCTATCTTCCATGTTATTTCTCCTTTCAGTGGAAAACACTGGGTAACTTAAGAGCGCTCATTGCCATTCGCAAGTTACCCGTTAAAGTCCATTTGGGACTTTAACCTCCTTTCAGTCGAAAACTATATGTTATAAATTTAATATTATTTTTATAAAATGTAAAGCAAAACTCAAAGAACATATGTTCCATTTTAATGTATTGTCGTAAATAAAGCAACAGGCACCTAATACTTTATCACTAACAAAAAACACTGATACCAATATAGTAATTGATTCCAGTGTCTGCTTAAAGTATTTTTATTTCTTTCCTCCACAGACTGGGCAATTTTGAAGGCTTAAAGGCAATTCTAGAGAACATTTATCCATTAAATTCGCATCAGACAAAATATCTTTTGTGGCCCCGTCAGCAACAATAAGTCCTTCCCTAATTATTATAGTTCTTTCACAAACATCCCAAACCATGTCCAGATCATGTGTTGCTATAAGCTTAGTATGCGTAAATTCCTTTAAAAGTTCTATTAGTCTTCTCCTTGATTTTGGATCTAGAGCAGAAGTAGGTTCATCCATTACAAGAATATCTGGTTCCATTGAAAGCACTGCAGCTATTGCTGCTGCTCGCTTTTCCCCACCGGATAATTTATATGGCGCTCTATCTTTAAGATGAGGTATTCCTACTCTTTCCAGTGCTTTAACAACCCTTTTATTAACTTCTTCTTCTTCCAGCTTAAAGTTACGTGGACCAAAGGCTACGTCGTCATAAACAGTAGGCATGAAAAGCTGATCATCTGAATCCTGAAACACCAGTCCCACCCTTTGTCGTATTAAGGGCAGTGTTTTTTTAGATACTATAATATCTCCTATATTAACTTGTCCAACTGTTGGAAAAATAAGCCCTAAAAGCAAATTTAAGAGCGTGGATTTTCCTGCCCCGTTAGCTCCTACTATTCCCACCGCTTCACCGTGATTTATTCTAAACTCTATTCCACTTAATGCTTTTTTTCCATCAGGATATGAATAATGTACATCATTGCATTCTATAAAATGGTGGCTCATATCATCACTCCCGTTAAAATTCTCCCTATAATTTGGGGTATATTAAAAAATCTTGCAGTGATAAAAAAACTTATCCATAATAATAGGTATAAAGCAGAACCAAGTGAAAACTTGCTGCTCCTTCTAAAATCATATTCCCCGGTAAAGCCCCTAAGTATCATTGCAGCATAAACTCTGTTTGCTCTATCAAAGGCTCGGAGCAGCATTCGTCCTAAAAGCGAGCCTGAATGCCTTAAAGAAATACTCTTCTCCATAGGGGCTCTTAAATGATAAGCCTTTATGACTCTTCCCGTTTCATCTAAAAGCACTGAAATATATCTGTAGGTTAATAGAAGCTGAGTGACAAAAATCTTTGGAATCCGTAAGCTTCTTAGTGCTGAAGCTATTTTTTCTATGCCGGTTGTAGAAATCAGAAGCAAGCCAGCCATAACTGTTAAGCTACATTTTATAATTATAGAAACAAAAGAAATCCATCCAGCTGTTATAGAAACTCCTCCTGCTGATATCAAAATTTTTGTATCCAACAAAGGATTAAATATGCCAATACCTATAACAAATGGCAATACACCAAGCAATCTCTTTGAAATCTCCCAAAAAGGAGTTTCTGATAATATAAAAATAACTACAGGATAAAAAACGTAGGGTAGTAACCCAATGATATCATATTTCTCAAAGGATAGTACTGCTAACAAGTATGATAATGTAACTAGAAGCTTTGTAGCAGGATTTATTTTATGAATTATAGTTTTTTTATATGATAGCTCATCCAAATATCGAATATTATAAATTGAAAAAATTATATTTGACATAATTAGGATCATCCTTCAAATAAAATTTTAGCGAGGTTAAATTCCCCGCCATTGCTGCATTTCATTTATATATTATTTGTTCTTTTCTTCCTGCGTTTAAATAAAGCAATTATAGCTCCAGATAAAGCTGCAAGCGCCAAAGTCATAACTCCACCTAAAACACCAGATACACTTGTTTCAGCGCTAACAGATGGCCATGCCTCTTCAGGCTCTTGCTCATGAGTCTGCACTGATGCCTCAGAAGCTTTAAAGCCATAATCAGGCAAAAAAGCAATCTTGTTTTGAAGTTCAGAAAGCTTTTTATGAATTATGCTTTGGGTTTCAAGTTCTGCTGTACCTGCTGTTTTTATCATAGACCATTCCAGTCCATCCGGATTGCTTGATGCAAACCACGAAAGTGTACCTCCTACTATCACTGTCACAGCTAGTAAAACAGTACAAATCTTTGTTATTGAAGCTTTTCCCACGGTCTTATTTGATTCTGAGCAAATAAGTACTTCAGGGCGTGCTTTCCACACAAAGGATACAACTGATGCAGTTACAAGTCCTTCAATAATTCCAATAGCAAGATGAATGGGCTGCATTAAAAGAATAAAAGCTCCAAAGGGTAATTCGCTTTTTCCTGAAAAAAAAGTTTCAAGAACAACACTGAAAGCCCCAAGCTGCAATCCAATTACAGCAGAAACTATAGCTGCAAAAAAGATTCTACCAGTAGAATAACCTTTTTTCATAATTAATTTATATATTAGAGGATATGTAATAAAGCAAGTGAAAAAGCCAAGATTAAAAACATTTGCACCTATAGCCATTAGACCGCCATCAGCAAAGAACAGAGCTTGAATCAATAGCACTGACGCCATTGATAAAAAACCAGCATAAGTCCCTAGTAAAATGGCAAGCAGAAGGCCACCGCCAATATGTCCACTTGAGCCTGTGCCGGGAATTGAAAAATTAATCATTTGAGCTGCAAAGACGAAGGCTCCCATAACGCCCATAAGAGGTATTTGTTTATCCTCCATTTCATTCTGCAGTTTTTTTATTGAATATGCAGAAATACCAGCCGTTGCAGTTAGCATTATTCCACCAACCGCTGGTGAAATTAAGGCGTCTGCCATGTGCATATCATCATTCCCCCTAGCAAAATAATAACCCATAAAGGGCAAATTTAATTGCAGTCCCTTATGGGCTGATTTATCATGACGTTTAAGTATATTATATCGCAATTGTTTACAAACTGTCAATTTTTACTTTTTATAAACTACTCCACCAGTAGCCTGATGAGTTGGCGTTACAGTAACCTCACATATTTGTACATGAGGAGGCACGGAAGCAGCATATAAAATTATGTCTGCAATATCCTCTGCTTCTAGAGCTTTAATACCCTGGTAAACCTTTGAAGCTTTCTCCACATCTCCATGAAATCTAGCTACACTAAAATTGGTCTCTACCATGCCAGGCTGAATATTGGTAACTCTAATAGGGGTATCCACCAAATCCATTCTCAGTCCATCGCTTATAAATTTAACTGCAGCTTTTGAAGCACAGTAAACAGCCCCTCCTGGGTATGCATGAATGCCTGCTATAGATCCTATGTTTATTACCTGTCCTCTTTGATTTTTTACCATAGTTGGTACAATTTTTCTAGTTAAATATAAAAGACCTTTTATATTTGTATCAATCATAGTATCAAAATCATCCAGGCTGCCCTCTTGAAGCTTTTCCAGACCCTGAGCAAGACCTGCATTATTTATAAGAATATCTATGTTTTTAAGCTCCTCAGGTAAACTGTCAATAAGATTATCAACAGCTTTTCTATCTCTTACATCCAGTTCAAATGTGTGAACTCTTGCACAATAAGACTCCTCTAGTTCTAGCTTTAGTTCTTGAAGTTTTCCAAAGCTTCTTGCACAAAGTATAAGTAAAGCACCTTCCTTTGCAAAGCTCCTCGCTGCAGCCCTGCCTATGCCGCTGCTAGCACCACTAATAAAAACTATTTTATTTTTAACCATTTGCTTCACCTCATGTATAATTAATCCAAACTTAATTATAAC
>CAZMQY010000132.1:0-9389 GCA_964568335.1 uncultured Clostridium sp.
AGGATACAACCTTAACCATGTTTCCGCCTATAACCATTGTGGATGGAGCATCAATTATTGATGATCTTTCATCTTGTCTGAAGTCCATTGAAACTAGTGGTAATTCTTCATATCCAAGTATTCCCTTTAATGGACCTTCTGAGGCTTTCTTTAATGCTGCATTAACTTCTTCTACAGTTACTTCCTTTGAAAGCTCAGCAACTAAGTCTGTGCAGGAAACTGTTGGAGTTGGAACTCTTAATGAGAATCCGTTTAATTTTCCCTTTAATTCTGGAAGAACTAATGCAACTGCCTTAGCAGCTCCAGTTGTAGTTGGGATCATGCTTTCTGCTGCTGCTCTTGCTCTTCTTAAATCGCTGTGAGGAGCATCAAGTATCTTTTGGTCGTTAGTATATGAGTGAACAGTTGTCATAAGACCCTTAACTATTCCAAACTCTTCATGAAGAACCTTAGCAAATGGAGCTAAGCAGTTTGTAGTACATGAAGCGTTTGATATTATGTTGTGGTTTGCTGCATCATATTTTTCTTCGTTAACACCAAGAACTATTGTTATATCTTCATTCTTAGCTGGTGCTGATATAAGAACCTTCTTAACTCCAGCTTGCTCCATATGAGCTTTAGCCTTGTCAGCGTCTGTGTAGAATCCAGTTGATTCTATAACTATTTCTGCGCCAACTGTTGCCCAAGGAATGTTCTTTGCTTCTCTTTCAGCAAATATCTTTATTTCTTTTCCATCAACTATTATTGAATTTTCTGTAGCTTCTACAGTTCCATTATATTTTCCAAATAATGAGTCATACTTTAAAAGATGAGCAAGTGTTGCAGGAGTAGTTAAGTCATTTATAGCAACAACCTCTAACTCGCTTCCGTAGTTCTTAACTAATGCCTTGAACACGTTTCTTCCTATTCTACCAAAACCATTAATACCAACTTTTACCATTTGATATTACCTCCTAAAAATATGAATTAATAAATAATTATATATAAAATATAATTTGACAAAAACTTTAAAATATACTAAGCATAATAGTAGTTTACTCTATTTTGCTCAGAATATTAATAATTTCTCGAGCAGCACTTTCATCTGTTATTAGAGTGCTGTGAGATAGATTCTTTTCAATGGATAAAATGGCTTCTGCTTTGCTGGCTCCTCCTGCTACTGCAATTAGATTTTCTATCTTCTTTAATGAATTATTGTCCACCACAATAGTTGAGGTTGAGCATATAATCTCGCCATACTTATCAAAATAGCAGCCAAAAGCTTCACCAACGGCGCCTAAAGAATTTAATTCATCAATTCTTTCAGCTGAAAGTCCTCTTCTCTTAGCCATCTCATCCGCTCTACCAATGCCATACATCAGTATATCGCAATTCTTAATATTATCTACAATTTCTTTTACATCACTTTCATTTAATACAGCATTTAAAGCTGTACTGCTTAAGTTATCAGGAATATGTAAAAGCTTGTAGCTGGCTGAAAGCTTTTGAGCTAAACTAGCAGCAAGATTATTTGCCTGAATTTCTACATTTCTGCCCATGCCGCCTCTAGCTGGCACCACCAAAATATCCTTCAAGCTTGTTATCCTTGGGACATTATCAATAACTTCCTTTATGGAGGAACCACCTGTAATAGCTATAATAGATTTGTCTTTTATTAGGTCTTTAATAATATTTGCTGCTGCTTTACCTAATTCTGTAAGAACAGTTTTATCCTCATCTACATTCCCAGGCACTACAATAACATTTTTTAAGCCTAAAGCGGTTTTTATGTATTCTTCCAGCTCAGACAAACCCTTAAGCTCATGAATAAACTCTTTAAGCTTTAGAATTACATCCTCACCTTCTGTTGTTATAGTCATACCTGGAGTATTAATTTCTATAAGATTTTGATCCTTTAGAAAGTTTATTTCAGTTCTAACTATTCTTTCGCCAACCCCTAGGCTGCTAGATAATGTCCTTCTCCCTATAGGTTGATTATGATATATTACTCTAAGTATATTATATCTTTTAAGCAGTAATTCTAATGTCTCGGGTACAATTTTCTGAGCTAGCTTTATAATATCATGCACAAGTAACACCTCTTTGGTCATTCAACGTCCCAGTTATTCATTTCTTGTCCCACTCTTATTATAAATTAAATACTAACTTTTTTAAATTAGTATTTCAAAAAAAAATGTTAACAAAGTGTAAACAAATCAAAAGAGGAAAAAGATACTAAAACCTCTTTCTTTTGCTTGAAGCTTTAATATTCATTTCCTCTCTATATTTTGCTACTGTCCTTCTTGAAATATTCATTCCCTCTTCATTTAGATTATCACATATAACTTGATCTGAAAGAGGCTTAGCTTTATCTTCCTTTTCAATTAAGCTTTTAATTTTCATTTTTATTATAGAAGTTGAAACATCATCCTCATTATTTGCTGAAGAAAGTCCTACAGTAAATAAATCCTTTATTTTTATAGTACCTCTACTTGTATTTACATATTTATCTTTAATAGCCCTGCTTACCGTGGACTCGTGCATACTAATACTATCGGAAATGTCCTTAAGCGTCATTGGCTTTAAATACCCCTCACCAAATTTAAAATAATCCTTTTGAATTTCGACTATTTTTTCTAGCACCTTATAAATAGTGCTTTTTCTATGCTCTATACTTTTTATCAAAAACATAGCGTTATTAATTTTTTCTTTTACATATTCTACTGCGGACTCATCCTTTTCTTCTTTAAGGATCTCCTTGTATATTTCATTAATATTAAGTCTCGGCACCAAATTTTCGTTCATAATTATATGATATTCATTTCCAATTTCTCTAATATAAGCGTCTGGTGCAATATATTTTACTTCTTCTCCCGTATAAAAACCGCTGGAAGGCTTAGGTTGAAGAGTTTTTATTATATCACCATATTGCTGAGCCTCTTTTATATCGATATTCAGGGACTTAGCTATAACGTTATATTTGTTATTGGCCATGTCCTCAAGGTGATTTTCTATCATAGAAAGCAAGGCTTTATTATTAGCTCCCTTTCTAATAAGCTGAAGCGTTAGGCATTCCTTTAAATCCCTGGCGGCAATTCCTGCCGGTTCAAAGCTTTGAATCAGTCCTATGGCTTCAAGCACTGTAGTCTCCTCAACTAGTAGCTGCTCAGAGGCCTCCTCTACAGATACTTCTAAGTATCCCCTTTCATCTAGGTTGTCTATAATATACTCGCAAACAGACCTAAGGTAATCCTTTACAGGCAAATCCATGACTTGTTCATACAAAAACTGCCTTAAGGATTTTTTTTCGGAAATAAAATTAAATGGTGATACCTCTTCTTCTTCATTTTTTTCATAATGTCGCTGACCATATTTATCAAAATCCAAATACTTAGCAAACTCTTTATAATCGATTCTATTCCTAAGCTTTTCATCTCCACCCTCTTCAGAGTATGCAAAATCCAGCACAGGATTTTCCTGTATTTCTTTTTCTACATGCTCTTGAAGCTCTATACTTGACATTTGTAAAAGCTTTATTGAAATCTGCATCTGTTGAGTCATTATTAGCCTTTGTTCTTGAGTTAAGTTTAAACTAAAGTTCATATTCATGCTTTATCACCGCACTTATAATCTAATAAAATTATTATAACACAACAATGGTATAGAAATAAAGAAAACCTGCCCTAAGACAGGTTTAATATTATCTTTCTCCTTTTTTATAGGGAACTCCATCATAAAGCGGCGATTGTGTTTTACCAACAAAGCCGGCTAAAACAAGCATTGTCAATAAGTATGGCAAGGCTTGGAAAAATTCCGATGGTATTCTCAAACCTAAAGAGCCAGCATTTAATTCTAAAGCTTGTGCAAAACCAAAAAGCAAGCAGGCAAGCATAGCATTTTTAGGCTTCCAGTTACCAAATATCATAGCTGCAAGGGCGATAAAGCCTCTTCCGCTAACCATATTTTCTCTATAAAGATCCATTATTCCTATGGATAAGGTTGCCCCGCCAAGCCCGCCTAATACTCCAGATATTATTACCGATAGGTATCTAATTCCGTAAACACTTATACCAAGAGTATCTGCTGCTTTAGGATGTTCTCCTACAGCTCTGATCCTTAATCCTAATGGTGTTTTAAACAAAATATAATGCGACACAAACACTAATATGAAAGCCAGCCACACAAACCAGTTTAATTCCTTCAAAAGAGCTCCTATTACAGGAATTTTTTCAAAAAAAGCTGCTGGATAAGGAATTGAGGCTACATTGCTTGATTGCGAAGGTGTACCAAAGAACACTAAAACCAAATAGCTCACTATTGCTGGTGCAAATACATTTATACCAACGCCAGAGATAACTTGATCCGCCAGCAAATGTATGCTTAAATATGCATGAAGTGCTGCAAAAGCTACACCGCCTAAAATACCAAAAACAATTCCCAGCCATGGATTACCTGTTAAAAAGGAACCAAGCACAGCGAAAAAAGCTCCTGCTGTCATAATTCCATCTAATGCAATATTTACAACTCCTGATTTTTCAGAAAAAACTCCGCCTAAGCTTGTAAATATGAGAGGGGTTGCAAGCCTAAGCGTAGCTGCTATTAAACCAATTATTACTACAACTGTAGGATTATTCATGTAAAACAGCCCCTTTCTTTCTTTTCTCACTTAAAAGTTTGAATACATATTCTGCAGCTATAAACAATATTACTATACCTTGAATTATATAAGTTATGGTTTTAGGAATACCATTTAGCATGAGCATTCCTGAACTGAGGTTTAATGCTCCAAATAGTACTGCTGAAAAAATAATTCCAAAAGGATTGCTCTTAGCAACAAGTGCAACCGCTATACCATCAAATCCGTAACCAGGGAATCCAAATAGCTGCATTGATTGATGCTGTACTCCTGCTATATGAATCGCTCCTCCAAGACCTGCGATGGCTCCTGAAATTACCATTGCTAGTATAATGTTTTTCTTAATGCTTATGCCGCCATATTCTGCTGCACTTGCGTTTAATCCAACGGCACGTATTTCATAACCAATTGTAGTTTTCCAAAATAGAATATATACTAAAATAACAAGTATAATTCCAATAAAAATTCCAGTATTTAATCTGTAATTGGCTCCTAAAAACCTTGTTAGGCCAGCACTCTCTTGAATTAAATTTGTACTAGCGCTATTTGGCTTGTGAAAAGGTCCCATAGTGAAATAATTTGAAGTGTACATTGCTATAAAGTTCATCATTATGGTGTTAACAACCTCATTTGTTCCTATCTTGGCTTTTAGATAGCCAGGTATTCCTGCCCAAATTCCACCGCCTAAAATTCCGCCTAAAATAATAATTATTATATGAATTGGACCTGGCAGCCCTGGGATTAACCCAAGAAGCGAAGCTGTAAGCATACCTATTATGAATTGCCCTTCTACACCAATATTAAACAACCCAGTTTTAAAGGCTACTGCATGCGCTAAACCTGTAAAAATCAGCGGTGTAGCAAAAACAAAAGTTTCAACCAGCTGTCTTTTTTGTCCGAAGCTTCCTTGCCAAATAGATGTAAAAAGTAAGTTAACAGAAGAAAAGAAACCTTCTTGTTTAGCCCACATAACAAAAAATACCGAGATAAATAATCCTATTATAATAGAAATCAAGGATATAGAAAGGGCTTTCATTGAACTTATAAAACTATTACTCTTTTTAGGACTCATAATTTTCTCCTCCTTGATTTCCCTTTTTTAAGGTTCCCCCAGCCATAAGTATACCTAGCTTTTGTTCATTAGCATCCTTTGCATCTAAAATATCAACGATACTTCCATCGTATATTACCGCAATTCTATCAGCAAGAGAAAGAACTTCATCAAGCTCAAGAGACACTAAAAGCACTGCTCTTCCATTGTCTCTTTCCTCTACTAGCCTCTTATGTATATATTCTATTGCTCCAACATCTAAGCCTCTTGTAGGCTGAGCTGCAATAATAAGCTCTGGGTTTTTCTCTATTTCTCTTGCAACTACCATCTTTTGCTGATTGCCGCCTGATAGCGCAGAAGCCAATACTTCTTCATTTGGAGTTCTTACATCGTAATTAGTTATTAATTTTTTTGCATATTCTTTTACCTTATTATAATTCATTAAAATTCCCTTGGCAAAAGGAGCTTTATAATGAATACCTAATATTGAATTCTCCGCAAGTGAATATTTTAATACAAGTCCTCTCTTGTGGCGATCTTCTGGAATATGCCCTAAGCCTGACTCTATTGCATCTCTTGGTGATTTCCCTGTTATATCCTTGCCGTTAAGCTCAATTTTTCCGTCTGCAGCCTTTCTAAGTCCTGCTATAGCTTCTACAAGCTCAGTCTGTCCATTACCGTCAACACCTGCAATAGCAAGTATTTCCCCTCTTCTTACCTCTAAGCTTACACCCTTTACTGCAGGAAGTTTTCTATGATCAAGCACATTTAGATTCTGAAGCTTAAGAACAGTTTCTCCTAGTTTAGGTTTGCTTTTGCTTACCACTAAATTTACTTTTCTTCCAACCATCATTTCAGCAAGATTATCAATATTTGTATCCTTAGTATTTACTGCATCAATAATTTTGCCTCTTCTTATTATGGTAACCCTGTCGCTCATGCTCATAACCTCTTTTAGTTTATGGGTAATAAGTATGATGGATTTACCTTCTTTAACCAAATTTTTAAGTATTACTCCAAGTTCTATAATTTCCTGTGGGGTTAGAACCGCAGTTGGCTCATCTAAAATCAGTATTTCCGCTCCCCTGTAAAGAGCCTTTAAAATCTCAACCTTTTGCTGCTGTCCAACAGTTATATCTTCAATTACAGCCTCAGGGTCAATATTAAAGCCGTATTGTTCAGAGAGTTTTTTAGTATCATTTATAGCTTTATCAATATCTATATTCAAGCCTTTTTTTGTTTCATTTCCAAGAATCATATTTTGTGCTACAGTAAAATTATGCACCAGCATGAAATGCTGATGAACCATTCCAATACCTAGCGCTATGGCATCTTTAGGGCTCTTTATATTTACCTTCTGACCCTTTACAAAAATGTCTCCGGCTTCTTGCTGATAGAGGCCATAAACTATATTCATCAAGGTAGTCTTGCCTGCACCGTTTTCACCTAAAAGAACATGAATTTCTCCTTTGTTAAGGTCAAAATCTACATCATCATTTGCAATTACACCCGGAAAGACCTTCTTAATGCCTTTTAGCTCCAAAACTTTGTCCATATATTCTCTCCTTTCTATTGATTTAATAGGCTAGATGCATGGCATCTAGCCTATTATTTGTAATAGTTAATTATTTGATTTCTACTGGTGTAAACTTAAGAAGTTCAGCTCTTGTTCCAGGAACAACAATTGTACCTGCCTTTATTTGTGCCTCTGCCTTCTTAGATAATTCAATACCATCTTTATTAGTAGCAGAATTTATTGTTGGTGCTATACCAACTCCGCCTTCTTTAATTCCAAGTGTCTTAAGTGTTCCACCTGCAAATTTTCCAGCTTGTAAATCTTTTACTGTATCATAAACTGCTGTTCCAACCTTCTTTTCCATTGAGAAAAGAATAACATCTGCATATCCCTTAGTTGAAACTGCTTGGTCTGAGTCAACTCCGATAGCATATTTACCCATTTCCTTAGCAGCCTTGAATACTCCTAGACCTGCTCCGCCAGCTGCATGGTATATTATATCAACTCCGCTGTTATAAAGTCTCTTTGCAGCTTCATATCCCTTGCCTGAGTCATCAAAGGAAGCAACATATTGAACATTTGTACCTGGAGTCTTTTCATCCTTTGGCATTAAATCCTTTGCCATATTTGGATCTACAGACTTGATTCCTGCTATAAATCCTGATTCAAATCTGTTTATAACATCGCCTTCCATACCGCCTACAAAGCCTATCTTTCCAGTCTTTGTAGTCTTGGCAGCTATAACACCTGCCAAGAAAGATCCTTCATGCTCTTTAAATTTAATTGAAAGAACATTAGGATTCTTAACCTCGCCGTCAACTATAAGGAATTTCTTGTTTGAAACTTGCTTTGATACGGAATTCATAACTTCTTCCATCATAAATCCACAACCAACTGTTAAATCAGCTGCAGATGACATAGTTTCAAGATTTGGCTTATATTGGTCTTGTGATTTTGATTCTAGCGGCTGTTGAGCTGTAATTCCTAAATCGGTAGCAGCCTTCTTGATACCTTCGTGGGCTGACTGATTGAAGGATCCATCATTTACTCCACCTTGGTCAGTTACAAGCCCAACTTTTATCTTTGCTGCAGATGGAGCTGGGGTTGTATTATTCCCTGATGGAGCTGGATTTGGTGCCTTACAGCCTGCAAATAGTGTAGTAACTACAGCTGCTGCTGCAAGCATTGAAAGTAATCTTTTTTTACTCATTATTGTTCCCTCCAATAATTATTTTTGTCTAAGCAACTTAAATTATTCTATAAAATAATTTAAATTCCTTCTTTTATATGTAAAATTATTAAAAAATAATTTACATTTAGTTTAAAATAACTTCAAATATGTACTGACACTAAAATTATATTGTAAAGCTATACATAATATTCTAAAAATTATTGTATATTATACATAAAATTATAGCATGTCTAGTAATTAATATACTTTAAATGATAAAAAAAATCAATCTATCACTTTAACTGGCTGAAGTAAGAATTAGTTGTGCCAGTATTATATACCAACACAACTATAAAATTCTTATTAACTTAAAAAGCCTGCTTCCTTTAATAGTTCTCGTGCCTTCTGTGCATCCTCAGGATTAACAAGCACTATAGGTCCAGTACAACCCATTCCGCTTTCAGAATATATCCCTTGCTTCCAAAGAGCTCTGCAGGCATTGTCTAATTCAAGAATGTCAATTCCAGCAATATCAAAAGTAACTATCTTTTTAGGGGGCATTTTAACTTCTTCAGCGTTTTCTATGGCTTTTTCCTTAGTATGATTAGCTATTATCTCTTTTAAACATGCTTTATTTGCTTTTTTGAACTCTTCAGCAGCAATGTTTAGTATATTGTTTTTAGCACAGGTTGCTGTATACTTTAACGCTTCACATATAAGCGGAGCACCTGAGGCTCTTGAAACAATACTTATAAGCTTATCATAGTTCTCACCTATACCAGGACCGTAGCCGGCACCTACTGTTTCATAGTCTCCTCCTGTAGTAAATGAAGAGAATATTTTTATTAAAAGATTTCCTGTTAAAGAATCGCAAACCATAACATCAGGCGTTCCTGCCAAAAGGTCGTTGCCTCTCATTATGCAGCCGCCATCTGCTCTTAAGGAATCTGAAAATTGAATATCATACCCCTTATCCTTAAGCTCTTTTAATATTCTTTCAACTTTTCTTGCACCATCTAAGTTTAATATTCCAACT
>CAZMQY010000133.1:0-3555 GCA_964568335.1 uncultured Clostridium sp.
TGACGGCGCTATTTTTGAAGCACTTGAGCAAGCTAAGAAAGCTAATGCATTAATAGGCTTTCACTGTGAAAATGGAGATATAATAGATTTGCTTGTTAAGAGGGCAGTGAATGAAGGAAACACAGCACCTAAATATCACCCGCTTTCACGACCTGCAAGTCTGGAAAAGGAAGCTATAGCCAGAGTCACCAACATTGCAAAAATGGTAGAAGCACCTGTATATGTGGTTCATCTTAGTTCCAAGGAAGGGCTTGAAGCTATAAAAGAAGCGAGAAGCGAAGGTGTTAAAGTTTACGCTGAGACTTGTCCTCAATATCTTTTGTTAAATGACAAGTGTTATGAGGCAACAAATGAAGATAAATTTAATGGTGCTAAATATGTAATGTCACCACCTTTAAGAAAAGAAGTGGATCAAAAAGCTCTATGGGATGGCATTATTCATGGAGATGTTGATACTACAGCCACAGATCACTGCTCCTTTAACTATAAAGGCCAAAAAGAACTTGGAAGAGATAATTTCTCAAAGATTCCAAATGGAGGTCCAGGGGTTGAACATAGAATGGCACTGCTTTACACCTACGGTGCTCATGAAGGAAGAATATCTTTAAACAAGTTCGTAGAAATTACAGCTGAAAGGTCTGCAAAGCTGTTTGGTATGTATCCTGAAAAGGGAATTATTGCTGTAGGCAGTGATGCAGATGTAGTAGTGTGGGATCCAAGCTATAAAGGTGAAATCACTGCAAAAGGACAATATCAAAATGTAGACTATACGCCATATGAGGGCTTCATACAAAAAGGAAGAGTTAAGCATGTATTCCTAAATGGAGAGCTAGCTGTTAAAGACAGCAAGTTAGTTATAAATGAACCAAAAGGAAAATATGTTTACAGAAGAACTATGATTGATTAAATAATTAGTATGATTAATATATAAAAATGTGTTATAAAAATTTATAATTAAGGAGAGTTAACATGTTCAAGTTTAACCTAAACGGTAGTGAAGTAGCTGTAGAACAGGATAAAAAGCTATTGGAATACTTGAGAGAAGACACAAACCTTACATCAGTTAAGAATGGCTGCGGTGAAGGTGCCTGTGGAGCTTGCATGGTAATAGTTGATGGAAAAGCAGTAAGAGCTTGTATATTAACTATTGCTAAGGTTGAAGGAAAGAATGTACTAACTGTAGAAGGTATATCAGATAGAGAAAAAGAAGTATTCTCTTGGGCTTTTGCCGAAGCAGGAGCAGTACAGTGCGGTTTCTGTATTCCAGGAATGGTAATAAGTGCAAAGGCTTTGATTGATGTTAACAATAACCCTACAGGAGCAGAAATTAAGAATGCCTTAAAAGGAAATATATGCAGATGCACAGGCTATGTTAAAATAGAACAAGCGGTTGCTATGGCAGCTAAGGTATTAAGAGAAGGCACGGAAGTTCCAAAATGTGAATTAAAAGGCTTAATGGGAGAAAATGTTCACAGAGTAGATGCAGTAGATAAGACTTTGGGAATTGGAGAATATGTAGATGACATGAAGGTTCCTGGAATGATTTATGGTTCAGCTTTAAGAACAAAATATCCTAGAGCGCTTGTTAAGAGCATTGACACTACAGAAGCTGAGAAAATACCGGGAGTAGTAGCTGTAGTTACTGCAAAGGATATTCCAGGAAAAAGATTCTTAGGACATCTTGTTAAAGATTGGCCAGCACTTATTGCTGTTGGAGAGGAAACTCGATATGTAGGAGACTCAGTAGCTTTAGTTGCTGCTGAAAGCAGAGAAGCTCTTAAAAAAGCACTTGAAGCTATTGTAGTTGATTATGAGGAAAGACAACCTTTAACTTCTCCTGAAATGGCATTAGCAGAAGGAGCGCCTAAAATTCATGAAAAAGGAAATGTACTTTTCCAGCAGGTTTTAAAAAGAGGAAATGTGGAAGAGGCTATAAAGAATTCCAAGTATGTAGTTACAAATAAATATTCAGTTCCATTTACTGAACATGCTTTCATGGAACCAGAATGTGCAATAGGTATGCCTGAAGGTGACGGAGTTAGAGTATATACAGGCGGACAAAATGTATTTGACGAGCAGCATGAAATAATGGATCTTTTAGATCTTCCAGCAGAAAAGGTTAGAATTATCAGCAAGTACGTTGGCGGCGGCTTTGGTGGAAAAGAGGACATGAGTGTTCAGCACCATGCTGCACTACTGGCTTATATAACAAAGAAACCAGTAAAAATACTTTTCACCAGAAAAGAAAGCTTGATGGTACACCCAAAGAGACATGCTATGGAAATGGAGTTTACTACAGCCTGTGATGAAAATGGTATACTTACAGCTATGAAGGCGGTAGTTATATCAGATACAGGTGCATATGCATCACTTGGAGGACCAGTACTTCAAAGAGCATGTACTCATGCTGCAGGACCATATAACTATCAAAATATCGATATTATAGGAACTGCAATATATACTAATAATCCTCCAGGGGGAGCGTTCAGAGGCTTTGGTGTTACTCAAACAGCCTTTGCTACTGAGTGTAATATAAATCAATTAGCTGAGATGGTAGGGATATCCCACTGGGAAATGAGATATAGAAACGCAATAGTGCCAGGACAAGTACTTCCAAATGGGCAGATAGCAGACGAAGGAACAGCACTTAAGGAAACCCTTGAGGCAGTAAAAGAAGATTTCGAAAGCAGCCCATATGCTGGTATTTCCTGTGCAATGAAAAATAGCGGAATTGGAGTTGGAATTCCTGATATAGGCAGAAGCAGACTTACTGTTATAAATGGCAAGGTACATGTAAGATGTGGAGCAGCCTGCATAGGCCAAGGATTAGGAACAGTGACTGTCCAAATGGTTTGCGAGACTACTGGAATAACTTATGATAAAATAGTAGTAGAAAATCCTGATACTCATGTAACACCAAACTCAGGAACTACTACCGCCTCAAGACAAACTGTATTTGCAGGAGAAGCTACAAGGCAAGCTGCTCTTAAGCTTAAAGAGGATTTAAAAAATCACAGTCTTGAGCAGCTAGAAGGAAGCGACTACTATGGTGAATACTCAGGAATTACTGATCCAATAGGTTCAGATAAGCCAAATCCAGTAAGCCACGTAGCTTATGGCTATGCCACACAAGTAGTAATACTTGATGAAAAAGGAATGCTTAAGAAGGTAGTAGCCGCACATGATGTTGGCAGAGCTGTAAATCCTAAGAATGTTGAAGGTCAAATCGAAGGTGGAGTTGTTATGGGACTCGGATATGCTCTTACAGAAGATTATCCACTTAAGGACTCCGTCCCTACTGCAAAATATGGAACATTAGGCTTATTAAGAGCAAACCAGGTTCCAGATATAAAACCAGTTATTATTGAGAAAAATACTCAAGAACTTGCTTATGGAGCAAAGGGTATAGGTGAAATAGTTGTTATACCTACTGCACCAGCAGTTCAAGGGGCATACTATAGGCTTGACGGAAAGTTTAGAACTAAGCTTCCTCTTGAAGATACAGCTTATAGAAAGAAAAAATAATTTGTTAGTATCCTGCCCTTTTCTCTCCTT